>JASLZG010000182.1 GCA_030754995.1 Lentisphaeria bacterium
ACTATGCTGCGGACCGCGGCATCAACTTTTTCGACGTCGCCAATATCTATCGCGACGGATTATCAGAGGAGATTCTCGGCAAAGCCATTGGCGGCCGGCGTGATCAGTTCATCGTGACCACCAAGGTCGGCTCGCCGTCGCCGGACCAGCCATCGGCACAGGGGCTTTCACATGAGGCGATCATGCTGGCCGTGGAGGGCAGCCTCAAGCGGCTGAATACCGATTACATCGATTTCTACCTCTGCCATTTTCCCGACTCCGCGGCCGCAACCGAGGAAACTCTCCGTGCCATGCACGACCTCGTGCAGCAGGGCAAGGTGCGTTTTCCCGGCTGCAGCAATTTCGAAGGCTGGCGCCTCGGCGAGTCGCTGGTGCTGTGCGACCGGAAGGGGTATGCGCCGTATCGTTGCCACCAGTTGCTGTTCAACCTGCTGGATCGGCGTTGCGAGGATGAGATCATTCCGTACTGCGCCGGCCGCGGCATCGGCGTCACCGTCTATGCCGCGACAGCCATCGGCCTGCTTTCCGGTCGTTATCGCTACGGCCAGCCGCCGCCGGCGGGCAGTTCCTGGGAACGCGGTCCGTACAACTTCCGCGCCGCCATGACGCGGCGGACCGGTGCGGTGATCGATGCGGTCACGCAGATTGCCGAACAGCACGGCAGCAGCCCCACCGAAGTGGCCATGGCCTGGTGCCTCAGCCGTCCCGGGATCACGGCGGTGATCATCGGCGCCGACACGCCAGCCTACGTGGACGATGCCTTGGGCGTCGGCGAGGTGGCGCTTACCGGCGACGATCTCGAGCGGCTGGACGCCATCTCCGCAGGTGTGCGTATGGTGGTGCGGAAGGATTGCCCGGATGGATACCAGGAAGAGCAGGGCGGTTGAGTGTGGGCGGCGGCTCTTGAGTGTGGAACCCGCCTCCCGCTTTCTTCTTGATCAAGACGTTCAATCCATGGGCCCTTGCCGGCGCGCCATGCACCGATACGGCATGGTCGCTTACACGTCCGAACCGGCGCTGCCACAACGGACCTACTTCTTGCCGAACTTCATCTCCAGCCAGGCGGCCATGCCGGTGCCAATGTGGTGTTTTTGCAGGGTCTTGAGACGATCGGCATGCCACGACGGGCACGCTCACTTCCACTTCATCGGCTTGAACATCGGATTGTAAATCCGCAGGTGCCGGCGGAACGACCCCTCTATCTGCCGGCGCGCCTTGGGGTCGAGCCTTTCGACCTTGGCGATGAGCGCGTTGATATGTGGCTTTGACTGCGCGTATGGCTGTTTGAAGTCGATGTCGTCCGAGACCTCATAATCATTGGTCTGCAGCGTAACCAGGGCGACATGGACGTGGTTGCGGTCGCGGGCCTGGAGAAAGGTCACGAGGCCCGCCGGCTCTCTGCCCATTCCCGGAATGGACAGACAACCACCGGCGATGCCGGAGACGATCAGTACGGCGGCGAACAGTTTCATGGCAGTAACCTACACTATTGGGCAAACTATTACCGCCAAACCAACAATAGAAGGGGATCGGCTCACCGCCGGATGTCCTTGACCAGTCGCAATCACACTCACATTACAATGGCTTTGTGGGAGCCGGGAGCGATTGGAGTTGTATCGTTGCGATCATTGCAGGCTTGCGCCGCCGTTTGGTCGCTATACAGTTCGGATAGGTCTGAAAAAATCCTGCGTTGCGAATCCCCAATCCCGACTCACGAATCATGCCCCAACCACCCCGCTTCTTCCTGAACCACGACGGTTCACATCTGATGTGGACAACGCCGCCGGTGTCGATCGATCAGTTCGTCCACGAAATCCTCGGCGTCACCGTCGGCACCCAGGTCGACGGCATCGTCCATCACATGTTCACGTGCGGCGATTGCGTGCCGCTGTTCCACTGCGACATTGCCGACGCCGAACCGGTCGTGCCGGCGTCGCTGGCCAGCTGCCATGTGTGGCGCTGTATGCATAACCGTGCGGCATTGCTGGAGATGCCCGGGGACCCGTGGCAGATGGTCATCGCTGCGGCTCATGCACAAGGCAAGCCGTTCTGGGGATCGATGCGGTTCAATGACGGGCATCCGCCGGAGTACGGGCCGCGCAGCCGTTTCGGCGCCGAAAATCCGGACTGCTTCATCGGCGACGACTGCGCGGCCGAGATTCATGCGCCGGGGCCGGACGGTGTGGTGCCGGCATGCCGCCACCTGAACTTCGCATTGCCGGTCGTGCGCGAACATCGCAAGGCACTGGTCGCTGACCTTTGCAGCCGCTACGACGTCGATGGCTTCGAATGGGACTTCACGCGCGACAACTGCCACAATTTCACGAAAGCGGATGCCGGCAATGGCGCCGCCATCCTGAACGATTACATGCGCGAGATCCGCGAGCTGCTGGACGACATCGGTGGGCAGCGCGGCCGGCCGCTGGGCTTTGCGGCGCGTGTCCCGGGCACGCTCGGGGCCTGCCAGGGAACCGGGCTCGACGTCGAGACGTGGATCCGCGAAGGTCTCGTGAATATGCTGACGCCGACCGTCTATTACGACACCACGTGTGAGTTGCCGTACAGGACGTTCGTCGAGCTGGCGCGGGGTACGGAAACCAGGATCTATGGGAACGTTTCTGAAGGTGTCGGGCCGGGCCGCTTCCGGCCGCCGCCCAGGGAAGCCGTGCGTGCCGGTGTCGCCAACGCCTGGCGCGACGGCGTCGACGGGGTCAACATATTCAACTTCCACCATCACATCATCGAAAACCGGGTTGACGACATGTGCCTGTACTCCGAATGCGGCGATCCGGCAACCGTGGCCCGCAAGAACAAGCTGTACATGATTGCCGGTGTTGCGGTGTCGAGTCAGTCGCGCTTCTTTGGGGTGGACTATGAGACCTGGCATCCGCGTCAGGTCCCGGTCGATGTGCCGAAAGGGGACGGCCCCGGAGTCATCGTCCGTGTACCGATCAGCGATGACATTGAAGCGGCACGACGCGACCGCGTCCTGGCCTCGATCGTCCTGCGTCTCGACCTGCTGAACATGACCGGCCATGAGAAGCTGCGGCTGCTCGTCAACCGTAAAGAGGTGCTGGTCAGCAGCGCCAAATGGAGCGTCAGCAGGCAGTACCCGTTTAACTGGAACGGGATGCACGGCGACATGGAAGCGGCGTTTGACCTTACCGGCGGTGATTGGATCCGGGAGGGCGACAACGAAGTGAACCTGGTTCTGCTCGAGCGTCCGGATGACATCGCCCCGCCGTTCACGCTCTACACCGTGCGCCTCGAGATCAACTACAACACCCTGCCGATGGGATTGGGACAAAGCCGGCCCGACCGTGTCCAGGGGGAAAGGTGACAACGTGGAACCATTTGCGCCACAGCATGGTGCTGTTTCCCTGACGTTCGATGACGGCCGGCCGACCCAGCTCGAGCATGCCGTGCCGGTCATGGATCGTCTCGACCTGCGCGGAACGTTCTATCTCGTCCCCAGCGGCGACGACTGGCGCGAACGGCTCGAGCCCTGGTGTGACGTTGCCCGCAGCGGCCACGAGATCGGCAACCACACGGTATCACACCCGGCACCCGGCAATCTCTACGCGGTCTCCACGGCCTGTTATGATGAGCTGACACTCGACGACATGGAACGTGACATTCGCGAAGCGCAGGCACGCCTCGAGCAGATCGCCCCGCACCAGGAAGCCTGGACGTTCTGCTATCCGTGTTATCACACCGACGTCGGCACCGGTTCCCGGCGGCAGAGCTACATCCCGCTGGTCAACGGCATGTTCGCCGCCGGGCGTGGCGCGGATCAGTACGGCTTCGGAAATCTGCCCGACCGGGTGGACATTGCCTGCATTGGCGGGCTGGCCTGCGAACGCATGACCGCCGACGAAATGATCGGGCTGGTCGAAGAACTGGCGATCCGGCAGGGACACTGGGTGGTTTTCGTTTTTCACGACATCAGCGGCAACCAATTGTCGACCGCCGAGCGTGATTTTCGCCAGTTGTGCGAATACATCGCGGACCGCAAAGATTCGTTGTGGTGCGCGCCGCTCGTTGAAGTGGCGGTGAAGATTCGGGAGAGTCGCGAGTCCGGTTGAGAAAGTTTCCATGCTGCCTGAACGGTTTGCCGTGATCGGTGAGCGACCGGACAACATCGATGCCACGTCAGCGTTCTAGATGTTATCTGCGGTGACCGTTGCCGGGTTCTTTCTGCCCGATGACGAAGGGCACCTGTTCCCGCGCGGCCACGAACCTGTTGCGGAAAGAGTTCGTGAGCGTCGGCGCGAAGACGGTATTCTGACCGGCGACTGAGCGGTGAAAAATTGCCTTGGCCCCTTGTCAATCCAGCCGTTTACGGCCTTTGTCCAACCAGCCAGGGCCGCAGGAACGCCCGTGGTATATCACCGTCCGGTACCAGTGCCTCGAGCAGGGGCAGGGCGTGTTCGATGCGGCGCAGCGACTCTTCGTACATCGCATTGCACCCGAGGAAGTGGGATCCGTGGCCGCCGATGTTGATATCGACTTCGTGTGTGACCATCGTCCGGTAGGCCTTGAGAATGCCATCGTTGTCATCGGGTGCGCTGTGGTTGGCGATGATGTACTCGACACTGACCGAGTCGCCGTGGGATTGAATGGTGTCCCCGGTGAGCGCGATCCGCTGCCCGCCGAAGCTCAGGAAATACACTGCATGCGCGTAGCAGTGTCCCGGCAGATGGCGTGACAGGATTTCGATGTCGTGCCAATGGTACGGCTGCTTTTCGGTCAGGACATGATCGACTTTGATGGCGTCGAAGCCGACGTTGTACCATGGCATCCGGCAGGCATACGGATACTCGTGCGGCGCCTGGACAACGCGCGCTACGAGGTCCAAGGCGGCGACGCGGCAGGTCGGATAGCGCTCCTGCAGCAGCGGCATCATGTCGAAATGATCACCGTGGAAATGGGTCAGCAGTGCGACTTCAACATTGCGGAGTCCGCAATCGTTTTCGAAGCGCTCGAGGTCGGCGATGAAATCCTCTTCGGCCGTCTTCGAGCCGAAGTCGCAGGGGCCGGGGTCGACGATCAGGCCGCGGCCCTGGTCGTCGATGAACATGATGCAGTTGCCGCCGCCGTTGGCGAGCTGGTAGACGCCTTCGGCTCGCCGGCGATAACGCCCGATGGCATCACCCTCGGGTTTCGGTGCCGGCTCGTAGGTGCCGGAGGCCCAGGTCAATGCCTCTTCGTAGACATCGATCTTGTCAGCCAGCCGGCGTGCCCGGTCCGGGCCGTCGTGCATCACCGGGCCGGTCGCCGGCAGGTACAACTGCGCCGGCCGCGACGCCAGGTCCCTCAGCGTACCCGGGAGTTCCGGCAATGTGGTTGTGCAGTAGGCGAATTCGAGGTCGTACACATTCACAACCAACGCCCCGTCACAGAACAGGTCGCCGGTAAACACACAAAGCGGATCACCTGTCGGCTGGTGCAGCACGAAACCGACATGGTGCCGGCTGTGCCCCGGCAGGTCGATCACTTCGAACTCGTGCGACTGCCAGGCGATGCGGTCGCCGGCGGTGAAGGTGTCGGCGACTTTCAGCGGTTCCTCCGGCGGCAGGACCGTGACGGCACCGCCGATCCCGTACTTTTCACGGCCCATGGTGACCGGCCAGTCCTGTGGATTTTCCCAGGTCGTCTTCGTGGCGTCCTCGTAACCGATTTGGTCCGCTGCCAGTTCGCGCAGTTCCTTGTGCACCATGATTCTGGCTTTTGGAAAGGTGGCGGCCTCGCGGCAATGTTCCGGCTGCACGTGTGTATGCAGGATGAGTTCCGGCATCGGAAGCTGCTGCCGGCGGATCCAGTCCTTGACGCGCGGTGAGTGACAGTCGATCAGCACGCTGCGGCCGTCGGCGACGACCAGGTGGCTGGACTGCTCGTCCGTCAGCGTGTGAATTTCGACGCCGGGCACTTTGGCTGTGAGTTCATCATTCATGCGGTAAGAAACGTTTTTTCAATTCGTCGATGGTGAAATCGTCACCGTCGAGGAAAGCGAACATCTCCTTCTCGGCTTCGACCACCTCTGCCGCCCGGTCGGCGATTGCCGCGGCCGCGGCGATCGGTACCGAGATCAAGCCGTTGCCGTCGCCGTGCAGCAGGTCGCCGGGCGCAATCGTCAGGCCGGCGACGGTCACTTCGATGTTGAAGTCGAAAAACACCGCCCATCCGTGCGAGGCGACGGTGCCGGCCGAAAACACCTGATACCCGGGCGTCCGCTTGGCGATGCCGGGCAGGTCCCGGACATTGGCGTCGGTCACGAACCCGACACTGCCGAGCTTGCTGGCCATGGAAGAAAACATGTCGCCGATGAAACAGCTGCGCGACCGGTCATGTCCGGTGTGCTGCACGACAATTACCGAAGGCTTGGGGGCGGCGTCGATGACCTCGACGAGCTTGTCGATGTTCGACGGCCGGGAGTCATTGGGACAGGATGTATCTCCCGTGCAAGTAATCGCGTAGCCGACCATCGGCTGGATATCCGGGAACTGACAACGGGTCTCGTTGTTGGTGTAGCCCGTGGCCTGGTCGCGCAGTTTGAAGTGCTCGATGGCGTTGCTGATCGTTGCAGTGTCGAAGGATTTCAGGCGATCCAGGAGTTCGGGCGGCAGGGTGGTAGTTGTCATGGTGTCACGGTGGCAGGGTTTCGGTTTATTGGAAGGGTTTTACACTACCGACCCAATCCCGAACCGCAACAGGTCAGGGACGGTCTTTTGCGTCAGTGCGCCTTGGTTCGGGAAAGGTGGCGCTACTGCGATACGGGCCGTTTCCGAAGGACGCCGCGACGGCCGGGTCGAATTCGGCAAGCCTGTAGGTCATGATGCCGTCAGGGCCGTTGTGCCGCTGGCTGGCGACCGGCTTGGCCGAGCGCGGGCCCGGCCAGCTTGCCTGCGCCTCGGGCCGGGCGATGGGAGAACGAATAGAAGGAACGGCGAACGCTGAACGCCGAAGCGGCAACTGGGGAATTGTGGTCAATCGAGCGCCAGGCGCAGGGTGAGCAGGGCGTGAGCGGTGGCCCAGTTGGGGTCGCGCTCATCCGAGCCTTTGCGATGCCGCCACTGGCCGTTTCCGAGCTGCTGCGCCATCAGTACTTCGATCAACTCTTTACGCCACTTCGGCGGGCGCTCGGTGAGCTTTCGATACTGGTCGTCCAGCAGGTTATGGGCAGTGGCATAGGCGTGATAAAAGGTGTACAGCGCCTTCGAACGGGCGTGCGGATATTCATCGAGCGTGAAAAAGGAGCGATTGAGGGAGATCACCGCCGCAGCGACCTCCGGGTCTCTGCGATCGCCGCCGGCGCGGAACAGGCAGGCGATGCCGTAGGCCGTCCGCGTACCGGACAATCCATCCGGATCGCCGCCGTCAGTGCTTTCGCAAAAAATTCGCCCATGCAGATCGGAAGAGGGATTGTGATGCTGACAGCGCTTGATCAGCTTGCCGACGTAGTCGGGCATCGCCAACCGGTTTTCCTGATCGAGCATCTTCGCCACCTGCGCTGCTTCGGTCAGCCAGAACAACACCTGCATGTTGCCGGCATAGTCTGGTGTCGAGACTTTTTTCAGGGCGCTCTCGATGACCGCACCATGGGCTTCGGCATCGACGACCATCAGGGCGATGGCGCCTGCCACCGTCGACAGGGCGGCCGCATTGCCGGTCTGGCCGGCGCCGGCGATTGAACCGTTGTCCCGCGCCTGGTCAGCAATAAATCCTATGCCGTGCTGCAACGCCTTTTCCGGCGGTTCCTCGGCGCATTGCACTATTGCCGCAATCACCAGCGCGGTGACTGCCGGGTCGTCGGACCAGGAGCCGTTGTGAGCCTGTTGGTTGACGAGAAAGTTGACGGCGCGGGCGATTGCCGCATGCGCTTCCAGCTCTACGGACTCGTCGACCTCGGCCTCGCGCGGTTCGAGGGCGGCGGCGACCGTGGCGAGTGCGAACACCGCGATCAGCAGAGATTGTTTCAGCTTACCCGTCATATTCAACTGTGCCTTCGAATATGAAGACGGCCGGTCCGGTGAGCGTGACGTCCCGGGCGCCTTCTGCGTTCAGGTTGAAATCTACAGTCTGTTTGTCGCCACTGGCACAACACACGGCGACCGGCGGTGACACCCAGCCGCGTTGGGCAGCGACCAGCGCTGCCGCAACGACGCCGGTGCCGCAGGCCAGCGTTTCGTTCTCGACGCCGCGCTCATAGGTTCGCAGGTTCAGCGACTGCGGGCCGCTGCAGGTGATGAAGTTGGCGTTGGTGCCGTCCGGCTGGAAATCCGCGTGATGGCGGATCGCCGTGCCGTATGCCAGCACGTCCAGGTCCAGGGCATCCACTTTTATGACGACGTGCGGCACCCCGGTATTCACGAAATCGTAGACTTTCATCTGCTCGCTGATCTCGAAAGATCGTTCGAGTCGCCAGTCGAAGGGATCGGTCATCTGCAGGCAAACCTGGTCATCCTCGAGCACCTCGGCATGCAACGTGCCGGCGGCGGTGTCGAACGACATCCTGGCCGCGGAGATGCCGCGGCGGGCGGCGAACCGGGCAACGCAGCGGGCGCCGTTGCCGCACATCGCGACTTCACTGCCGTCGGAGTTGAGGAAGCGCATGCGGAAATCCGCTGCATCCGAATTCTGCACGAGAATGAACCCGTCACAGCCGATGCCGGTGTTACGGTGCGCGACCGCCTGCAGCCAGTGCCGGTCACCTGCCGGGAACGTCTCGTCACGGTCATCGACAACGATAAAGTCGTTGCCGGCCCCGTGCATTTTCCAGAACGCAATAGTCATACGACAAATTGATTTGTGGACCGAACGAATTCAAGATACAGGTGGCAGCAAACGTTACCGGCTTTTATGACCGTCGCCCTCGGCCAATTGTGCGATCAACGTGTGTCCAGTGAGATTAATTGTTATCACGCTGCGTTTCCGTATCGACTGGCCGGCGGTTTGATGCCTGGCGGCGCGGCGAGGTGCCGGGCCATGCCGTGACGCAACGGACCGACCGGAATCCTCCGGTTGCAGGTACGGTCAGCTACTGTAGGTTATCTCAAATGATCAATCCTTTCAAAGAGATAAACTGGCAGCCGAATCCCGGAGAATTACGCAAGTTCGGTGCTACCCTGGCGATCGGCGGCATCTCGGTAGTGGCGCTCATGTACGTCCTTTGGGAAACGGTTGACCGGTTCCAGAATCTGGCCAAGGTGCTTGCTTTTATCTTCTTGGCCGTCCTGGTTCTTGGCCTGCTGACGGCGTCCCTGCCGAAAATATGCCGGCCGATCTATTATGTCTGGTACTTCTTCGGCGCCTGCATCGGCTTTGTCGTGACGAACACGATCCTCATTGTCTTTTTCTACTGTTGCTTCTCGCTGATCGCTGTCCTTATGCGCCTTACCGACCGCGACCCATTGACCCTGACCCGCCGCAAGATGAACACCTACTGGGTGCCGCATCGCCAGCCGCCCAGCCCGGCGCGATATTATCGTCAGTATTAGCCGCGGCAAGCTGCGGCTCGAAAGACGCCTGCCGTCCGCCAAGCTCGTGGTCTCGGCCCGCAGGGGCGGCGCTTGGTATTCAGCGGTGCAAAAAATGCGCCGGTACCGTGTGGTTGGACAGGCGCTCAAGGATGGGCGCGCCTCCGGCTTTTCGCGTCAATTAGCCGGGTTCAAAAGAAACCCGCGGCCGATAGCCGATCAACCGCGGGATTTCTTCGCCATCAGGCCGGTCGCCAGCCACTTCGACCGACCCTCGACTGACATTGTTCTCTCTCGCCTGCAAAAAAATCATAAGAGAAAGAAACCCGCGGCCGATAGCCGATCAACCGCGGGATTTCTTCGCCATCAGGCCGGTCGCCAGCCACTTCGACCGA
>JASLZG010000183.1:0-6408 GCA_030754995.1 Lentisphaeria bacterium
CGAAATACGCACCGTCATCCACGCCGCCCGCGACGCCGGTCTGCAGGTCATGCTCAAGCCCCACCTCAACCTGGCGATCGAGGCAAAGGACGACCACATGTGGCGCGGCCTCATCAAGCCGACCAAAAAGGACGTCAAAGCCTGGTTCACCAGCTACACCTCTTTCCTCATGCCATACGTCGATCTGGCAATCGCCGAGCAGGTTGAGATTTTTTGTGTCGGGGTCGAGCTGAAGAAGATGGTGCGCTACACCCGTGAGTGGAAGATCCTGATCTCCAATGTCCGCGACCGCGGCTACAAGGGCAAGCTCACGTACGCCGCGCTGCACGACAATTTCTATGTCGTGCGTTTCTGGGACGCTCTCGATTACATCGGCATCGATGCTTATTTCGAGGCAACGCGCGACAAGCATGCCGGACTGCGCGAGATCATCGCGGGCTACGAGGGCTGGGCCGAGCGCCTGGAGGAATTCGCCAGTGACCGGAGGCGGCCGATTATTTTCACCGAGGTCGGCTTCAACAACCAGGACGGCGCCAACGTCCGGCCCTGGTACTGGTCCGGCAACCGCGCCGAGCTCGACAACCTCGAGCAGGCCGCCTGCTATCATGCCGTGCTCGAGGTGTTTACACGCCACGACTGGCTTGCCGGCATGTTCTGGTGGAGCTGGAGCGCCAATCGCCCGCCGTTCCCCGACGAGCCGCACTACTCACCCCAGTCGAAGCTGGCGGAGCTGGTGCTGCGCGCCTACTGGCGACCGCCGCCGGCCGGCAACGGAATTGAGGAAAAGCACGAGGAATGATCCTTGCACAGACACGTGCATACCCTTATTTTGAGTTTGTGATCTCATGAACCGCCGGGTCCAGAGTTGAAATTACGAGTGGGATTACGATAACCACGTGCACCCTGAAGACAGATAAGGAGACCGCCATGATAGAGACCAATATCCCCGAAGCCACCAAGAAACTGCAGGCCATTGTCGACAAGAATCAGCAGAAGGCCGGGCGCTCGAAATCGTATATCGGCCACCCCGCCGAGTACTCTGGCACCGTGCAGGCCGTGCGGGACCGCGTCCGCACCAAGCCGCCGACACCAAGGGATCTACTCAAGCGCAAGAAACACTGGCACACCGACTTCGGCGTCGAGATCGTGGATTCGCTGGAGATGCACAACTCGACGATGGCGATCAACATTTTCAACCGCCTGGCGGAGCATACCTCAGCCGGGCGCCCGGTCATCTGGATCACGCCGGTCGGGCCCATGGGGCAGTACCCGATCATCGCCCAGCTGATCAACAAGCTCGGCACCGTCGATACCTCGCTGATACATACCTTCGCAATGGACGAGTGGGCGACGCAAGACGGCGAGATGATCGCGAAAAAGGATTATCCGTACATGACCACGTTCCGCCAGGACATGGCCGAACAGTTCTTCGACCTGCTCGACGCGGATCATCAGATTCCGATCAAGAACCGTAACTTCGCCGCCGGCAAACACCTGCACAGTTACGAGAAGAAAGTCGATCGGTTGATGAACAAAGGCGCCGGCGTCATCTTTACCGGCGGGGTCGGCAAGATCGGTCACATCATGTTCTGGGAAAGCACCTTCGGCGTACGCCTCAGCCGCTCCCTGGCGGAGCAGGTTCTGTGGGTCCGCGGCGCCCCGCTGACCTTCGGCACAATCGACCAGAACGAAACCACCTCCTCCGCCAGCGCCCCCGTGCCGGTGTTTGCCAACACCATCGGTCTCGGGCTCTTCGTCAAACTACGCAACTACGGCAGGAAGCATCGCGGCCGAGTGCACGCCTATTTTGGTCTCGACAATATCGAGGAACCCCTGAAATGGCAGCGCTTCATTGCCCAGTGCATGCTGATGATGGAAACCGCCGATCCCAGCTTCGGCGCCAGCTACGTGCCAACCATGCCGGGCGCCTACATCATTGTGCGCAGCCATGTCCACGACAGCTTCTTTGTCGCGTCGAAGTAGGTTCAGCAGGATTCGACCGTGCTCCGGCCCCGTGAGCCTCGTGCCGTCGTCGTGAGATTGCCTGACCGGGGCTTTGCCGCGGGGCGCTCATTCGCCGGGGATCACCCGGATCTGCACGGCAAGCAGTTCGGCCAGCGCCATGAGCAGCGCCTCGAACTCGTTGTCGTTCATGCCGCTACAATGCCTGCCGACCCGGTCAATGCAAGGTCGGCAAGAACGGGAAAGAGCAGGCATGGCTCTACTGTATCCAACTGCCTTGATATTCCGGGCCACGGCCGTAGCTTACCGCCTTTTCCTTCACCATTTCTCTATCATTATCTCTATCACCCTGGCCCCACGGGAAGTCGAACATGTACGAAAAGACCTTGGTAATCGTCAAGCCGGACGGTGTGCAGCGCCGCATGGTGGGCACCCTGATCAGCCGCTTCGAGAAGGTCGGCCTGAAGATCCACGCCATGCGCTTTGTGCAGGCAACCGACGAGCAGTCAAAGGCGCACTACGCCGAGCACGTCGACAAACCGTTCTACCCGTCGCTGGAAGCGTACATCACCGTCGGCCCGGCCCTGGTGTTTGTGCTGGGCGGCACCGGGGCAATCGCCAAGGTACGTCAACTCGTCGGCGATACGGAGCCGGCCAGTGCGTTGCCGGGCACGATCCGTGGCGACTATGCGCATCAGCCCCTGGAACGTGGATCCGACCGGTTCCTCTGCAACCTGGTCCACGCCAGCGCCAATACAGAGGATGCCGAACGCGAAGTGGCCCTGTGGTTCGGGCCCGACGAAGTTCTGGACTACGCGATGATCGACGACATGTACACGGGTCTGTGAGCATCCCCCCTGCAGGCCGGCGGCTGCCATGACATTTCGTCACTTTGTCGAAAACGTCGAGACCTATTTCACCGACCTCATCCGTGAGGACCGGCACTCTCCCGTGGACGCCCTGGCGATGACCGGGTTGTTCGTGCTGTCACGGGTCTACCGCAACCTTGTGCAACTGCGCCTTTCGCTGTACAACCAGCGCATGCTGCGGCCGCGCACGCTCGGTTGCCTGGTGGTCAGCATCGGCAATCTGACGGTCGGCGGTACGGGCAAGACGCCGGTTGTCGAGGTTTTTTCGCGAGTGCTGACGCGGAACGGCAGAAAGGTGGCGGTGCTGAGCCGCGGCTACCGCAGCAAGAGCAAGCCGTTTTTCGAGCGTCTCGTCGATTTCTGCCTTCGCCGGACTGACGACGTGCCGCCGCGTGTCGTCAGCGACGGCAAGCGCCTGCTGCTGAACTCCGAGATGGCCGGTGACGAGCCCTACATGTTGGCCAGCAACCTCGACAACGTCGTGGTGCTGGTTGACAAGGACCGGGTCAAAAGCGGCCGCTACGCCATCAACAAATTCAACGTCGACACCCTGATACTGGACGACGGCTTTCAGTATCTGTTTCTCAAGCCGCGGCTCAACATCCTGCTGATCGACGCAACCGCACCGTTCGACAATCACCACCTGCTGCCGCGCGGCCTGTTGCGCGAGCCGATCAAGAACCTGCGGCGCGCCGACTACATCTTCCTGACGAAGTCCACCGGCGGCAGCCACCTGCGCCATCTCAAGAGTTTCATCAAGCGCCACAATCACCAGGCCGAGATTATCGAGTGCACGCACAAGCCGCGGTACCTGCAGAATCTGTACTCCGGAGACCGGCAGTCGCTTGAAATCCTCAAGGGCAAGAGGATCGCCTCGATCTGCGCCATCGCGGCGCCCGAGAGTTTCGAATCTTTTCTGCGCGACTTCGGCGCCGAGCTCGTTCATTTCGAGCGCTACGCCGATCATCACCGGTATTCGCAGCAGGAGGTCATCGATTTCATCAACGCCGCAGATGAGAAAGGGGCGGAACTGGTCCTGACGACCGAGAAAGATGCGGTGCGCTTCCCGCTGCTGGGCCGGCGAGACCTGCCGGTTCTGTGGATGCGCGTCGAGATCGACATCCTCAGCGGTCGCGAGACCTTTAACGACTGCATTTCGCGCCTGTGTCTACGGCCGACGCCGTTTGACGCCGACGGGTAAGGGCGCTCGGGACACATTTGGAGGCAGAAGGCGGCCCCATTGACATGCGGCCCGGGGCGCGTCGAACATCCGCCTGGCGACGGCGTCAAAAGTATTTGGTCATGTTGCGATTTTCGCACATGGCAAAAGCTTCGGGGCGAGGCTTATATTAAATCGGTGTCGGATACCCAGACCAAACACCTTAAACACCTTAAACACCTTTCGGCATTGACCGACCATGCCCGACCTGATAACCAAGATCCTGCAACGTGGCGGTGAGGTCACGTGGATCATTTTCGCCCTGGGCACGTTTGCCCTGGTCATCGTCATCGCCCGCCTCCTGCATTTTCACCGGGCCCAGATCAACGTGCCGGAGTTCATGCGAGGCGTGATGAATGTGCTGCGCCGCGGCAACGTCCTGGAGGCGGTCAGCATCTGTGACGAGACGCCGGGCCCGGTCGCCCACGTCCTGCGGGCGGCAATCCTCAACTGCGGCAAGGGTGAGGCGCGAATGCGCCAGGCCGTGCAGGACTCGAGCCTGGCGGAAGTCCCGCGGCTGGAGAAGTGGGTGCACGGCCTGGCGGGCATTTCCGCGACCTCCATCCTGCTGGGGCTGCTCGGCACGGTGATCGGCATCATCAAGCTGTTCGAGGACATGGGCAACACCGGTACCTTCGTCGACGTGCCGAGTCTGGCCGGCGGTATATGGCCGGCGCTGATCAGCACAGCCACCGGTCTGGTTGTGGCTATCGGCGCCAACGCATCATACAACTACTTCGTGGCTCGGATCGACAATATCGTGCTGGACATGGAGAAGGCGGCGGCGGAGATGATTCATTTCCTGATCGAGAATGATATCCGCATCGAGAACAACGGCGAGAGCGGCAACGGCAATGTTGCCAAGGTCGAGACGGAGGTTGCCGATGTTTAAGCGCCGCCTGAAACCGCAGAACGGTTTTCTGCTGGCGGCACCAGCTGTTCTGGATCTGATTTTTCTGCTGCAGATTTTCTTCTTGATCGGCAACAAGGTGGTCGTCCAGGAGGGCATCACCGTGAGTTTCCCGAACACCCAGGAGCAGGAAGTCGAAACGGTCGCCGACAAGATGGTGATCTATTTCACCAAGGACGGCCAGCTATGGTTCAACGATCAGACGGTCGAGAACTGGGACGCGCTCAAGGCAAAGCTGATCGAGGTGTCGAAAGAGCGCGAGAGTAAGCCGGTCATCATCATCAGCGCCGACAAGTCCACAACTTACAACGACATCGCTCGCATCATGTCAATCGCCAGCAAGTACGCCTCGAAAGTAATCGTGCCTACCGAAGTCAATAGGCAGTAGCGCGTCGGAAAACCGGTGTATCCGTATGGCAACCCACGAAAAGAAAACACAACTTCCCACTCATTATGCACGCGACTACATCGCTGCGATCGTGGTAGTAGGGCTTTTTTACACTGTCATCTGCTTCGCCCTGCGCATTGAATCCGATGATGACCGTGCCAGTGAAGTGACGCGCAAGCGGGCCGACATCGTGTTCATCGACGAGAAGGAATTTGGCCCGCGCAAACACCACAACATCTGGCTGAAAGACCTCCTGGCCTGGCGCGACGTGCTCGATCCGAAACTGCTGTTCATGCCCAACCAGGAATACGGCTTCAGCCGCATTCGCAACACCGATTTCCAGCGGCCGTTCTCCCATTTCGACCGCCGCAGCATCGAGATCGAGTTGGACGAACCGCAAGCCCTCCAGCCGACCAGCATGTCGCCGGCGGTGACCGCATTGCGCCTCGAACGTGAGCGCGCCCGACGGCATTTGGCACCAACGGTTGACGACATTGCCGAGCCCAGCCCGATTCCTGACGACATCGTCTGGACTAATGCCGACAATCGCCCGGAGCCGCGGCTGCCGCCGCTGCAACTGCCGCCGGAGCTTGCTGATGAGACGTTCACGACCACCGGTCCGACGCAAATTGTGGTGTTGCCGATGGGGCCGCTGTTTCCCGATGCGGAGCATTCGCGCATGGGTGATTATTCGGAGGGTTTGAAGAGTTCCGGTCAACGCTTTACTGTCCTTCGGGCCGGCAGCTGTGGCGTCAAGGTGCTCGATGACCTGGCGCTGGCACATATCCGGCAGCTGTTCAATGCCAAAGCCAACCGGCAGCGTATGCGGGAAACGGCGCCGGAATGGCTCGAAGAAAAGGCACGGTTCGTCTGCCACTGGCGTTTTCTGCCGAACGTGACCGAGAACCCCGACCCCAAGGACCGCGAGGGCTGGCATGATCGCGATTGGAACTGATCATTTCTTTACATTCTTGACCGTACTCATCATGCTGGTTGCCGGCATCGCCTGCATCCGCCAGTGGTGGCAGGGCAACAGACACGGGTGGAACATTTCCGAAGA
>JASLZG010000183.1:6418-9832 GCA_030754995.1 Lentisphaeria bacterium
GGCAAGCGCATCGAGAGCATGACCCGCTGCCCCTCCTGCCGGAGCCTGATCCGCATCCACGACAAGAAATCCTCCAAGCGCATGAGATATTGATGGACGATATTCATGAGAAAATCATCATCCTCGATTTCGGCTCGCAATACACCCAGTTGATCGCCCGCCGCATCCGCGAGCTGAATATTTACAGCCAGATCGTCAGTTACCGCCTGACCCCGTCCGAGATCCGCGCCATCAACCCCGCCGGTATCATCTTGAGCGGCGGCCCGTCCAGTGTCTACGACGAGAACGCCCCCCACTGCGACCGCGGCATTTACGACCTGGACGTTCCAATCCTCGGCATCTGCTACGGGCTGCAGCTCATCGCCCATCACCTGGGCGGCCGCGTCGTTCCCGGCACCCATCGGGAATATGGCCCCGCCACGCTGAACGTCGTCGAGCCGCGGCCGCTGTTCAACGACACCCCGGCCGAGCAGCGCGTATGGATGAGCCACGGGGACAAGGTCCTCGAACTGCCGGACGGCTTCCAGCCTGTCGCGACCACCGACAACAGTGAGTTTGCGGCGGTGGCCCACCCGACACGCATTTACGGCCTGCAGTTCCACCCGGAGGTGGTTCACACCCCGAGCGGCAGCGAAATCCTGTGCAACTTCTGCTACGACGTCTGCGGCTGCAAGGGCGAATGGACAATGAAATCCTTCATCGAACGCAGCGTCGGTGAGATCCGGGAACAGGTGGGTGGCGACAAGGTCATCCTGGGCCTGAGCGGCGGCGTTGACTCCTCGGTCGCGGCCGCGTTGATTCACAAAGCGATCGGGGCCCAGCTCAATTGCATCTTTGTCGACAACGGCGTGGTTCGGGAAGGCGAGGCCGAAACCGTACGACAGCTGTTCGGCAACGCTTTCAAGATGAATCTGGACTGCGTCACTGCGGCCGACCGGTTTCTCGACAAGCTTGCCGGCGTCACCGACCCGGAGACCAAGCGCAAGATCATCGGCAACGAGTTCATCACGGTGTTCGAGGAAGAGGCCCGCAAGTTCAGCAACGCCCGTTTCCTGGCCCAGGGCACGACCTATCCGGACGTCATCGAGAGCGTGCCGATCGACGGCAACCCGAGCGCCATGATCAAGAGCCACCACAACGTCGGCGGCCTGCCGAGTGTCATGAATCTCGAACTGGTCGAGCCGCTGCGCCAACTCTTCAAGGACGAGGTCCGGGAAGTCGGGCGCCAGCTCGACCTGCCCGAAAACGTCGTCATGCGCCAGCCGTTCCCGGGTCCCGGTCTGGCGGTACGCATTATCGGTGCGGTCAACCGCGAAAATCTCGCTGTCCTGCGCCAGGCCGATACGATAGTCATCGACGAGATGCGTAAAGCCGATTGCTATTACAAGGTGTGGCAGTCCTTCGCCGTGCTGCTGCCGGTGCAGAGTGTCGGGGTCATGGGCGACGAACGCACCTACGAGAATACGGTCGTCCTGCGCATCGTGGACAGCCAGGATGGCATGACCGCCGACTGGTCGCGCCTGCCGTATGACTTGCTGGAGCGCATCTCCAACCGCATCATCAACGAGGTGCGCGGCGTCAACCGCGTCTGCTACGACATCAGCTCAAAACCCCCGAGTACGATCGAGTGGGAGTGAGCGAAGCGAAATTCGCAGTACGGGGCGGTTTCTTTCTTTGTGGCCCGGCCGGGCCACAAACAGGGCGGGAATGAATCCAGTATGCGAATCATCAGCGGACATGCACGCGGAACACGGCTGACGCCGCCGCCCGGTACGGATGTACGACCGACCATGGACCGGGTCAAGGAGGCGATGTTCGCCATGCTCGAACCGCTGGTGGGCACCGTCGTGGTCGACCTGTTTGCCGGCACTGGCGCGCTGGGGCTCGAAGCCCTCAGCCGCGGCGCTACTGAAGTCTACTTCGTCGAGCTCAAGCGCCGCAATATTCGGATCATCGAGAAGAATCTGGCACGGGTCGAATCGGCACTGCCGGCGGCGGTATCAACGGGCGTTTTCGAGGCCTCGGTTTTGCGGACTCCGCAACTGCTGCCAACATTGCAGCCCGACCTGATCTTCGCCGACCCACCGTTTCATCCGGACCAGGACGGCAATGGCGTTGGCGGTCGCGAATTGTTGGCCGACAAGGAGTTCCGAGCCTGGGCCGGCGAGGCCCTGGTGATCATGGAACAGCCGGTCACCGAGCCCTTGCCGGCGGACATCCGTGCCGACTGGGAGTTCATCCGGGAGCGCAATTACGGCGACGTCATGCTGTACATCGTACGCCAGGCGGGCTGAGTTGCCCCCGGTCCGTTTCCGGCGCATTCGAGCTCCGCCCACCGTGCAAACGGCCGTCCACGCACGTGGACGGCCATTTACAAAGATTCGTCCGCCGATACCGGTCCCTGATGAACCGGCGATCGAACCGGTACCGCGACCGACCGACCGTTCCGGCGCTTGAATGGTCACGGCAAGTCGGCAGTTCAGACGTACAAGCTGCGGACACACCACTCCTGCACACTGGCAGGGCGGGAAAGTCACCAGCGGGAGACTGCACACCGTCAAACCTTGACAAGTGCAACAGCCGTATCGTCAGAATCGGTAGAAACTAGCGGCGGGCTGAATTAATAGCGCGGTCCCTCACGGCGCTCACGCGGACGAGCCTCATTAGCCCGCAAACGGCGGCCCATGAACTCATTACCGTCGAGCGCAGAAATAGCGCCATTAGCTTCGCCATCATCACCCATTTCGACAAAACCAAAGCCTTTCGACTGGTTGGTCGCACGGTCAACAATGACGCGGGCTGAGTCGACGGCACCGTACTCCTCAAACAGCTTTCTCAAGTCGTCGTCGGCTGCGGTGTACGGCAGGTTACCAACATAGATATTCATCCGTTGATCCTACAAGTCGCCGTGGGTCATTTTTCCTCGATACCTCATCACGGCGAATGAGGTCGAAGCCACGCTGTTTCCTTGCAGCAAAACAATGCTATGCAGACAAGAAAACAGTGCTCAAGTCATAATATCGGCATAAGGTAGCCACGCTTGGGTGCGGGTCAAGTCGCGCCAGAATAAATTTATCCATGCCAAATATCACCACACAAAAGCCCCGGCACGCCAATCAACAGATCTTCGAATCCAGTCCGTGACGTGGAAATCGACTGGCGCCGGCACCAATCACGCGATGGTGACCTGCTCACAGAGATAGACTTCCTGAATCTGCGCCAGCAGCTCCACACCTTCCGACATCGGCCGCTGAAACGCTTTGCGACCACTGATCAGGCCCATGCCGCCGGCTCGCTTGTTGATCACCGCCGTGCGCACTGCCTCGGCAAAATCGTCCTGCCCCGAGGCACCGCCGGAGTTGATCAACCCGACCCGGCCCATATAACAGTTCGCCACCTGGTACCGCGTCAGGT
>JASLZG010000184.1 GCA_030754995.1 Lentisphaeria bacterium
CCCCTTGACCCCCTCGATCAGGTATAGGCCGTATTCGCGCATACTGTCGAGGTTGCCCCTTTGCGCTGCCACCCCGAACAACTCTGTCGCCATCCCATGGTCGCCACGCTTACGATAGAGCAGCGCCGCATTGACATGGGCCGCTATCACGCCACCTTCGGCAGCCTCCATGTAATAGTCGATAGCGGTGTCCTCGCTCTCCGCCACACCGTTGCCGCCCTCGTAGCACAGGCCCAGGTTGAACTTTGCCAGCGCCACGTCCTGTGCGGCGGCTTGCTTGAACCAGTAAACCGCCTTGACCGGATCCTTCGCGATACCGAGGTCCCCAATGTAATACACCGTGGCGAGCTGCATCTGCGCTTCGGCACTGCCTTTCTCCGCCAACTGCGTCAGGACCTTGACGGGATTGAGCTGCTCGCGGCGCTTGGCGCGGTCGCCTTCGTAGTCGTCGGACTTGGCCCCGTCGCTCTGGGCCACTAAGTTAGAACCGACAAGAACGACCAGGGCAATGCCCGCGATCAACAACTTTTTCATCATCAACTCCTCGGGTTATGGATTCGCAACAGCTCAATGACATCCTCCAACGTCTTGCTGCCGGTGAGCTCGACGTGGCCGCCGCCGCCAAAGCGCTGAGTGGCCTCGAAACCGCAGATCTCGGCTTCGCACAGATCGATCACCAGCGCGCTGTTCGTTGTGGGTTTTCGGAAGTGGTTTACGGCGTCAGCAAATCTGCCGATCAAATCGCCGCGATCATTCGAAATTTCCTCGAGCACGCCAGCAACGTCCTCGTGACCAGGCTCGATGACACGGCAGCCACAGCACTGGCGGCGGAATTTCCGCAGGCAGTGCACGTCCCGACCGCCGGCCTGTTCGCGGTGTTCCATCACCAGCCGGAAAAGCGCCATGGCCGAGTCGCGGTACTGTCCGCCGGCACCTCCGACGGCGCCGTGGCCGACGAAGCCAGCGAAACGCTCCGTTTCTTCGGCTTCGAGCCGCGTTGCATTTCAGATGTCGGGGTCGCCGGCCTCCATCGGTTGCTGGCGCGGCTCGACGAACTCGCCGATTGCCAGGTGATCATTGCCGTTGCCGGCATGGAAGGGGCACTGCCCAGTGTCGTCGGCGGCCTTGTCCGGGCACCGGTTATCGCCGTGCCGACCAGCATCGGTTACGGCACCAGCTACGACGGCATCACCGCCCTCCTCGCCATGCTCAACAGTTGCGCCAGCGGCGTCACGGTCACCAACATCGACAACGGCTTCGGCGCCGCCTGCGCCGCGATCCGCATATTGAACGCCATTTAAGATGTGTTCAACTGTCAGGTTTCAGTAATGCCGCCCCCGGGCGGCTCCATGTCCCAATTCCTGGAAACTCATTCGTATTCCACAGGATCGACCGTGCCGAACTCGGCAAAGGCTTTCAAACGCTCGACACATGCCGGACAGTTGCCGCAAGCCTTTTCACCGCCGCGATAGCAACTCCAGGTATGGGCATAATCTACACCAAGTTCCTGGCCGATTCGCAGTTCATCGACTTTCCGCATGGTCATGAACGGCGCCTGAATCTGCACCGCGTGCCGCCGGTTCAGCGACAGCGCCTGATTGAGACGCTCGAGGAAATCGACGGTGCAGTCCCAGTAGCCGTACTCGTCCTGCGCCTGGGCACCGTAAAAGACCGTGCGGCAGCCGCGGCTTTCACTATACGCCGCCGCCAGTGACAGCAGGATCATGTTGCGGTTTGGCACGTACGTCGGCGGTTGCGACAGTTCATCCTCGGCCAATGCCGCGAGCTCCGGCACCTCGATGCCGCGGTCGGTCAATGCCGAAGCGCCCCGGGTCAGGTCCCCGAGCACCGACACGTCGACCAGCCGCCAGTCCTTGACCGCCGCAAGCTGCTCACATTGCCACTTCGCCATCACCACTTCACGGTCGTGCTTCTGACCGTAGGCGTACGACAACCCGTACACTTCGTCATAGCCAAGCGTCTGCACGACGTAGTACAACAGGGTGGCGGAATCCATGCCGCCGCTGACCAAAACAACTGCCTGCATAGGAAGACGGTAGAAAAGTTGAAGAGTTGAAGAGTTGAAGGACGGGACACCTGGAAGGCCGGTAAATCAGGCTGTCGGGTGAACGAGAAACCGACTGTAAAACGCCACGGCACAAATTACAAGGAGCACCATGCCGCCGCACCGGTACGCCAACGCCTGGGCCAACGCGTACACTCCGCTGACAACCACGTAAACGGCCAGCACAGACGCTTGCGATGCCGGTGCCTTGAGAAACACCAGCACCTCCGCAAAGGCCACCGACGCAGCCACCGACGCCGGCACGTTCTCCGTCAGCCGGTAAACCACGGCGTACGGGAAAACAATCACCACCAGCGGCTGAAAGGTTGCGCGGAACGGCAGCGTCACCACGAACGCACGGACATCGTCCGGGTAATAGCCGTCGAGGTGCTGGCCGAGCCACGGGTCGACCAGCAACCCCGCAGCAGCCAGTGCGACGGCGGCCCCGGCAACAATCCAAAAGGCCTTGCCCCCTGCCATGCGCCGGCTGTCGTCCGGCGTCCACGCCATCGCCATCTGCGTCACAATCAACGACACGATCAGCATGCCGGCAACCAGCAGCGGCAGGGCGGACGCCGTCTTGTTCCCCAGCGAATCGTGCAGGTAAGCACCGCACAGGACGGTCGTGACCGCAGCAATGGTGGCGGCCGCCGGCAGCAGCCTGGCATTGCACAGGCGGCGCATCGGCTACCTTTCCTTCGCCCGGTCCCACAAGGCATCGAGCTCCGCAAGAGTCATCTCTTCCAGCTGGCGGTCCTGCTGAGCCGCCGCCGCCTCGATGAAGGTGAACCGATCGCGGAACCTGGCGGTCGCCTGGCGCAACGACTCCTCCCCGTTGAAACCGCAGAACCGACTGAGATTGACGATGGTGAACAACAGGTCACCAGCCTCCGCAGCGATGGCCTCCGGGTCCCGCCCGGCAATGGCCGCCTTGAGTTCCGCCACTTCCTCGTCCAGCTTGTCGATCACCGGGGCGACATCGGGCCAGTCAAAACCAGCCCGGGCCGCCATTTTCTGCGTCTTCTCAGCCTGCAACAGCGCCGGCAGGTGGCGCGGTACACCGTCGAGCCGGGAGACCCTTTCCCGGCCGGCACCCTCGTCGGCCTTGATCTCCTCCCATTGCCGCACGACACCGTCAGCGTCGTCGACGCTGGTGTCACCGAAAACATGCGGGTGCCGCCGAACGAGCTTCTGGCAGATCGTCCGCGCCACCGCCTGCAGGTCGAAGCGATCGGTCTCGCGCGCTATCTGGCAGTGGAAGACAATCTGCAGCAGGACGTCACCCAGTTCGTCGGCCAGATGCCCGTCGTCGCCGTCGTCGATGGCGTCGATCAGTTCGTAGGCTTCCTCGATGAGGTAGCGCTTGAGTGTCGTGTGGTCCTGTTCGAGATCCCAGGGGCAGCCGTCGACGGCACGCAGGCGGGCCATGATCTGCACCAGCTCGGCGACCCAGTCATTGACCGGGAGGCCGGCGGCGGATGCTGGTCTGTCGGAAGGTTCGGGCATCTCAGAAAGCAGCGCTTTCGCCGGCAGTGATCAGGGTCTTGGCCAAGGCGCAAAGAGCGGCCCGGCCGGCGGCGAGGCCGGGGCTGAAAGCGATTCCCGCGGCGCCGGCCTCTCGCAATGACTTGGGCGTTCCCGACATTGTTCCGTTCCCCCTGGCAGGGCTGTATGCATTCACCTTATTCTAACGTATATTGCTGGCAAAACATCCCCATCCTTCCCACAGTTTTGTAAGCCCTCGAAAGAGTTCAGGTGTATGAAAAGCGAACGGCTCGAACTCGACACCAGCGACGTCAAACTGGCGGATCAGATCCTGGAATCGATGCCCGATTCCAGCGAAGAAATGCTCCAGATCACCCAGCGCCTGCTCAATCGTGAGCGGCAGCACGGGCGTTACATCGTGCGCGACCAGCTGGCCCGCGGCGGCATGGGCGTGATCTATACCGTCTACGACCAGGATCTGCGCCGCACGACGGCGATGAAGGTTCCTTCACCACAGATCCTGCACCAGGAGCCCAAAGTCAGCTCATTCATCGAGGAATCCCGGGTCACGGCACAGCTCGAGCATCCCAACATCGTACCGATTCATGAGATCGGCGTGATCGAGGACAGCTCTCTGCCGTACTACACGATGAAGCTGGTCGACGGCGAACCGCTCAAGGACGTCATCAGGATGATTGCCCGCGAAGATCCCGATTATGTGCGGCACTACACCCGCCACCGCCTGCTGGACATTTTTCTGAAGGTTTGCAATGCCGTGGCGTACGCCCATTCGCACGGCGTCATCCACCGGGACATCAAGCCGGAAAACATCATGGTCGGCAAGTTTGGCGAAGTGCTTCTGATGGACTGGGGCCTGGCCAAATACGTCGATGCGGAAGACAACACGGCATTTGAAGAGGTACAAGACACCTCGCAGATCGTCGAGCACAACCCGAGCCGCACCGAGGACGGCGTCATCAAGGGCAGCCTGGCGTACATCGCGCCGGAACAGGTGCTCGGCAACCCGTCGGAAATCGACAAGAAAACCGACATCTTCCTGCTCGGCGGAACGCTGTACCAGATTTTCACGCATTCACCGCCGTACGAAGGCGAAAACATGATGGATATCCTGCAGCGCGCCGAACGCTGCGAGTACGAGGTGCCGTCCAAGCGCAATCCGCGCGCCCAGATCCCCAAAGCCCTCGAACGCATCATCCTGCATGCCATGGCACCGGCCAAAAACAAGCGCTACGCAAGCTGCCAGGACCTGATCGACGACATTGAAGCGTTCCTGGCCGGCAGACGTTCCGGCGGTATTCGGCAGTTCCACGTCGGTCAGGAGATCATCAAGGCCGGCGACGAATCGAAGGAGACGTTCGTCATCATCAGCGGCAAGGCCAGGATTCATCGCAACGTCAACGGCCGAAACATGACAATTGCCGAGATCGGTGCCGGCGAGATCGTCGGCGAGATGGCCGGGATCGGCCAGAGTGCGCGCACGGCGACGGTCACGGCGACCGAGGACACGGAAGCGCTGATCATCACCTACGACCTGCTGCTGGACGAACTGCGCAAGTTGTCGCCGTGGATGGAGAAGATCGTCTTCTCGCTCGCCGATCGGGTGCGCCTCAACTCCCGTTACCTGCACCCGCTGCTGCTGGAGAACCGCATTTTCCCGCTGGTCAACCAGCTGTTCCTGATTTATGCCGGCGCCCACGTCCAGGCGGAGCCAGGTACGCCAATATCGTACCCGCTGAAGGATGTCGTCGATGAAGTTACGATGAATCTCGGCCTCGACATGGCGCGCACTGCGAAAGTCATCGACATCCTCACCGAGGAAGGCCTCTGCAGCAATGTTGCCGAGCAACTGTCGATCCCCAGCCTGCAGGAGTTCGCATTGTTCAACGACTACTGCCGCTGCAAGATGGATATCAACACCGGCGTCAAGAAGTCCGGGGAAATACAGCTGATAAAGGATGAGGATTGCCGCTTTCACCGAATCGTGAGCCATTTGCACGAAATCGATGTCTGAGCACTCAGCGCTGCTGCCGGACAGTCGCAAGGGCCGAAAATACTGATACCGCCATGGTGCCACGGTCGTCCCTGATCGTCCACGCGAACGCGCCGGCCCCATCTGCTTTCGCTCGCCACCGCCTGGCACGGAAGAAGTCGAGACGCTCGCCGACGACGCAGAACATGGCTTCTTCGCGTGCCACTTCGGGGCAGGGATGGCGGCCGGTTCGGAGCGCCGAATCTGCAATGTGACCCGTCGCCAACTGCGGACAAATGTGAAATCTGCAGGGAACCCGCTACATTGGGACTTGGGTCGCCGCTACCGAAACAACAGGACAAGGAGTCGAAGAATGTATGTTGGTCGAATCGTTGCCGTCGGACGCAATGCCAACGGCACGGCATGCGGGTTGTACCGGGTTTCGTCCCGTTCGTTCCCGAACCGCGAAGCCAGGATCCTCGAGAACAGCGTCGCCATCCTGCCGAAACCCGGGCACGAGGACGATATTTACAAGAACCCGTACATCGCCTACAATTGCGTGAAGCTGGTCGGGAACCATGCCGTCGTGACCAATGGGGCGCACACCGATTTCATCGCCGAGAAAATCGCCGCCGGCCTCAGTCCGCGTGACGCGCTTTCGACCGTGCTGCTGGCAATGGACTACGAGCACGACAGCTACAACACACCGCGGATCGCCGCCGTCATCGACAATCAGGCAACAGCCTGCCTCGGGATCGTCACCGACCAGTCGCTGCTGGTGACGGCGATCGACCTGGCACCGGGCACAGCGCACTACGTCGCGACCTACGAACACACCGTCCCGGGACAGTACGGCGACACCGCCTTCGACGTCGCCAACGCCGACGCGGCCTGCCAATACATCCTCGGCCAGGGCGTCTTCGCCGAGCTCGAACGCCCGATCACCGCCGCCTGCGCCGTCGCCGACGGCGACCGCTTCCAGATCGCGATTGCCGATGCGTGAAAGGCTCGCCGCCGTATTGATGCCGCTCGCAGGTGGGTCAGCCTGTGACCACCGGCGCGACGCCGCAATGCCGGCCTCCTTTTATTGGACCGGCGCGATTTTGTCCCGCTGAATACCGCGCCGGGCAACCAAGCCTTCCATCGTCACGGCGCCCGTTCCGCCGCCAGGCTGATGGCCGGTGCCCCCGCCTTCTTGCACTCGTCGATGACCGACATCAGGGTGTCGTGGCGCGAGGCGGCGTCCGCGATGATCACCACCGGCCGGCCGGTGGCACTCACCTGCTGCCGCACCAGCGCTCCGAGTGACGGCAGCCGCAGGGCCCTGCCTTCCATGTACAGATTGCCGTGAGCATCGATCGAGACCAAAATGTTCTCCCGTTCCAGGCTGGTCGCCGTCGCCGCGGCAGCACGATCCACGGTGACACCGGTCTCCGCTACGAAGCTCGTCGTGACCAGGAAAAAAATCAACAGGATAAACACCATGTCGATCAACGGCGCAACGTTGATCCCCTTGGCCTCCGTGTCGATCGTAATGCGGCTATGACGCAGTGGCATGAGCTTCCCTGATGCAGCGGCTCAGCACGAACCGCGTTTCCTCCAGCTTGTCCAGCAGATCCTGCTCCCGCCGGCTCAAGTGTATTTCCCCGCAGACCCCGACCACGACAATCAGCAGCCCGGCCTGTGTCGTCAACAGTGCTTTGCCGATACCACCGGCGAGCATGCCGGGCTCCGATGCCCCGGCCTGGGCAATGACCATGAAAATCTCGATCATACCACCCACCGTGCCGAGCAACCCAAGCAACGGTGCGCTGTGGATGAGGGCGCGGATGAAGTCGCGCGGCGGCGCCAGTTGCCGTTGCGACTCGGCAATCGCCAGTTGCAGATCGCCGGCACGCGACGCCGGCGGGCTGGCAGCAACGCGTTGGAGGATCAGCGCCTGCAGCCCGCCAAGACCGGCAGCGCCAGCCGACACCCCCTGACACATCGCGGCTCCAGCGCGCTCCAGGGCCGTGCCGGTCGTGAACCGATGATCGCGCAGGCACAGAAACCGGTAAACCAATGCCGTCGATATGACGACACTGCTCGCCACCAACAGCCACATCACCGAGCCGCCCCGGTCCATGATGTCCAGAATGTCCGCCATCGTCCCTACACCTTGCCGACGCGCGCCGCCAGGACGGTCAGCGCCAGTTGCTCCATCTTCGCGACGATCTTCTTGGCCTGGCGCGACAGGACGGCATGCAGCAGCAGCACCGGTATGGCGACCGCCAGGCCGACCTGAGTCGTCACCAGTGCTTCGGAAATGCCGTCGGCCAGAAGCCGTGCATTCCCAGTGCCGTGTTGGGTGATCACCTCGAACGTCTTGATCATGCCGCCAACAGTGCCGAGCAACCCGAGCAACGGCGCGATCGCCGCAAAAACCGCCAGACTGCTCAAATGCTTCTCGAGCCCCGGCAACTCGGCGATGATCGCCTCCTGCATGGCCTCCTCGACGTCGTCGCCGCGGCGTTGCAGCGCTTCAACACCACGCGTCCACAGCCGCGCCATCGGGGCAGGTGCCTGCTTGACCGAGACAACGGCTTTCGCGGTACCAGACTTCAGCTCACCGGCGATCGCTCCACAGGTTCGTGCGTGGCCGCGCGACAGACGATAGTAAACGATGCCGCGCTCGATCACCATCAGCAACGCCAGCAGCGCAATGGCAGCCAGCGGATACATCACAACGCCGCCGGCCTTGAAGTAGTCGCCAAACGTCTTGCGCCGCTGCAGGCTTTCCAACGCCATGCCGCCGGACACGTCCAACACTACGGGCACGGGATCCGCCTGCAGCGCGCCAGAGAGCACCTTGCGATAGGTGCCGGGCAACCGCGACACAACGGTCGGCAACCCGCCCGACGGGCTCAAGTGCAATACGCCGACCGGCCCATCGTCGACCGCAATGCCACCAAGCAGACCGACCCGTACACTCTCGGTTTCTCCCGGCTCGCCGTCCTGGTCATAGGCCTGCAGCTTCGTCCGCACCGCCACCGTCGCAGCTTTCAAGTACGACGCGTACGCCTGGTGCAAAGTCTCGCCGCCACTTTGCAAAGGCGCCGCGGCAGCGAACTGCTCCGGCAGCAGCAACGCCGCGTCGGGTCCGCTGACGCCCTGCAGCAAGGGATACAGTTTGCCGAGTTCACCGAGCTGGTAGTTCAGAATTTCGACAACCTTCTGCCGCTGCCTCTGCCACTGCTGCAACTCGGCCTGTGCACTACCCAACTCTTGACGGCGCTGGTTGACCGCGGACCACGTGTCCCGGTGTGCGGTTGCAACGCGACGCAATTCCCGTCGCAGATCCTGCCGGGATTTGTCGCTCGCCTGCCTGGTTTCCTCCACCTTGTTGCGGTAGTCGGCCAGGGCCTGGCGTTCCCTCTCTATCTGAACCGTTAACCGCTCGATACCGGCAGCAACGTCGGTAGCGCCGGCATGTGCCAGAACGGCGACCAGGCAACAAAGCAGTATACACCGCAGCTTCATTGCGACAATGTTCCGGTTGGAACGACAATCACCCGCGCCGGCACCTCACGGCGCACCACGCGCATCGTCGCCCGCAAATGTGCCGCCCAGCCGTCGGCGAGCGGCACCCAGGCACCGCTGTTGTCGCGCATCGCGCAGGCACCGTCCGGCGCAACGTAATATTCGTAGACGCCGCCCAAGCGCAAAAGATCAACGC
Source organism: Lentisphaeria bacterium (assembly GCA_030754995.1). GTDB lineage: Bacteria > Verrucomicrobiota > Lentisphaeria > JABSQK01 > CAJWLW01 > CAJWLW01. The sequence continues at coordinate 9,256 of JASLZG010000184.1, forward strand.
GCCTGGCAACACCGGCCGTGGTGATCTCCGCTTTGCGAACTTCGCAAACCGTGGCGTTTTCAGCGAGCATCAGGTAGTTGTTGAAGAAGACGGCAAGACGGTTCGCCAGTGACTCCCCGTCCGAAACCGGTACGGTCTCACTGCTGTCGAAAAGGATGGGACAGGCGGCACTGGTGTGGTCGAAGGCAGCCGTCCAACTGGACATCGATAATTCCAGCGCCGCCTGTTCGGCACTGGCTGCTTTTCGTCGCACGGCAACCTGCTCCAGCTCGCGGACGATGGCGGCAAGCTGCTGCTCGACCTCTTCGAGACTTGCCCGGGACCGCTCCAGCTCCTTCTCGGCGATCTCAATTTCCAGCTCGAGCTGCTGCCGCTGCCCATGCCACTGCGAATCGAGCGCTTGCCGCTCTGTACGCAATTGCCGCAACTCCGCCGCCAGCCCGAGCAACCGGTCAACGTCGTTCGCCGACGCCACCAACCCCAGGCAGAACACCATCGAAATGATCCACAACCGCCCCATCTTCGCTCCAGGCTATTGCAGC
>JASLZG010000185.1 GCA_030754995.1 Lentisphaeria bacterium
ACCTCCGACATCTTTCCCTCGGTAAATGCCAGTGCCAAGATGGCCTACGTCCTGTGGCGCATGCAGCGCGACCTGGAGATTCAACACGATCCCCATCCCTACTATCCCCAGGGCCCGACAAAGAATATCGGCGTGACCGTGAACGGCGGCGTATACTACGGTGTCTATCCGGGCGCTGCTGAATTCTGCTCCGATATCCGCATTCTGCCCGGGATGACAGCCGCGCAAGTGGCGCGCGACGTCGAGGAGTTCCTTGACGAACTGCGGGCGGAGGACCCGGAACTACGCGTCGAAATGGTCGAGGAATTGAACCTGGCCGAAGCGCGGGAGATGAAACAACCGGAAGTCACGGCGGACGAGCCGTTCGTGGAAATGCTGCTGAATGCAAGCGAATGTGTCATCGGGCGCCGCTTGGCGCCGGGCGGCATGGTCGGCGGCACCGACGCCAACTATTTTCATGGTTACGGCGGCATCCCGACGGTGCCCGCGTTTGGGCCGGGACTTTTGCCACTGGCCCATGGTCCGAACGAGTACGTTGGGATCGAGAGTATCGTGCAGGCGAGCAAGATGCACGCGCTCGCGGCCCTGGATTATCTTCACTAAGCAAACTTCAACCAGGAATTCGCCATGTCTTTCATCGAGTACATTGACCGCCACATCGTCTATGAGAATCCCACGCCGCAGAACCGCAGCCGCCATGGTTTTTTCCCCGGACTGGCAAAGCTGCCGTCCGGTGATTTGCTGGCCTTGTTCATGTTGGGTGAGGCGTTTGAAGCGGCCGATGCGACGACGGTGGTGTCGCGCTCAGGCGACCAGGGGCGCACCTGGCAGCTGGAAGGTCCGCTGCACGTGAAAGAGGAGGCGCACCGCTACGACTCCGACTTCATGAAACCGACGGTGCTGAATGACGGAACGTTGATTGCCATGGGCTACCGCTTTCACCGATCCGACCCCGACCAATTGCTTGCCAACCCGGAAACCGATGGCCTGCGCAATGGTGACAACCTCGTTTCAGTTTCCAGCGACGAGGGGCGTACATGGTCGCATCCCAGGGTCATCGACAGGACATGTCCGGAGTTGATCGAACACTCAGGTCCGGTTATCCAGCTGCGGCGCGGCACGATACTGGGGGCCGGTTCCTTGTTCCCCATGTGGGACGGTACGAATCCCAGCGGCTTCGTCGGCGCCTTGCTGCAGAGCGAAGACGGGGGCGAGACGTGGGACGATCAAGCCATTTTCTTTGAAGACCCTACCGGACACTACGCACCGTCCGAGCCGCGATTGTGCGAGATACAGGATGACCGGGTCGTCGCCCTGGTATGGATGATGGATCACGTCGAGGAAAGAAACCTGCCGAATGGCGTGACGGTGTCCCACGACGCTGGAAAAACGTGGTCCGAACCGATCGATACCGGTATCCCGGGCCAGGCCTCGAACCTCATGCATTGGGAAGACGACCTGCTGCTGACGATTCATTCACAACGGGAAGGTGAAGACATCGGGCTGTATGTGCGGCTGGTGGATTTTTCCCAGGACCGCTGGCGCACCATCAAGGAAGCGAATATCTGGGCCAATGCACCCGCCATGAAGGTGTCTGCCTACGCGACGATGGCGCACAACCTGAGATTCGGTCAACCTTCGCTGTTACGCCTGGATGACGGTGACATTCTGGCGACCCATTGGGCGATCGAGGAAGGCCAGGGCATGATTCTGTCACATCGCCTTCGGATTCACCCCTGATCGCTGCCAGGCGGCGCGGGGTGACGTTCTTCATTCCCCCCTTTCATCCCGATCTTCATCTTCCTGAAACCTGGAAGCTGAACCCTTTTCCCATTCTTACGGAATGTCGAAGACAAGCGGCTTGTCGGGATACACGCCGTCGATGTCCCGCTGCCAGAAGTATATCCGCCGTTGGTCGAAGAGCAGGCCGCTGGTGCGCAGTGTGTATTCGCACATGACCTGGTCCGGATGCAGCTTCTCACCGCCTTTGTTCAGACCCTTCGGCCATGGCGTGGTGAGGAGATCAAATACCTCCTGCACCGTGACGAATTCCTGGTTCATCAGGTTGCCCAGCATCTCCTCGGCGCGGTCGCAGGCGTTCCAATACGTCATGTCCGGGCCGTCCAGCGGCTGCTTGAAGCGCTGCAGGTATTGCCGCCGCTTGTCGCGCGCAAACCGGCCATGTGCCGTTTCCGGTTGACGGAACGCCATGCCGCTGCAGTGGCTGCCGCCGGCGGTTCCCGGTTCAAACACATCAATGTAGTTGTAGCTGCCCTTCTCGATTGCCACCGATCGTTTCTGATCGTCGTGCAGCACGATGTTCTGGCCACCCCAGAACTGGCTGTAGCGCGTCAGCAATTCGACGGCGCCGGGAACATCGTCGCAGAGCCCATGGCAGAGCTCGATCATTGGCAACGGGAAAATCTCGTCGGGCTCGTCGTCCATGTGCAGGCCGGACCCGACTCCGTCCCAGATCAATCCCTTCGACATTTCCGCATTCTTGAACGGCTCGGGGTTCGGTTTCCAGAAGGTAATGGGATCGTCGACATTCTTGATGTGCAGTGGCCCCTGGTCCGTCTCCGGCAGATAGATAACGCGACACTTCTCGGTTGTCGGACTGGCGTTCGCATAGCCGCGGAACATCAGGTAAAACGCCAGACTGCGGTAGGCGGCCAGTTCGGCGTCGGTGAGCGGCGCCACGGCTTGTAGCTCCCGGTCAACGGCCAGCACATGTTCGATCCACGGCTTGGCCTCCGGATACTGTGTGGTCGATGGGGTTCGTTCCAGCCGGTCGTGGTGAAATTGCTCGAGGCCCGCAAGGAGTTCGTCGGGGTCGATGAACGGTGAGTCCGCCACAGCCCGCTCGATACCGCCCATGAGAAATTGGTGGCGGTTGGTGTTGATCTGGTCCGCTTCCTGGCGGGCGACAATGGCGGGGTCGGGCAGCTTGACTGACATTGGTGTAACTCTGGCTTGGATAAAAAAGAAAGACGGGCGAAAAGATCAGGAGGAAAAACAACGAGGCACGGGCACATCATCTTTTTTTGCCTGATTCCCTGTATGAAGTATTTCCCCGCATTCCTGGTTGTCAATCTTTCGATATCCAATATCCGTGTGTCGTGGCAGGGCCATATGCTCAACGGGACGCCAACGATGCAATTGGCTGACGCTCGGCTGCACCTCAAGGTTCAGTAATTTCCGTCAATGTTGTTGACCAGAAAAATATGGGCATCCATCCGTTGCATCGCGCCGGACGGCCAGGCCAGGGCGTACGCAAACTTGTCGATGTTCACCCAGCGTACGTGGTTGTCGCCGAAGAGATAGGAGTCGCCGTAGCCGTAGGGGTGGAAACCCTCGTCGGTCTCGGTCCACATCTCGATAAAATTGCCTTGCATCAGCACGGCGCCGCCAAACTCGCCGCCCCCGGCAAATTCCGTCAGCCGTTCCCTGCTCCAATCGCCATTGGGCCCGGTGCGCAAGTCGTAGTCCTGGTTGGTACAGCAATCATTCCAGGCAAAAGAATGATCGGCCGGAAAGACCGTTGGCCGGCCTCCCTGGATGCCGGACTCATCGGCGCGGCCGGCGCTTGGACAATAGAAAACATCTTTCTCATGTACATAGCCCATGCTGTAAAGTTTGCCGCAACCGACCCACATTTCCGGGCCGAAACAGTCCGGCACAGAACACGCATGGTATTTTATATACATGCAGAGCGGATAATCGTAGGAATAGCCGGTGATCGGGTTATCAAGATAAAAGTTGGGCATGAATCCATTCTGGTCGGAGCTGTACGCAAACAGGCCGAGCCCCTGCTGCCTGAGATTGTTCATGCAGATGATCCGCCTGGCATTCTCTTTGGCACGACCCAGGGACGGCAGCAGCATTGCCGCGAGAATCGCGATGATGGCGATGACGAGAAGCAGTTCGATCAGGGTGAACCTGCAGTGGCTTCTGGATGGGGTCAAGATGTTGTCGTCTCCAGCCGTCATGGTTACATCGGTTTCTGCACTCAGTAAGACAGTGCTTCGCCATACCGCTGCACGATAGCCAGCCGTTCCGGTGTCAGGCGTGCGGCGAGTTCGGGCGACGGGGCATAGCCAAAACGATGGGCGACCGTATTCTCCGTGTAGCGGATCACCAGCATGCGCCGCTGACCGGGATTAACGCGTGCGGCTGAGCCGTGCAGGAGCGCGTCGTTAAAGAGTAATGCGTCGCCGGCTTTCAGGTGAACCTCGATGGCGCCCTCGAGGTTTTCGGAGGAGCCGAAATCCTGCCCGATGTCGTTCGCCGTTTCGGGATGTGGCAGGTCGGACTTGTGGCTGCCGGGAACAATGACCGTTGCACCGTCTCCCGGGCCGGTATCGGTCAGCGGCACCAGCAGCGGCACCATCCAGCAGACCCACTCGTCTTTGTAGCGTCCGGAGCGGTGAATATGGGTCACGGCGTGTCCGCCCGAATGCGGCCAAATGAAGGCGCCCGGCTCACGCACATTGATAAAAATTTCGTTGATATACGGCTTCCCGCTCTTGCCAATATAATGGCAGGCCCGCTCGAACCAGGCAGGATGATCGATCAAGCGCTCGAAAATTTCACCGCCCTCAATTATATCCTGGATGTTGACGCCGTCGACGACGCCATATGCCTGGGCATACATCTTGCCGTACTGATCGCCAGGTTTCAGCGGCGGCAGTTCGTCTATCCACGCATTGATGGCGGCAATATGGTCGGTGTCGAGTGCGTTGGGGATGATCGTGTAACCATGCAGGTCGAAGAAGTATTCTTCCGATGCGAAATTTTCGTGCAGGTTATGGCTCATGGTTGACTGGATGGTGAAAAGTCCATGTTGCAACGTTAATGTTTGCCGCAGGTGGGATAAGGTCAAGCGGTTTGGCCCGGCGCGGCTTCTTGTGGTCGCCAAGCGACTGAAAACAATCTTCCGCGTCCATTCAAGGTAATCGAAAGAAAACAGAAATCCTTTTCCACTGCAAGTCGCCCCATGAACATCATAGTCTGCCCGCTGTCGAGAGTCAATGAGATGATCGAGATCCATGCACCGGAGCGAATTGTCAGCCTGCTCGGCCCGGAAATCAGCTTCCCCGAGCCGGGCCCGGCGTATGTTGGTCGGCACCTCCGCCTGGCGTTTCATGACATAGACATGGCCCGGGACGGGTTGATCGAGCCTTCGGCCGGGCACATCGATGATTTGCTCACCTTCCTCGCCGACTGGGAACGAACTTCCGGTATCCTGGTTCATTGCCACGCCGGCATCAGTCGTTCCTCGGCAGCAGCCTACATCGCGGCGTGCCTGCACAACTCGTCCACAGACGAGCGGCAGATCGCCCTGGCCTTGCGTCGCGTATCGCCAGTGGCGCGGCCGAACCAGACACTGATAAGGCTGGCCGACGATGCCCTGGGCAGGAGCGGTCGGATGAATGCGGCAATTGCGGATACCGCACACGGGCTGCCGGAAATCGATGTAGACGAAAACGAGCCCTTTGAATTGCCGTCCGTGTATTGATCTCAGCCGTGCAACCAACCCCGACCTTGATCTTCGCAGCCGAACAGCATCCTTGCCATCGGATCGAAACAAGGCTATCGTGTCGCTCATTTAATTTGTGGAGGGATGGCTGAGCGGTTGAAGGCGGCGCACTCGAAATGCGTTGGGCGGGTTTTGCCTGTCCCCAGGGTTCGAATCCCTGTCCCTCCGCCACTGCAAGAACCCCGGTTTTCGCCGGGGTTTTTGCTGTTGACGGCCGCTGTTCCGCACCGCCGGAAAGGCGCCTCGCCACTGATGCCTGATGCGGCCCTCAGGCCAACGCCTCGACGCAGTCGCAAATGACCTCCGCCGCCTCCATTGCCGCCTCCGGATCGATCGACAGCGGCGGCACGAACTTGATGAAGCCACGGCCGGTGACGAACAACAGGACGCCGCGCCGCACCGCTTCGCGGGACACTGCATCCGCCAGTTCAACATCGGCCCCCCGCGTGCCTGCCTGCATGAAGTGCAGCGAGATGAACAAGCCGCGGCCGTGGGCCGACAGGATGCGCTCCGGATAGGCTGCCTGGAGCGCCTGCAAACGGGCCAATACCCGGGCGCCGGTCGTCGAACTTGCCGCCAGCAGCTCCTCCTGCTCGATCACGTCGAGCGCGGCGAGCGCCGCTGCAACGCCCACCGGATTGCCGCCGTGTGTGCTGGACATTTCTCCGGGGTTCGGCAGGTCAAGAACGTCCGCACGTCCGACCACCGCCGAGACCGGCACGCTGGACGTCAGTCCCTTGCCGAGGGTGAACAGGTCCGGGAGGAGATCGCACTGTTCAAATCCGAACCAGCGGCCGGTGCGGCCCATGCCACACTGCACCTCGTCGCAACAGAGAAGGATGTCGTGGGCGTTGCACCAGGACCGCAGTGCCTTTGCAAAGCCTGCCGGCATCGGCCAGGTCGCCCAGCCGGGCAGTGCTTCACCGAGGAATCCGGCGATTGACTCGGCGCGTACCCCATTGGCTTCGAGGGCTTTCAAGCACTGCTCGAAAGCCTTCTCACCGGTCGGGTCGTCGGCCGCGTCGCCCCAGGGCCAGCGCGGTGCGTAGGGGAAAGGAATCTGATAAAAGGGCAGGGCGTAGTCGTCCATCCAGTTCGCCGACCCCATTGCCAGGTCCGCACCGAGGGTGCGGCCGTGATAGCCGTCCGCGAAACTGAGGATGCCGACCTTGCCGGGGTTGATCGTTTGGCCGTGCCGCCGCATCAGCGTCATGGCGGCTTCCGTTGCCTCGGTTCCGGCGCTGAACAGGATTGCCTTGGAATCATCCACCGGCGACAATTCTGCCAGCCGCTCCAGCAGTTCCAGGCGGCGCTCCTGCGGGAAGGCGTAGGTTCCCAGAAGCTTGCCGTCGGCGGCCGCACGGATAGCGGCGCAGATTTTCGGATGGGCATGCCCGGCATTGGCCAGTACGATGCCGCTGGTCAGGTCGATCCACTGGTTGCCGAAGCGGTCGCGAACCAGGAATCCTTCGGCTTCGTCCCACAGGACTGGCGGCATGCCCGCCATCGAACGCGCCTCGACGGCCCGCAGTCGTTCGATGACTGGGATCGATTCCGGCACCGGGACAGGTGTCTGAATGCGACGCCAGGCGGTTTGCACCGGCTCGGTTGGCACCGGTGTCAGGCTGGCAGAATCAAATGCCATACGGCCCCCTCCTCAAAACGATTGCCCGCGCCGGGCGGTGGCGACGACTTCGGTACTCTTCAGCGCCTCGGAGACGGTGCACTGAATCGGCTTGTCCCCGGCCACCGCCTCGAGAAACTCACAATCCTCAGCGCGAAACATGTCATCCCGGTCGGTCCGCAGTTGCTCAACGGCCCATTCGCCCGTTTCCTGGCACCAGGTGGAAACGGTACAGGAGTTCCAGTCAGCGAATTCGACCGTGATAACGCCGCCGGTACCGATCAGCTCGATCTGGCGCCGGCGCGGACGTTGGAAAAAATCGAGGTGGACGCTGGCGCAGCAGCGATCCTCAAAGTCTATCAGCACTTCGACGACATCGGGGACGTCGATGCCAATATCGCTGTAAGATCCCCATACGCTTTCGACACGACGCACCGGTTGGCCGGCATACCAGATCGCCAGGTCGATGTCGTGGATCAGGTCGAAGGCGCCGCCACTGATGCCAGTCGGCGTCCAGACCTGCCGGAAGTCCGGACGAATGTCGGGAAGGTGTTCGCCCATCAGGGCCCGCACCGAGACGAGCCGCCCGATGGCATCGCCATCGAGCAGCTCCTTGGCGTGGCGCAGTCCCTCGTGATAGCGGAAGCAGAGGCCCACCATCATCTTGAGCCCGGACCCGGCAATCAAACGCTCGAGGGCGGGGACCTCCTCGGTGGTCTCGCACAGCGGCTTCTCGCTGAACACGTGACAACCGGCCGTGAGCGCTTCCATTGCCATGGGTATGTGCAGTTGCGGCGGGGTCAGGATCCAGACGCAATCGGGCTGTGCCGCCAGGCCGCTGGCGAACGATTCGACCGGTTCGACGGCCGGCACCTCGGCCAGCAGTCCCTGCAGCTGCTGCGGATTCGGGTCGCAGGCCCGCAGGTCGGTAAGTCCCAACTCTGCCAGGAGACGGGCGTGGCGTTTGCCGATGCTGCCGCACCCGGCAATCAGGACACTGAGATTTTGGCAGGATTGATGCATCAACTTCATAAAGATGTATAGCAACGAATTCAGGAAAAGCAACGGGTGCGCTGGAGGCAGCCCCTCGTCATCCAGTCGTTACGGCTCCTGAAACCGTTTCTGAATCACCTCTCCCAATCGTTTTCCGGACCGTTGCGGCGACCGCGTCGATGAGGTCCTCCAAGGCACCGGGTGCCAGCACTGTCGCCTCTTCCGGGTACAGGCCGAGGCCGTATTTGTCGCGGGGCAGGACGTATGCCGCGAGGGCGCCCAGGCACAGTGGCGAAACGAGAACGACGTGCCCCGGAAATTGCGATTGCAGGGATGTCTGGATCAGGGTGTATGGTTCGCCCGGCACCGTTACCCAGATTGCGTCGCCGCACAGAAAAACAGTGTAGTGCCACCGGTCGTGGGTGTCCGGTGGTGCATCGGCGATACGTGCCAACCAACGCCGGCAGCGCTCGGCGCGGGCCCGGCAGTCGCGGAGTTCCTGCTTTCGGTCGGCCGCCTTTGCCGCCGCCGCCTTCCGGTCCCAGTCGTCGAGCTCGGCCTGAATGTCGGCGGCGTCCGGGGGAATCTTGTTTTCCAGGTCGACGCTGTCGCGAACGACGGCGAACCTCCCGGCCCGGCGCGAGTGGTCATCGTCCATGGGTTTGTAGCCCCAGGCGCCCAGGGTGGCGCCGGAGATGACCGGCCCAAGATAGTTGAAGTCCTGTTGCGGCGGGCCCAGTGATTCGAGCGCGCCAAGCGCGGCGTATGCCAGCTGCCGCCCATTGCGGTCGGCAATTTCCGTGTCGCCGACGTGTCCGTGCCGCGGCCCGATATCACCGCAGGGGCCGAGAAGAAAAATTGTCGGTGTCGCGGTCACTTGGGTAACGGTCTCGCGGGTGGCACCGACATAATCGGGACTGATCAATGTATTGTCCCATGCCAAAGTGATCGGGTGACAGCCATAGAACACGAAGGTGTGGGTCGGCCGGCCCGTGCTGTCGGCGACACGACCGACGGTTACCTCAAGCGGCGAGTCGTCGTCGGGATTGAACCCGTTGACCTGCATCCCGCGCCCGGCATCCCAGCAATCACGGTTGGCGCCCATTGTACATCGGGCCGTTGCATAGCTGATTGTACTCGACTGCACGGCGGCGACGGCTTCGACAGTGGCCGCCGCGAGTTTCACCGCGACTCCATCGAGGTGGCCGGGGATCAGGTCGCCGCCGGGAAGTTCGTGGCGGTCAGGCAGGAAGACGCCACCAGAGTGCGTATGTGAATAGGTGATCTCGACCTCCTCGACGGCCGCACCTGCGCACTCCGCAACGGCCGTCTGCAACGCCCTGTGGTCGGCTGCCAGGAGCATCACCATGTCCAGCTGGACACGAACCAGGCGGGCCGACCCGTCGCCTGCTTCAAAGACCATCACGTCGCCGAGCAGCGGCCGGTGCACGCCCGTGGCGCGGTCGTGGCTCGCGGCACCCCACATGCGATGATAGATGCCGACCGGCGGCGTGATGTCTCTCGAGGCGACCCCGGCGCGAAGGGTGGACATGCGCGTGCTCCGTGCGCCCTATCGCTCGGAGATGGGCGTCGTTACGCGACCACGCTCGCCGACGTAGACCGCGTGCGGCCGGATGAGGC
>JASLZG010000186.1 GCA_030754995.1 Lentisphaeria bacterium
TTTCCCCTGCGGCCCGGTCGACGGAACAACCGGCATGCGGGAGAACGCCGAGCACATTCGCATCATCCGCGATGCCGTCGGTCCGGACATCGAGATCGCGTGCGACGCCTATATGGGCTGGGAGGTGGACTACGCAATCGCGATGCTGGACCTGCTCGAGCCCTTCGACCTGGCGTGGCTCGAGGAACCTGTCATCCCCGATGACATTGCCGGATACGCCGCCATCCGGGCCGTGGGGAAGATCAAGATTTCCGGCGGTGAGCACGAGTTCACGCGCTACGGGCACCAGCAGCTTCTCGATGCCGAGGCGGTCGACATTCTGCAGCCGGACCTGCACCGCTGCGGCGGCTTCACCGAGGCCGCCAAGATCGCCAGGATGGCTGCCGACCGTGGCATCCCGGTGGTCTGCCACACCTACAGCATACCGCACCTGCACTATTCGATCGCGATGGACAACTGCCCGATTCTCGAGCACTTCCCGGCACCCTGCTGGTTCGACCTGCCGGAGCCGCCAGCGCCGCTGTTCACCGGTGAACCCGTCGTGACCGACGGTGCCGCGACACCATCAGCCGAGCCGGGACTCGGCCTGCAGCTCGACCGCGGGAGATTGGCCGAGTTGATTGGCTGACTCGTGGAAGGCGGTCGGCGTCAGGCAAGATCGATCGAATCCGCGAACTGCCGCATCTGGTCGGCGATGCGTTCGAAGAAGTCCGGGCCCCAGCGCTCGGTCATGGCATCGGCGTGTTGGCGCACCGCCGCCTGCGCGCTGACCAGCATTGCCGCGGGATCGGCGATTGTCTCGTCGTAATGGTTCACTGCGAGCTGGTGCATGGCGTAGGCGGCGCCCATCATGTGAAGGAAGCCGTTTGCCATGTCAACCGCCTGGCGGAAGCGGCTGACGAAGAAGCGGCTCGTTTCCTCCGGCAGGTCGAGCCGCTCGATGGTCGCGATGGCGTTCTCGCACAGCGCGATACCGGTGCGCTTCTCCTCCTGCAGTTCCGCAAACGGCCGGGTCTTCCTGCCGCATTCCGGGACCATCGCAAAATCGATCGGGGTTCCCGGCTCGGACCATTGATCCCAGAACCACACCTTCTTCTCCGCTTCGTTCACCCAGATGTTATTGCCGACGCCGGCAAGGTTGGTCATGCCCAGACCGTTGATGTGGAAGATCATGCCGATCGCCGGTTCCATGGTCGTGACGATCATTTCCTTCAACTCATCACACCAGTCGCCGCTGAACTCACGGCGCCACCACTCCTCCAGCACCGCGTCGATGTCCGCCGTGCCGTCGTGGCCGAGCGCGCTGATGATCTGCAGGTTGACGCGGGTCAGTGCACTGGCGAATGCCGAGTATCTCGGCAGCGCCGTCCGGCAGCAGAGGATGTCCGGCCGGTGCTCCTGGACGTTCGCGAAGTGCTTGGTGATCCAGCCGGGCCAGCCGCCGAGCATGACGCCCTTGCCGAAAAACTCGCCCGCAACATCGAAGGAGATGTAGAACGGGTTTTTCTTCTTGATCTCCGGCACCCACGGCGTCGTGTCGAGGAAGAATTGCCAGTCGGAGTAGGTGCAGTCGGCACCGATGACGATCTCGGGATGTTCCTGGCAGGCGGCGATGACGGCCCGGCTCATCTCCTCGTTCGCCCCCCCGGCGTGGATGTCGTGGATCATTCGCTTGCCGTGCTTGGCACACACCCCGTAGACGGTGTCGACGGTGCGCCGGACGATTTCAGCGATCGAGATGTCCTGGTGCTGCAGCACGCTCGGCGTGAACACGGAGCCCTCGCAGTTGAAACAAGTCAGCCCGTCGACCTCCGGGACCTCGGTGAAGAACTGGTCGACCTCCGCCGCCATGAAATCGTAGAAGTAGTCTTTGCTGAAGTCCGGCTCGCCGGCCGCATTGAGCCACTCAGGATAGTGCCGTTCGATCGCCGGGAGCGCGTCTTCATAGCGGCGGCCCAGCTCGACGGCTCCCGGGACCAGGTTACACGGAAAATACAAATACATCACCGTGATGTTGCGGTGATGCGCGCGCCGTATGAACTCATGCAGAAATTCGGCGGCGCGGCGGATTCGTGCGTCGTCGCGGTCGACGTTGAACTTCGCATACTTCTCGTAGACCACCGGCAAGGTTAAGTTATAGTCCGTGAGACCGTCCATGAAACTGGACCACAGCACGGCCCCCGTGAAGCCGTAGTCGTGGAACCTCTCCAGCTCCATGAACGTCGCATCGGCATGCAACTCGATCAGCTCGGCCCAACGTTCCGCAACAAACGGCGCGGCGTCCGTATTCACAGTATTCATCGCTACTCTTCACCGCTCCTCTTCACTGCCCCTGCCAGGGGCGATGGAAATTTTTCGGAATCCCATTCTCCGGCCCGGAATTCCCCGGTCTACATCTTCAATCGTCAATTGACAGTATAGTGTATCGCTCAAACAATGATTTGCGCGATCGTCTGCACCTGAACCTGGACTCGGCCCCAGCGGCCCGAGCCCCTTCACAAACCCGGCCCCACCTGCTCCCCGGTTCCCGACACCGCCCGCGGGAACGGAACGAGTTGACACGCTTCATCGCGCGTCACGAAGCCCAGAAACCAGAATCCAGAATCCAATGAGCACCAACCCCATCCGCATACGGTGCGAGTATCTCGAGAATCCACTGGGCGTCGATGCCCGCCGGCCGTGCTTGAGCTGGGCCGTGAAATCAGCACAGCGCGGGCAGCGGCAGACGGCTTACCAGATTCTCGTCGCGGCGGACAAAAAAAACCTCACGCCGACCAGGGCCGACCTGTGGAATTCCGGCAAGGTCGCATCGTCCGATTCCATTCAGATCACCTACGCCGGCAAGCCGCTGGGTTCCGGCATGCGGTGTTTCTGGAAAGTCCGTTCCTGGGACCGCCACGGCAAAGCATCCGACTGGAGCCCGGTCGCTGAATGGTCGATGGGTTTGCTCAAGCGATCCGATTGGAAAGGAAAATGGATTGCCGACCCCGAGCTCGCGGCTTTTCCCGACAAGCACGCCCCGGAGCCGGCCGCGATGCTGCGCAAGACGTTCCGTCTCCGCAAGGCCGTCGCACGGGCAACCGTGTATGCCACCGCCGCCGGGGTTTATGACCTGCAGATCAACGGCCAAAGCGTGGCCAACCATATCCTGGCGCCGGAGTGGACCAATTACGAACAACGTTTTCAGTATCAAACTTCTGATGTCACAGCATTGCTGACAAAAGGCGACAACGCGATCGGCGCCCGGCTCGCCGAAGGCTGGTATGCCGGACCGATCGGCGGCAATCAGTTTCCCGGTCGCCACCACTACGGGCCGTACCCGATGCTGTTGGCGCAGCTCGAGATCGAATTCAAAGACGGCAGCAGGGAAATCGTCGCCAGCGACCGCACATGGCGCAGCACGACAACCGGCCCGATTCGCATGTCCGATGTCTTCAACGGCGAGACCTACGATGCACGCCGAGAGATGCCGGGCTGGGATTCCGGGAATTTCAACGACAGCGGCTGGCAGCCGGTCTGTACCGATCCGATTCACCGCGGGGTCTTGCTGACCAGCCAGCCCAACGAACCGATACAGGTAACGCAGGAGCTCACGCCGATTGGCTTGACCGAACCGGAGCCGGGCACATACATCTTCGATATGGGTCAGAACATGGCGGGATGGTGTCGCCTCCGTGTCCACGGCGCCGCCGGGACCAGTGTCAAGCTACGCCACAGCGAGCTGGTCGATCCCGACGGCAAGCTCTACACCACGAACCTGGAAGGTGCACTGCAGCTCGACCGCTACATCAAGCGTGGGGACGGCGAGGAAGTATACGAACCGCACTTCACCTACCACGGATTTCGCTACGTCGAACTCACCGGGCTGTCGTACAAGCCGAAGATCAATGCGATTACCGGCTGCGTCTTTCACTCCGCCGCTGTGGAAACCGGCAGCTTCGAGTGTTCCAGCAAGCAGATCAACCAACTGATGGACAATATCCTGTGGACGCAACGCGGCAATATGCACGGCATCCCGACTGACTGCCCGCAACGCGGTGAGCGCCGCGGCTGGCTCGGTGACATTCAGGCGTTTGCTCAGACCGCCTGCTTCAACATGGATATGGCGGCGTTCTTCAGCAAGTTCGTTCGTGACGTCCGCGACCGACAGCTGCCGGATGGCCGTTATCCGAATTTTACGCCGCGCCCGGAAACTTTTATCTATGAAGAGAAGGACGGCGACACGGCCGGGTACGGCGTGCCGGCCTGGGCGGATGCCGGCACGATCGTGCCGTGGCACACATACGTGAACTTCGGTGACCGCCGGATGATCGAGGAACATTTCGAATCGGCCCGGCAATGGGTTGACTGGGTGCACGACCAGAACCCGAATCTGTTGTGGCTCAACGGCCGCACCCGGGACTACGGCGACTGGCTCAACAGCGACGAATTCCAAGGGAACGAAGAACCGCTGATCCGCGGGGCAGTGCCGCACGAGATCCTTGCCACCGCGTTCTTCGCGCACTCCACCGAAATCGTTGCCAAGATGTCGCGGACTCTCGGCAGGACTGAACTGGCCGCGCAGTACGCCGAGCGCTTTGCGGACATCAAGACAGCGTTCAATCGCGCCTTTGTCGATGCCGACGGCCGCATCGACAAAGACACCCAGGCCGGCTACGCCCTGGCTTTGGCCTTCGAGCTCGTTGACGGAGAGACGCGGGAACAAGCTGCGAAGCACCTGGTGCGAACAGTGACCAAGGATACGGGCCACCTCAGCACGGGTATTCAGACGACCCATCGTGCAATGCTCGCCCTGACGCAGAATGGCTTTCACAAGGAAGCATGTCGCCTGATCAATCTGCGCAGCTTCCCGTCATGGGGGTACATGATCGACCAGGACGCCACAACGGTCTGGGAGCGATGGGACGGCATTGTACCCGGCCACGGCCCCCACATTTCCCTGATGAACTCCTTCAATCACTGGGCCCTCGGTTCGGTCGGTGAATGGGTGTGGCGCCACCTCGCCGGCATCAATCCCGATGAAGACCAACCGGGATTCGCGCACGTCGTAATCCGGCCGCGGCCAGGCCGAAAAATCGATTGGGTGGAGGCCAGCTACGAATCCGTGCGGGGGAAAATCGCCGTTGAGTGGCATCTCGAAAATGGCCGATTCACGATGAACCTGACGATCCCTGCGAACACCACGGCAACGGTCTTCGTGCCGGCAACGACGGCGGCCAAGGTGAAGGAAGGCGGCAAGCCCGCTGCCAAGGCGCGGGGGCTCGACTTTCTCAGGTCCGAGGACGGCTGTGCGGTGTTCGCGGCACAATCGGGCAGATACAGCTTCCAATCCCGATGAAGCCGGGAATGGCAGTGCCGATGCAAATCGTATGCTGCATCACTTTTCTCCCGGTCAAAGATACTGGTGCCGCCATCGCCGCGCGGCGGCCCCGTCGAGCCGACGGCGATCCTGAAGATTGTCCCCGTAGACCTTGCCGATCTGGCAGCAACGCATCAGCGCGAACCCCGATCCTGTGCTATGTTACCCGCTTGGTTTCACACTTCCACAGGGATTGAATCGAGCATGACCGGCACAGAACTCGGCGCTGCGCTCCGCAGTGGGCAGCGTGTCTACGGCACCTTGATTGTCTCACACTCCCCGAAATGGCTCGAACTCATCGACGCTGCCCGGCTCGATTTCGTCTTCATCGATACCGAGCACATCCCCCTCGACCGTTACGACTTGTCGTGGATGTGCACTGCCTACCAGGCCCGCGGCATGCCGCCCGTCGTCCGCATCCCCTGCCCTGATCCGTACATCGCCTCGACGGTTGTCGACGCCGGGGCCTGCGGCGTCATCGCGCCGTACATCGAGTCGGCCGACGAGGTGAAAGGTTTGGTTGGCGCTGTCAAGCTGCGGCCGGTCAAGGGCCGCAAGCTGGCGGAAATCCTGGCGACCGGGCCGGACCTGTCGCGCGGGGCGGCGAAGCAATTGGCGAAAAATAACGAAGCGCGCCTGGTCATCGCCAACATCGAGAGCGTACCGGCGATGGAGAATCTCGACGACATTCTGCAGGTGCCCGGCCTCGACGCGGTGCTTATCGGCCCACACGACCTGACCAACAGTCTCGGTATCGACGGGCAATACACCCACCCGGACTTTGTTGCCGCGGTCGATGAGATCATCGGCAAAGCACGTGCCGCCGGCGTCGGTGCCGGGATTCACACCTTCTTCGAGGACCCGGGGCTCGAGCAGGAGAGTCGCTGGATCGAGCACGGCGCCAACCTCATCGTGCACGGCTCCGACCTGATGGCATTCGTCCGCAGCACCGGCGCCGACCTCGATCGATTGCGCCAACGCTTCGGCGACGAGCGCTTGACCCGGACAGCGCCCGACGGGGACGCCTGATCGCCGGGTCGAACGGATAGCCGCCAAACCTCAAGAGGCGAAGGCAGGCTCAACATGCTGGCACGCTATAAAATGTATCGGTTTTCGCGGCCGGCGGACGATCCCCTGCCAGACGGCATTCGCAAGGACACACGCTGGAAAACGAAGCACTGCCTGGCGCCGCCCAGGCCACTTGTCGAGACGTATCTGAGTGATATTTCCGATGCCGCCTGGGCGCACTTCGAAGTCGCATATCTGGAATTGCTGGAGCAGCGATACGCGGACGACCCCGGCCCGTTCGAAAAGCTGGCGGCCATGGCAATGGAGAAAGATTTATTTATCGGATGCAGCTGCCCAACACAAAAAAATCCGAACCCCATGCACTGTCACACGGTGCCGGCATTGCGCTTCCTGAGCAGCAAATTTCCCGATATCGAGATTCAATTGCCGCGGCCGTGATCTTGGGGGAGGACCTTTTCAGCCGCCGGCATATCCCACTGACTGCAGGGCCGTGGCAATCTCATCGAGGATCTCCGGGTCATCGATGGTGGCGGGCATCTTGTACTCCCTGCCGTCGGCGATCGCCTGCATGGTGCCGCGCAGGATCTTTCCGGACCTGGTCTTCGGAAGCCGATTGACGATGGTCGCTGTCTTGAAAGCGGCGACCGGGCCAATCTGCCCGCGAACCATTTTGACGACATCCACGACGATATCGTCATGAGCGCGCGTGTCCCCTGACCTGAGGACGAGAAAGCCGAGCGGCAGCTGCCCTTTCAAATCGTCGGCAACGCCGATCACGGCGCATTCCGCAACGTCGGGGTGTGCCGCCAGCACCTCTTCCATGGCGCCGGTGGAGAGCCGGTGGCCGGCGACGTTGATGATGTCGTCGGTGCGCGACATGACAAAGACGTAACCGTCGTCGTCGATGTAGCCGGCGTCCGCCGTCTTGTAATAGCCGGGGAACTCGGAGTAATACGTCTCGACAAAGCGGTCATCGGCATTCCACAGCGTCGGCAGCGTGCCGGGCGGCAGCGGCAGCTTGACAACGAGCGCGCCGATGTCTCCGCGTTGCACTTCCCGATTGCTGTCATCGACGACGCGCACATCCATGCCCGGGGCTGCCTGCGCCGCCGATCCCGGCTTCACCGGCAGCGGCTCGATGCCCATGCAGTTGGCGCAAATCGACCAGGCAGTCTCGGTCTGCCACCAATGATCGATGACCGGGACCCCGAGATGTTTCTCCGCCCACTCGAGGGTGTCCGGGTCGGTACGCTCACCGGCCAGGAACAAGGTCTTGAAGCCGGAAAGGTCGTACTTGCCGATCAGTGCAGCATCCGGATCTTCTTTCTTGATCGCACGGAAAGCGGTCGGTGCCGTGAACATCGCTTTGACGTTGTGCTGCGAGATGACTCGCCAGAAAGCCCCGGCATCGGGGGTGCCCACGGGCTTGCCTTCGAAGAGGATCGTCGTGTTGCCATGGAACAGCGGGCCGTAGACGATGTAGGAATGCCCGACCACCCAGCCGATATCCGATGCCGCCCAGTAGACGTCGCCGGGATCGACGTCGTAGATGTTTTTCATCGTCCAGTTCAGCGCCACGATATGGCCGCCGTTGTCGCGCACAATGCCTTTCGGCTCGCCGGTTGTCCCGGAGGTGTAGAGGATGTACAGCGGGTCGGTCGCCGCCACCGGCACACAGTCGTGCGGGGTGGCCGCATCCATGACCGCCTTCCAGTCCAGGTCCCGCCCCGCAGTCAGTTCCGCGCCTTCCATCGCTCGCTGTAGGATGATACAGTTGTCGGGTTTGTGGGTGGCCAGCTCGATAGCCTGGTCAAGCAGCGGCTTGTAAGAAATGATCCTGCTCACCTCGATCCCGCAGCTCGCGGAGACGATCACCTTCGGCCGGGCGTCGTCGATGCGCACGGCCAGTTCGTTCGCCGCGAAACCGCCGAACACGACCGAGTGCACCGCGCCCAGGCGGGCGCATCCGAGCATCGCAACAATGGCCTGCGGCACCATCGGCATGTAGATCAGCACCCGGTCCCCCTTGCCGACCCCGAGCGCCGCCAAAGCCCCTGCGAACGCCGCCGTCTTGTCGCGCAGCTCCCGATAGGTGAGCGTCCTGATCGTGTCGGTGACCGGGCTGTCGTAGATCAGCGCCGCCTGATCGGCACGGCCGCTGTCGACATGGCGGTCAACGGCGTTATGGCAGGTATTGACGACGCCGCCCGTGAACCAGCGGTAGAACGGCACGTTGCGGTCATCGAGAACCCGGTCCCAGCGCTTGTACCAGTGGACCGACTCGGCCGCCGCCGCCCAAAAACCTTCAGGGTCCTGCAGCGATTGCGCCACCATTGATTGATAATCACCGGCCACCTGTCACCCCCTGGGTTGGTCAGTAGTAAAAGCGCTGCAGGCTGTCACGATCACCCTCATAGCCCTTGCGGATCCTGCGGGTCACGGCATTGCCGGAAACTTCGGCCGGCAAGGCGTCCCACCAGACACCGCCGCCCGGGCCGAACTCGTGCTTTTCGATCTCCGCCGCGATAAGGCACGGACCCTTCTCCCGGCGCGCTGCCGCCAGTGCATCGGCGAGCTCCGCCGGCGTTGTAACCCGCCATGCGGCGAGGCCGAAGCTGCGGGCGTTGGCGGCGAAATCGATCTCGACATAGTCGCCCTCGAGCCGGTTTGTTTTCGTGTCGCGCTCACGGAACTCGTTGCCGAAGCTGATACCGGCCCGCAACATCTGCAGCCGTCGAATCACCTGGAACCCATGGTTATTGGTCACGATGACGGTGATTTTCAGGTTCTCCTGCACGGCGGTCACGAGCTCGGTCGGATTCATCAGGTACACGCCGTCACCGATCATCGCATAGATCTCGCCTTTCGGCTGCACCATGCGTGCACCGATGGCGGCGGGGATCTCCCAGCCCATGCATGAGAACGCAAACTCCAGCATCGCGGTGCGGCCGTCGAACGCATGGAAGCACTTGTTGAGGTCGCCGATGATACTGCCGGCCGCCGCCACGACGGTGTCGCCGCGGCGCGAGGCCTTCTGCACTTGATTGATGACCTCGCCCTGGCGCATGGCGGAGCCCTTGACGGGGGCAAACGCCTCCTTCTCCAAGGCCCGTTCCCAGGCCGCCCAGGCTTTATCCGCCTCGGCCAGATATTTCGCGTTCGGCTTGACGCCGGCCTTGCGCGCCGCGCTGCCGAGGCGCTTCAAGGTTTCACGGGCATCACCCAGGATCGGCACGGAACCGTTCTTGTGCGCATCCATGCTGTTGACATTGATGCCGACAAAACGGACCTTGGCATTTTGAAAGGCGGATTGCGACCCGGTCGAAAAGTCCGTGAGCCGGGTGCCGACGGCAATGACCAGGTCCGCCCTGGCCG
>JASLZG010000187.1 GCA_030754995.1 Lentisphaeria bacterium
CAGCGAGTTTATTCTCAACGACCTGATGGGCCTCGAGAAGCGCTCGGAGAAACTGCGTAAAGTGGCGCAAATCAGCAAGCAACAGGAAGATCTCCTGGAGCTGGCGGCGGTCGACAAGGCGTGCACGGCACTGGAGCAGGGCAAGGCTCTGCGCGACATCGAGCTCACCGCGCAGGAGGCCAAGGCACTGTCGGGTTACCAGCTGATGAGTCTCAAGCCGATGCTCGTCGTGCTCAACGTCGGTGAAGACCAGGTGGGCAAGATGGACGAACTGATGGCGGCGGCGGCACGCGATTACCCGACCTTCCGGTTCACCGCCATGTGCGCCCGGCTGGAGTCTGAGCTTGCCGACATGGAGCCGGCGGACGCGCGCGAGTTCATGACCGACCTGGGCATCGAGGAACCGGCGTTCAGCCGCATCGTGCAGGCCTGCCTCGACCTGGTCGGGCTGCAGGTGTTCTTTACCGTCGGTCCCGACGAGTGCCGGGCCTGGACGATCACCAAGACCGCCACCGCCTTCGATGCCGCCGGCGCCATCCACTCAGATATTCAGCGCGGCTTCATCCGCGCCATGGTCCTGCCGTACAGCGCCTTTGCCGAGGCGCCCGGCGAGGATATCTTTAAGGGCTCAGCGGCGCAGGAAAAGAAAGACTATGCCATGCAGGACGGCGACATCGTCGAGTTCAAGTTCAGTGTCTGAAACCGGATCGAGGAGTTTTTGATCATGCGTTCCCTACTATTGCATCTTCTTGCCTTGCTTCTGCTGTCGACGGCGGCCCGGGCGGCCAGCCTGGTGCCGGTCCGGACCGATCATCCACGCGACACTATGCAGACCTTCATGGACGCCGTGGACGACTACAAGGAAGGGGTGCAAAACAACGACAAACACCAGATGAAGCGGATCCACGACGCCGTGCGCTGCTTCTACTTCGAGGGCATGGTCGGCATCACCTCCGACTATCGCCGGGAAACCGCGATCCTCACGCGCGAGATCATCGACCGGATAATCGTCATCGATTACGAACTGGTTCCCGATGACCCGGCAATATTGTCATGGCGCCTGAAGGACACCAACATCTGGACCACACAGGTGGATGCCGGCGACCGCCGGGGCCAGCATCTGTTCAGTCGCAATACCATCGAGCAGATCCGCATCGACTGGGAGATGGTGAAGCGTGATCCCTACCTGGAAGAGGGCGGCCAGGGGGCGCTGTACAGCGAGCCGTGGGTCGCACAGCACGTCCCCGACTGGACCAAGGCGAAATTTTTGCTGGTGGCAAACTGGCAGTGGATCGGGTTGTTTATATCGATCCTCCTCGGACTTGTGCTGAAAGTCGTTGCCCAGCATCTGCTGCAGCTGGCAAAACGCTTCACGTCGAAAACAAAGGTCCAGTGGGACGACAAGATCGCCGACGCCATCGAACGGCCTGTCGGCCTGCTCGCCGCAAGTCTTTTCTGGATAGCATCGCTCCGTGTCCTGCAGTTCTCCGGCATGATGCTGACCGTGATGTCGCTGGTTGCGCAGGTCATCCTGAGCATTGCCATGATCTGGATGATCTACAAACTGACCGAAGTGCTGACGGATCATCTGAAGGAGCTGGCGGCCCGCTCGGATTCCGCCCTGGACGATCACCTGGTGCCACTGATCAATCGGGCTCTGAAGATTTTCATCGTGATCATCGGCCTCCTGGTGATGTTCCAGAATCTCGGCATCAACGTCATGTCGGTGCTGGCGGGGCTCGGCCTGGGCGGCCTGGCGTTTGCCCTGGCGGCCCGTGACATGTGTGCCAACCTCTTTGGCTCGGTCATGATCTTTCTCGATCGCCCGTTCTCGATCGGCGACTGGGTGCTGATCGGGGAAAACGAGGGAACGGTCGAGGACATCGGCTTTCGCTCGACCCGCGTCCGCACTTTTTATAACTCCGTCATCTCGATTCCGAACGCCACCGTCGCCAACGCCGACATCGACAACATGGGCGCCCGCGAGTATCGTCGGATCAAGGCATTCTTCGGGCTTACGTACGACACGCCGCCGGAGAAAATGGAGGCCTTTCTGGAGGGCGTCAAGAACATCGTCGAGGCGAATGAGTACACGCGCAAGGACTACTACCACGTCGTCTTCAACGGCTACGGCAATTCGTCACTGGACGTCATGCTTTACTGCTTCCTCAAGGTGCCGGACTGGGCCACCGAGCTTGTCGAGCGCCAGAACATCTACCTCGAGATTCTGCGGCTGGCGTCCGAGATCGGGGTCGATTTTGCCTACCCGACGCAATCCCTGCACATCGAGACGTTTCCGGAAAAAGAGGGGGTGCGCGAGCCGCACAGGATCGACGAGGAGGCCCTGGCAGCGGGCGCCAGCGCCTTCGGGCCGGACGGCAGCAAGTCCAGCCCGCACGGCCGGGGGTTGTTCGTGCCGCCGTACAAAATGGCGCGCGGCAATGACGACGAGGTTTGATCTGCCGGGGAAAGCGGGCAACGGCTCGTAACGCCGGCCCGCCAAACTACTCCGCCTCGATCAGCAGCCCGTTGCCGTCGCCGCTGCAACCGTCTGCCGCAAACTCCGGCCGATCATGTCCCGGAAGATCACCGCCGAATTTTCCGGCAGGCAATGCAGATCGCCGGATGGTCTTACTTGAATGAAATCACCACTTTTTCCTGGTCTTCCAAGCGCAGGAAATCAACATCGCCGAAGACTTTCTTGATCGCCGCCGGACTTGAATTATCCGAACCCTCCAGCTTCTCCATCAGCTCTGCGTTCTTGACCATTTCACCAATATCCATCTTCATCAGTGTAACGCCGGTCTTTCTCTTGTTGACGTACTGGGCGTTCGTTTCCACGATTGCACCGTCGACCCGAACGCGTAACCAGAAGCGCATGCCATCGAACATCTGCTGCATCCCTGCCATCATTTCGGCACCCATTTGCATGGCATCGCCATCTTGGTCGCTGTCACCGCCGGCTTCGCCGCTGGATCTGCCACTTGCGCCACCGCCATCTTCACTGTTACCCGGCATGTTGATGGTAAGCCTGGCGGTTTCGCCGCCTTCGAACTCGAAAACCATGCCTTCCATCATCTGGCCCATACCCGATTCATCGCTGCTCTGCAGGTTGAGCGCCGTGATGTCGGGGAAGTTGTAGCTCGCCCGGAAGCCCTTGGCACCCTTCTTGTTGGTGATGTCTACGACGCCGGCGAAGGTGACGCCTTCGCCTATCTTTTCGGCCGCCGCCTTCAGGTCATCGATATTGTACAGTGATGCTTCACCGCCGTCGTTCATGTTGGCCATCATTCCTGGCATCCCACCGCCCATGAAGACTCGTTGCGTCAGCACGCCACTGCCGTCCTTTTTAACTTTGATGTCCATTGTGACGTCCATGCAGCCGGTCACGAAGACAAGGAGCAGGACGGAGAGAGTTGCGACGATTCGACGGTCCATGGAATGCCTCCCGATGGTGTTTTGGAGATCCCGTTGTGGGGGTGTGTGGTTATGCGATGGTACGATTGCCCCGCAAGCGCGGCCTTCGTTTACAAACTCCGATAATTCAGCAATTGTTCACAGGCGACCGGCGCCTACTTGATCAAGGCGCCTTCGACAAGCTGCTCGACAACGGCCGAGTCGGCCAAGGTCGAGACGTCACCGATCTGGTCCGCCTGTTTCTCGGCGATCTTCCGAAGAATACGACGCATGATCTTGCCGGACCGTGTCTTTGGTAGCGCCGGTGCAAACTGGATGTAATCCGGTGACGCGATCGGGCCGATCTCCTTGCGGACCAGGGCCACCAGCTCCTGGCGCAGCTCATCGCTGGTGTCAACACCGGCGTTCGGCGTGACGTAAGCGTAGATGCCCTGCCCCTTGATCTCGTGCGGGCAGCCGACAACCGCCGCTTCGGCGACGTCGCCATGCAGCACCAGGGCGCTTTCGACCTCGGCCGTACCCATGCGATGGCCGGAGACGTTGATGACGTCATCGACGCGGCCGGTGATCCAGTAATAGCCGTCCTCGTCACGACGGCAGCCGTCGCCGGTGAAGTAATAGCCCGGGTACTGTATGAAGTAGGTGTTCTTGAAACGCTCAGGGTCACCGTACACACCGCGCATCTGCCCCGGCCACGGCTCCTTGATCGCCAGCACGCCGGAGCAGGCGCCTTCGAGTTCCGCACCGGTCTGCGGATCGAGGATGGCCGGCTTGATGCCAAAGAACGGCAGCGTCGCGGATCCCGGCTTCTGCGGTGTGGCGCCGGGTAGCGGCGTGATCAGGATACCGCCGGTTTCTGTCTGCCACCAGGTGTCGACGATCGGCACGTTTTTCTTGCCGATATTCTCCCAGTACCACATCCAGGCTTCCGGGTTGATCGGCTCACCAACCGTTCCGAGAAGCCGCAGGCTGTCGAGTTTGTACGGCTCGACAAAGTCGAGGCCGGCGGCAGCCAGCGCACGGATCGCCGTCGGTGCGGTGTAAAAGATATTGACCTGCCACTTGTCGCAGACTTGCCAGAAACGGCCGGCATCCGGCGCCGTCGGGACGCCTTCGAACATGATCGTTGTGGCGCCATTCGTCAGCGGGCCGTAGACGATGTAGGAATGACCAGTGACCCAGCCGATGTCTGCGGTGCACCAGTAGATGTCGCCGTCGTGATAATCGAAGACGTTCTTGTGCGTGAACGCTGTATAGATGTTGTAACCGGCGGTCGTGTGCAGCACGCCCTTCGGCTTGCCGGTCGAACCGGAGGTGTACAGGATGAACAGCGGGTCTTCCGAGTCCATTTCCTCGCACGGACAATCGGCGTCGACCTTGGCCATCTCGTCGGCCCACCAGACATCGCGACCGTCGGTCCACGGCACGTCCTCGCCGGTGCGGTTGAGGCAGATAACCTTTTCGACTACCGGCAGATCCTTGATTGCGTCGTCGACGGTCGCCTTCATCGGCACCTGCTTCGGGCCGCGGTACAGACCGTCCGAGCAGACAACGACAGCGGACTGGCAGTCGTCGATGCGGCCGCCGAGCGAGTCGGCCGAGAAACCACCAAAAACGATCGAGTGCACAGCGCCGATACGGGCGCAGGCCAGCATGGCAATGGCCAATTCGGGCACCATCGGCATGTAGAGGGTGACAAGGTCACCTTTTTTGACGCCATTCGCCTTCAGGACGTTGCCGAACTTCGAGACTTGCTCGTGCAGCTCGCGGAAAGTGATCTTCTTGTCCTCGTCGGTCGTGTTGCCTTCCCAGATAATGGCGGTCTGGTCGCCACGCGAATCGAGGTGGCGATCGACACAGTTGTGGCAGACGTTGGTCTTGCCGCCAAGGTAGAACTTGATTTCCGCGTCGTGGTAATTGTACTCACGCACTTTGTCGAACGGCTTGAACCAGTCGATGTATTCGTTGCCGATTTTGGCCCAGAACTCGTCGGTATTCTCATAGCTCTCGTCGTACAGCGCCTGGTACTCGTCGAGGCTCTTGAAGTAAGCCCGGTTGCGGATTTCGTCGGGGGCGGTATAGGTGAACTCTGACATGCTCCACGTGCTCCTTTGTGTCCGTCGGCATAGATGAGGAACCAGTGCGTGAACACACGCCTCCCACGGTTCCGCTTAATGGATTCGAAACTTATCTTGCAGCCGGGAAAAGTCAATGCAATCTAATTGCCCGGTGACCGCGGGACTCGACCCGAAATGAAACCAATAATTCTACCGTCGATCCGTCGCAGCGCGTCTGCCCCTGGAGAACATCCGGGCTGCCATCAGCAATGGCATCGCCCCCCCTCCCACACACACAACACACTCAGTTAAGCACCGTTCGCAGCAGCCGCGCGGGCGGCGCCGACGGGCGGATGCTGTAGTAGCCGAGCCCCGCCGGGATGAGTGCCGTGCGGCCCGGCTCGAGGTCGCAGGTCGCGCCGTTGGCGCAGCTGATCGAGACTGGCTGGTCGAGCGGCGTGAGCAGGTGGAAGGTCGTGCCGTCGGCACGGTCGTGCATGTCCTCGACCAGGCGGATCTCATCGACGATGAACTCCGTACAATGCGTGATCAGCGGCACCTTGCGGTTGCGCGTGATGGCGCTGCTCTCGCCGCGAATCCGGGGAACCGTGCGGTTCTGGAAATCGATGCTCTCAAGGATCGTCTGCCGGTCGAGCGGCGGCTCAGGCAGCACGCCGTCGGCCTCGCGAATGGTCAACGGCATCGTGTCGTTGCACTGCACGATAAGCGCCAGGAGTCCGGAGCCGAGGGCATGGATGCGGCCGGGAATGATGAAGTACGCATCGCCGGGCCGGGCTGGAAATCTCTGCACCAGTTCACCCAGGTTCAAGCTGTCGATGCGGCTGAGGAACTGCTGTTGGGTATAACGCTGCTGGATCCCGACGCTGACGGAGGCGTCCGCCTCTGCCGCCAGGATATACCACATTTGCGTGTTGGTACCGGCGTCGCTGACGCCCGGCGGTTTCAACGGATACACCGAGAGCGGCAGCGACTGGGCGGTGCCCGCCAAACGCAGCTGCAATGGAAACGGCTGATGCGCCTGGTGGCGACCGCCCACAAGAGTGGCCGGGTCCTCCTCTACCAGTTGGCGCAGGGTGCGGCCGGCCAGGGAACCGCTGTCGACGACACTCTGGCGGGTGCCGTCGTCGACAACGTGCCAGCAATTACCGGCGTTTGTTGCATTTGTATTTTTGGGCGGATATTGTTCCTGCAACAGGTCGCCGCCGCCGCCCCATGGCTGCGACTCTTGTAACGAAACGAATGTGAGTGGATAAATCTCCTGCAACACAACCTCAAACTGCTTGCGTAATTGCGCGCTGTCGCACTATAGTAACCCATCTTCCGTCGTCACCACCACCAGGAATCCGACCGGCACCATGCCGGTTGTCGCTATCGGCATCCTGCTGACGATCGAAACTCAAATGAATCACGGTCCCGGTCAGGCACTTTGCAACTGATCTTTTTCAGCCGGCACCAGCCACCCCCGTCCGGCAGTTTAACGTAGTTAATCAAGTATGGAAATCAAACGTCCGGCATGGCGAACAAAGCCAAGACCACATCGACTTCCGAACGTGACGATACGGCCTTTGCCGTGCGACTGCTCATCAAAGCGGTGTTCACCGTAGGCGTGTTGCTGCTGCTGCTGTCCCTGCTGTCGTATCACGCCGAGGATACCCATATCCTGGCGGGTGGCATCGGGCCGCATGGCAACCGCATCAACAACTGGATCGGCCCGTTCGGCGCAATGCTCTCGGGCGCTTGGATCCGCTGGATCGGCTTGGCCGCGTACCCGGCTACCATCCTGCTCCTCTTGTGTATCACCATGCGCCTGGCAAGACGTCAATTGCGTCCTGTTACCGGGGTCTATTTCGCAGCTGTGTTCACCTCCGTGTTCGGCCTTTCCCTGCTGCTCGGCAACTTTCCCGGCTTCCTGTCGGCAGCCGCGGCACAACTGAATATTGCCGAAACGCCGGGCGGCGTGCTGGGGCAGCGGTTCTGTGAGCCCTGGCTCGACAGCAGCGGCGGCTGGCTGTCCTACGTTGTGCACCCGACCGGATGCATCATCATCTCCGTTGCCATGATCGTCGTCGGCCTGACGACCATCGGCTACTTCGACTGGCGCGGCGACTGGTGGCGCCGCCTGCTCAGGCGTAAAACCGCCAAACCGGCACGCACAGCGAAGAAAAAGCGTGACAAACCGGCAGAGCTAACGATCGAGAAACCGGTGGAAATCGAAGATTCCGACGCCGCCGTGTTCAAGGGTGAAGCCGAACCGGAATGGGCCGAGGCAGACCCCCACCCCGAGCCGGAGATGGAGGTGCTGGCGGCCGGGGCAGAGGCCGACGCCCCCACCGAGCTGGAAAAGAACCCCGAACCCGAACCGCCCCTGCCCGATGCCAGCGCCGCCTGGCCGGAGGTGCCGGGACCGGCACCAACGGCGCGACCTGGGCGCCAGTCACCAAGGGCCCGCATCAATCCGATCGACTACAAACTGCCGACGCCGCAGCTTCTGAAACAGGCCGCTGCCGGCAAGAACACGAAAGCTGTCACCGTCAGCCCCAAGGAGATCGCCACCAAGAAGGAGATCCTGCAGGAAACGCTCGACAGCTTCGGCATCGACGGCACCGTCGGCGAAACCACCAGCGGGCCGCGCGTGACGCTGTTCGAGATCAAGCCGGCGGCCGGCGTGCGCGTCGAGAAAATCAGCAGCCTGCAAAACAACATCGCCATGGCCTTGAAGGCCGAAAGCCTGCGCATCATGACACCCATCCCCGGGCGCGACACAGTGGGGATCGAGGTGCCGAATGCAACCTCGGCGCCGGTGACGTTCCGCGAACTGGTGGAGCATCCGATGTGGCTGAACAGCAAAGCAACGATACCGATCGCACTGGGCAAAGACATCAGCGGCCAGCCCGTCATCCTCGACCTGTCCGAGGCACCGCACCTGCTGATTGCCGGCGCTACGGGCAGCGGTAAATCGGTGTGCATGAACTCCCTGATCCTGAGCCTGCTCTTCCGCTTCCGCCCGGACGAGTTGAAGCTGATCATGGTCGACCCGAAAGTCGTCGAGTTCAAAGGCTACGGGAGCTTGCCGCACCTCGTCAGCCCTGTCGTGTCCGAGCCACAGAAAGTACCGGTCGTACTGCGCTGGACGCTGAGTCAGATGGAGTGGCGCTATCAGGTCCTGTCGAAAGCGGGCGTTCGCAACGTCGCCTCCTACAACAGCCGCAAGATCCCCGATGAACCGGTGCTGGACGACGAGGGCAACCCGATCCCGGACTCCCTGCCCTACCTGGTCGTCATCATTGACGAGCTGGCCGACATCATAATGACCGCCAAGGCCGAAGTCGAGACGGCCCTGGCGCGCATCGCCCAGAAGGCCCGTGCCATCGGTATCCATACGGTGATCGCTACCCAGCGCCCGAGCGTCAACATCATTACCGGAATCATCAAAGCCAACTTCCCGACACGCATCGCCTTCCAGGTGACGTCACTGGCGGACTCGCGCACCATCCTCGACGGCAAAGGCGCCGAAACCCTGCTCGGTCGCGGCGACGCCCTGTTCAAGTCGCCACGTGGCGCCCGCCTGTCGCGGACCCAGGGCGCCCTGACGGCGGACGAAGACATCGAGCGCGTGGTCGATTTCGTCTCGGCCCAGGCAGAGCCGGCATTCATCGACGAGATCTTCTCAACCCCGGACCTGGAAGGCCTCGTGACCGCAGAGGCCGCCGCCGCCGGCGGCGGCGAAGCGCCCACTGCGGAGACGAGCGCCTTCGTCGGAGCCCAGTACGCCGATGCCGGCAGTTCCTCCAACGACAGCGACGAGGAGCTCGTGCAACGCGCTATTCAAATCATCCTGCATGACCGCCGCGCTACCACCAGTCACATCCAGCGCAAGCTCAGAATCGGCTACAACCGTGCCTCCCTGGTCATCGAGACGCTTGAAGAACGCGGCATTGTCGGCCCACAGGTCGGCACTGCACCACGACAGATTCTCATCGACGAGGAAACCGTGGCCGCCACCGGTGCCGATAACTGAACAAAGTTTCCCGATAATTCCCCCCCAGCCTTGACTCAACAACCAACAGACGAAAAATGCGCAACGAACTGAAACAGCAAAGCTTGCCCTGGGACGAACCCAGCGAAGACTCGCTTGTTGACGAGGAACCGATCGTTCAGCCCCTGAACCAGGCGGACTTGGTGGACATGGTGGCGCCGGCGCCGGCGGAAATGGCAGCGCCACGGGACGTCGATGAAATCATGCCTTATCAACC
>JASLZG010000188.1 GCA_030754995.1 Lentisphaeria bacterium
AAATCCCCGGGCCCGGTTCCACTGCAGCAGCGACACCGCGTTGCTCTGGCCGTCGACCAGCATGTCGAATGCCTGGCCGCCGAGTCCGGCCGCGTGGTGCCGGTCAAAAAGCACCGGCCGCCCGCCGCGCTGGGTGTGTCCGACTTTCCGTGTGAAGACGGCGGAACCCGGCCGGGCACCACGTCGCACCTGGTTGAAGTAGCCCTCGCCGATCCGCTCCAGCAGCAGGGTCTTCAAGGCCTCTGCCGCACCGGTCAGGACGGCGTTGCCGGCGGGATCGGTCGAGGCAAGTTCGCTGCCCAGGTCGTTGCCGTTTTCATCGACGACGCCCTCGCCGCAGACAATCACGACATTTTTCTGGACGTCGTAAATCTCCATCACCCGCGCCGCCAGCCGGTTGAGCTCGACGCCGGCCTCCGGCACCAGCACGATGTCCGGCTGGCCGTAGGCCGCGCCCAGGGCAATGTACCCTGAATGCCGCCCCATCACCTCGACGATGGCAATGCGCCGGTGGCTCTCGGCCGTGGTGCGCACCTGTTGGATGCCGTGGGCCGCCTCGAACACCGCGGTGGCATAGCCGGGCGTGCAGTAGTTGATCATCTGCTCGATGTCGAAGGCGCCGCGGCCGGGGCGCTGGATGTAACGGAAGCCGCCGCCGTCGGTGGCTTCGCGCTCCCACTCTTCGACTTCTTCGGCGTAGTTGAGGCCGAGGTCGTTGTCGATTGTCTTCGGTGCGAGCACGGTGGGAATGAACTGGGCCAGCGGCTGCAGGCCGTTCATCGTGCCGTCGCCGCCAATGCAGATGAGTCCGTCCAGTCCGAGTTGCTGCAGGCGGTTGCCGACTGCGTCGACCTGGTCTTTGCGGGTCGAATCGATGTATGTGCGTGAGGCGCCGATGACCGTGCCGCCGCGCGTCGGCTCGAGCTCCGGAATCGCCTGGAACAGCGGATTGAGATGGACGTGCGGCACGGCTTCGTTCATGAGGCTGCCGAAACCGCGCATCAGCCCGTAAACTTCGATACGCATCGCATTGGCGCGGGTGATGGCGCCATAGAGCGTCGCGTTGAGAGCGGGGGTGTCGCCCCCCGCGGTAAGGATGCCGATTCGCTTCATCTATGGAAAGTCCGGGATTTCAGGTTCCGATGTTTCAGGCGGTTTATTCGGCACCTGCCACTTGTCGAAGCACATCTTCGCCGACACCTGACACCTGAAACCGCCAATGCGCAAGCGCCGCACTGGTACGAAAACTGCTAATAATACGTGTATGCCTTTTCCATCCTTACTGCAAGAGGCGGTGATTTACGGCTGCCACGTTCCGGTTGCAATCGCTACAGGGCGCGGTATAGTTAGTAACTGCTTGATCTAATGGCAGTTACGTTCTTTTGATCGGCGGGCCCCGGCCGCCTCTGCCTCGTCTGCTGCCGTCACCGGCGGGGTGCAAGTGCCGGGACCTGTTCGTCTATCCCCCGAAGGGATCCGGGATGACATGAGTGCGATTGCAATCACTGCGACATTTACTGCCGAACCGGTGGGCGAAATCCTCGACTTCTGGCTGACCGAGCTGGATATCCCCGGCACCGTCGCGTTTGCGCGGTATAGCCAGGTTTTTCAGGAACTGCTCGACGATTCCGGCCTGATCGCCTCGAACCGTGGCGGGCTCAACGTCGTGCTCGTACGCCTGGCCGACTGGCGTGAAACAGCCGGCGCGGTTGACGATTTCATCGCTGCCATCAGTGCGGCGGCCGCAACAGCCACGTCACCGTTACTGGTCGTTCTCTGTCCGTCGCCGCAGCCGCAGACCAGCGATGAGCAGCGGATCGCTGCGGCCCTGGCACCAGTTGCGGGCGTCCGCACGATCGCCGCCGAGCAGCTTTGTCGGCGATTGCGGAGTTCGCAAATTCACGATACCTCTGCCGAACAGGCCGGGCATGTGCCGTACACCGATCTGTTTTTTGCCGAGCTCGGCACGGCGATTGTGCGGCATGTCTACGATGCGTCGCGCCCACCGTTGAAGGTGATCGTCCTCGATTGCGACAACACCTTGTGGACCGGAGTCTGTGGCGAAGACGGCCCCGACGGCGTGGTCATCGATGAGCCGCGGCGTCAGCTTCAGAGTTTCATGGTCGCGCAGCACGATGCCGGCAGGCTGCTGTGCCTGTGCAGCAAGAATCACCAGGCGGACGTCGACGCCGTGTTCGACTGCCGGGAAATGCCGCTCGCCAGTGAACACATCGCGGCGTCCCGCATCAACTGGAACGCCAAGTCCGCAAACCTCACGGAGTTGGCCGCGGAACTGAAACTGGGGCTGGACAGTTTCGTTTTCGTTGATGACAACCCGGTTGAATGCGCCGAGGTCCAGGCCGGCTGTCCAGAAGTGACGACGATCAACCTGCCGGACAACCCGGAACTGCTGGGGGAGTTTCTCGATAATCTGTGGATCTTCGACCGCTCCGAAACGACGGCGGAAGACGGCCGGCGCACCGCGATGTACCGCGCCGAAAAAGAGCGACACGAGCTGCGCCGCCAAACGCTGACAATCGGCGATTTTCTCGAAGGCCTGCAGCTGGTGGCCGATATCCGGCCGATGACCGATGAGGATGTCGAGCGGGTGGCGCAGATGACCCAGCGCACGAATCAGTTCAACTTCACGACGCAGCGCCTCGATGCGGCCCAGGTCCGCGCCATGCAGGCTGATCCGGCGTCAACGATTGCGGTCGTCGACGTCAGCGACCGCTTCGGTGATTACGGCGTCGTGGGCCTGATGATCTATCATTCCACGGCGGCGGCAATCGTCGTCGACACGTTGCTGATGAGTTGCCGGACCCTCGGACGCGGGGTCGAGCATCGCATGCTGGCACACCTTGGAGAGCAGACACAGGCGGCCGGCCTGGGTCACCTGGAACTGCCGTTCAAGCCGACCGACCGCAACGAACCGGCGCGCACCTTCGCCGAGGCTGTCGCCGGTGGGTTCCGCGGTGACGGCGACCGCGAGTGGCTGTACCGCATTCCGGCCGCGGCTGCGGTTGGCGTCCGTTACGCGCCCTCGAGTGCGCCAGCACCGCCGGACTCCACGGAACCGCAAAAATCGCCGGGTGCCGCGACGCATGTCGCTACAGGCCTTGCGGTGACCGTGCTGGTGACCAGGATTGCGACGGAACTGGGCAGTCCGGAGGCGGTGCTGACGGCGGTTCATGCGGCTGCTGTCCGGCAGCGCGCGGCGTTCGATTTCGAGTTTGTCGGACCGCAAACGGAAACTGAAAAGCGCATCGCTTTTGTCTGGGCCACAGTCCTGCGGCTCGACCGCGTCGGTGTCGACGACAACTTTTTCGACCTCGGCGGCGACTCCCTGCGCATCGTGTCGGCACACAGCCGCCTGCAGGAGGAGTTCGCCACCGACTTCCCCGTCACCAAGACTTTTCAGTACCCGACAGTCCGTGCCCTGGCCGGGTATCTGGACGACGCACGACGGGATCCGCCGCAATTTCGGGAGGCCCGGGAACGGGGCCGGCGCCAGCGCGAAGTGCTGGCACAGAAACAGGGCTGGCACCGGCGCCAGCGCAGCCGCAAATGAGTGATCAGAACAACAATCAGGATGCCCTCGAAAGCATCGCCATTATCGGCCTGGCCGGCCGTTTGCCGGCCGCCGAGAACGTCGATGCGTTTTGGGCTAATTTGCTGGCCGGGCGTGAAGCGATCACGACCTTCACCGACGAGGAACTTGCCGCGGCCGGCGTCAATCCCGATGCGGTCCGCGACGAACCGAATTTTGTGCGGCGCGGCGGGGTGCTCGACGACGCCGACTGCTTCGATGCCGGTTTCTTCGACATGACGCCGCGCGAGGCGCAGCTCAATGACCCGCAGCACCGCGTCATTATGGAGGTTGCCTGGCACGCCCTGGAGAACGCCGGGTACGTTCCGGAGAACCATGATGGCAACATCGGCGTCTTCGCCGGCAAGGCGCGCAACAACTATTACCCGAACAACCTGCTGCCGAACCGCGACAACATCCCGGCAGTCGACGACCTGGTCACGGAACTTGGCAACGAGATGGATTATCTGCCGACGCGCATCTCGTACAAGCTCAACCTGACCGGGCCGAGTGTCAGCATTCAGACGGCCTGCTCCACCTCGCTGGTGGCGGTCTATCACGCCTGTCAGAGCCTGCTTAATTACCAGTGCGACATGGCGCTGGCCGGCGGGGTGACGATCCTGGTGCCGCAGAAGCGGGGCTACAGCTATTTCGAAGGGCATTTCTCATCGCCCGACGGCCACACCCGGACCTACGACGAACGGGGGGAGGGCACGTTGTTCAGCAATGGCGCCGGCATGGTTCTGCTCAAGCGCTATTCGGAGGCGGTCGAGGACGGTGACTCGATCATCGCCGTGATCCGCGGCATCGCCATCAACAACGACGGTTCCGACAAGGTCGGTTACATGGCGCCCAGCGTCAGCGGCCAGGCCGAAGTCATTGCCATGGCCCACGCCATGGCGGGGGTCGAGCCGGATGAGTTTTCCTACGTCGAGGGGCACGGCACGGCGACGCCACTCGGCGATCCGATCGAAGTGGCCGCACTGACCCAGGCCTATCGCGCCGGGACCGGGCGCAATCAGTTCTGCGGCCTCGGCTCGGTCAAGTCAAACGTCGGGCATCTCGATGCTGCCGCCGGCATCGCCGGGTTGATCAAGTGCGCCATGGCGATCAAGCACGGCATCATCCCGCCGAGCATCAATTTCGAGAAGCCGAATCCGAAATTCAGTATCGAGACGACCCCCTTCTATATCGTCAACAAACTGACCGAATGGCAGACCGACCGGCCACTGCGCCTGGCCGGCGTCAGTTCGTTCGGTGTCGGTGGCACCAATGCCCATGCCGTGATCGAGCAGGCGCCGGATGCCGAGCCAACGAGCTCGCGCCGTGACTGGCAGCTGGTTGTGCTCTCGACCCGCAACACCGGTACACTCGAGACCGCCACGGCGGCACTTGCCCAGCAGTTCCATGAAACGCCTGCGGACGCCGGCTGGTTTGCCGACGCTGCCTACACGCTGCGGGTCGGGCGTCGAACATTTGCCCAACGACGCTTTGCCGTCTGTCGCGATGCGGCTGACGCTGCCGCGGTTCTGGAGACCGTCGAGAAGAAACGCGTCACCACCGTGCAGTCACGCCGCCAGGACCGGGCCGTTGCTTTCATGTTTCCCGGCCAGGGCTCGCAGCACCCGGACATGGCCCGTCAGCTTTACGACACCGAACCGGTTTTTCGCGATGCGGTCGACGAGTGCGCCCAACTGCTCGAGCCCCGGCTGAAGTCGGATATTCGTGAGATCATGTTCCCGGACCCGGACGCCGCCGAAGGCGCCGCCGAGGAGGTTCGGCAAACGGTCATTGCCCAGCCGGCAATTTTCATCATCGAATACGCCCTCGCCGAGTTGTGGATGTCCTGGGGCGTGCGCCCCGCAAAAATGATCGGCCACAGCATCGGCGAGTTCGTCGCGGCCTGTCTCGCCGGCGTCTTTTCCCTCGAAGACGCACTGACGCTGCTGGCGACCCGCGGCCGGTTGATGCAGAGCCTGCCCGGCGGCGCCATGATGGCGGTGACCCTGCCGGAGGCCGAGCTCAAGCCGCTGCTCTTCGACGAGCTGGCGATTGCTGCCGTCAACGCCCCGAACAGCTGTGTCGTCTCCGGTCCGCACGAAGCCGTTGAATCATTTGCCACCGGGTTGGCGCAACGCGACATTGCCTGCCGCGAACTGCACACGTCGCACGCCTTTCACTCGGCCATGGTCGACCCTGTTCTCGAGAAGTTTACCGATGCCTTCCGCAACATCGAGCTGCAGGCGCCGCAACTGCCATTCATCTCCTCCGTCTCGGGCACCTGGATCACGCCGGAGCAGGCTGTCGACCCGGCCTATTGGGGACGGCACATGCGGGAGACAGTGCGTTTCAATGACGGGCGCCAGGTGCTGGCGCAGGAAGCCGGCGATATTTTGCTCGAGGTCGGCCCGGGCAACACCTTGTGCTCACTGGCCGGGCTCGGATCGGCGGCCTCGTCCGGGCAGGTCGTGCTGTCATCGCTCGGCCACATCCAGGGCAGTGATCCGGATATCGTCAACATGCTCAACACCCTCGGCCGCCTGTGGGCCGAAGGCGCCGCCGTCGACTGGCAGGGGTTCGACATCGGCGAACACCGCCGGCGGGTGCCGTTGCCCGGGTATCCGTTCGAACGCAAGCGGCACTGGATCGATCCGCCGCCGGGTGTACGGCCGGTCGGCAGTTCCGCACCAGCCGCCGACAGCGATATCTACCTGGGCACCGCCGACCCCGCCGCGACTGCGCCGCCGGTGGAACAACCGCTTTCATCACCCGCAGAAGAGGTAATTGCCATGCCAGGCCCGACGCCTGCGGCATCTCGCAAGGAGCGCATACTCGACGAGCTCAAGGCGACGATGGAGGATCTCGGCGGCCTCGATCCCGAAGATATCGAAACGGATGCGTCCTTCCTCGAGCTCGGGTTCGATTCGCTGTTCCTGACCCAGGCAACGATGACCTTCAAGAAAACGTTCGGCGTCGAAGTCACCTTTCGCCAGCTCCTCGAAGACACCCCAACGCCGGAGACGTTGGCGGAGTTCCTCGACGCGGCGCTGCCGCCCGATGCTTTTGCGCCGGAACCGGCGGCGGGGAGTTCACCGGCAGCGGTGACGCCCATGGAGCCGGCCGCCGACAAGCCCGCCGGTCAGCCGGACGAACCGGCTTCGAGGAAACCGAAACGATTCGGCCCGTGGAAACCGGTCGACAAGTCGGCGACCGGCCTGGACGACGTCCAGGAGAAGGCGTTGGGTTCGTTGATCGGTTCGTACACCGCAAAAACGTCGAAGTCGAAGGAGTTGACCGCCAGGCACCGGGCGCAGCTCGCCGACCCGCGCGCCGTTGCCGGTTTCAAGTCGGTATGGAAGGAGATGGTCTACCCCATCGTCACCGACCGGTCGAAGGGTTCGCGCCTGTGTGACATCGACGGCAACGAGTATGTCGACATGACCATGGGCTTCGGCTCGGTATACTTCGGGCATTCGCCCGAGTGGATCACCCAGGCGCTCACCGAGCAGTTGGCGCGCGGCGTCGAGATCGGCCCGCAGTCCCCGTATGTCGGACAGGCGGCGGCGGACATTTGTGAACTGTTGAAGATGGAGCGCGCGGCATTCTGCAATACCGGTTCGGAGGCGGTGATGGCTGCCATGCGCCTGGCGCGGACGGTAAGCGGCCGCGACAAGATCGTGATGTTCGACAATGATTACCACGGCATTATGGACGAAGTGCTGGTGCGGCCGATGAACCGCGCCGGCAACCTCCGCACGCTGCCGGTTGCCCCGGGGATTCCGCGGGCCGCCGTGGAAAACGTCATTGTCCTGGACTACGGCGACCTGAACTCGATCGAGATTATGAAACAGCATGCCAACGACATCGCCGCGGTGATTGTCGAGCCGGTGCAGGCACGCCATCCCGACCTGCAACCGCACGGGTTTCTCAAGGCGTTGCGCGAGTGGACGACGGCGGCCGACGTTGCCCTGGTGTTCGATGAGGTGATCACCGGGTTCCGCCTGCATCCGCGCGGTGCGCAGGAATTCTACGGCATCGATTCGGACATGGGCACATACGGCAAGATCATCGGCGGCGGCATGCCGATCGGCCTGCTGGCAGGCAAGTCGAAGTATCTGGACGCGCTCGATGGCGGCGGCTGGCAGTACGGCGACGAGTCGGCACCGGAAGTGGGGGTGACTTATTTCGCCGGCACCTTCGTGCGTCACCCGTTGGCGGTGGCGGCGGCCAGGGCGGTCATCAGGCACCTGAACGAACAAGGCCCGGAACTGCAACAGGCCTGCATGGAACGCGGCGATTATTTCGCCCAGGAAGTCAACGATTACATCAAGTTGCGCGGCGCCCCGCTGCAGCTCGAGCATTGCGGCTCGATGGCTTACCTGAACTTCCTCGAAGAAGACCAGTTTTCGGCACTGTTCTTCTACTATCTCCGGCAGAAGCTGGTGCATATCTGGGAGCACCGCGCGATTTTTGTGACACCGGCGCACGCCGACGAGGATGTCGACTTTTGCATCGATGCATTCAAGTCCAGCATCGACGACATGCAGTCCGGCAACTTTCTCGCCGGCGGTGCTCCCGGGGAAAACAAGCGCCTGGCACTGACTCCGGCACAACTGGAACTGTGGCTGGCGACCCAGATCAATGACAACAGTTCCCGGGCGTTCAATGAGAACCTGGTTCTCAAGCTCACGGGCACGGTCGATATCGACGTCATGACGACTGCCGTCCAGCAGACAGTGGCGCGCCACGAGGCGTTGCGTTCAACCTTTGCCGAGGACGGTTCATGCCAGGAAATTCAACGGGTGCTGGAGATCGACGTGCCGGTCACCGACCTCACACCGGTGCCGGGCGGCGAACGCCAGGCACAACTGGCGGAGTCGATACAGTCGGTTGTCGACACGCCATTCGATATTGTCGAGGGCCCGTTGCTCCGGGTCCATCTCTTCCAGGTCGAGGACCAGGAGTTCCGCCTTCTGTTGTCGGCACATCACCTGATCTGTGACGGCTGGTCGTCGGGCGTGCTGCTCGAGGAGCTCGGGGCGCTATACTCCGCCGGCTGCCAGGGGGTGCCGGCGCAGCTCGAACCGGCAATGCAGATCAGTGAATTTTGCCGGTGGCAGGCGTCACAGGCCGGTACCGAGGCGGCGGCCGCGACCGAGAAGTTCTGGTCCGACTGGTATGCCGACGTGCCGGAGCCGCTGGAGTTGCCTACCCGTGGAACGCGGCCGCCGGTCCAGACGTTCAGCGGCCGGACCCTGCACATGCCGATCGATGATGAAATCTACAAGGGCATCAAGAAGGTCGGCGCCAGGAACGGCAGCACGCTCTCGACGACACTGCTGGCAGCGTACAAGGTCCTGCTGGCGCGATTGTCCGGCCAGGACGATATCGTCGTCGGCATCTCGCTGGCCGGCCAGGGACTGGTTGATGGCGACCGGCTCGTCGGGCATTGCGTCAACATGCTGCCGATGCGCACTCATGTCGACGGCGGCAAGCCGTTCAGCGACCTGGTCAAGGCCGAGAACCGGGCGATGCTCGACACGCGCGAGTACCAGAACTACACCTTCGGACAGTTGCTGGCGCAGCTGACGCTGTCGAGAGACCCGAGCCGCACACCGCTGGTGTCTGCCGAGTTCACCCTGGAGCCCAAGCTCGGTGACCTCGACTATCACGGTCTCGAAACCGAGGTGCTGCCCGATCCCAATCTGTATTACAACAAGGACATCTTCTTCAACTTCGAAGCGACGCCAAAGTCGTTGGCGCTGTTGTGCGAGTACAACAACGATCTCTTCGATGCGGAAACGATCCGCCACTGGATGAATTGTTTCCAGGCATTGCTGGTTTCGATCATTGCCGCGCCGGAGGCCACGGTCGCCTCGCTGCCGATGCTCGATGACACGTCGCAGCGGGTGGTCGAAGCCTGGAACGACACCGCCGCACCGTACCCCGAAATCCCGGTGATCACGCAGATCGCGGCGACGGCAAAGCGCCGACCCGATGCGAAAGCCGTCGCGTCGTCTTACGACAG
>JASLZG010000189.1 GCA_030754995.1 Lentisphaeria bacterium
CACGGCAAGACCGAGTACCTGTGCCCGCCGCGCTCGCTGTCGAAGGAAACGCAGAAGCGCCTGCAGGACCTGGCGCTGGCGACCTTTCACGCCGTCGGCGCCCGTGACCTGTTGCGCGTCGACATAATCGTCAACGACGAGGAGACGATTATCCTCGAGGGTAACTCCATCCCCGGTTTTACCGCCACCAGCCTGATCCCGAAGGCCGCCGCCGCCGCCGGTCTGCCCTTTCCCGACCTCTGCACCCGCCTGATCGGCGCCGCGCTGGCGCGGGGTGCGGGATGACGACCAGGCAAGGAAAGGTGTAGACAGGATTACAGGTCAGCAGGATGAAGGTGCCCCGGTCGATCCGGTGATCTTGTCCGGGAATTTTTGGCGATCGAGCAGATGGAAAAGCCGCAACCGTGGCAGAGTCACTGGTCATGGAACTCGCTTCAACGCAAAGGCGGCGAGCTCGACGAACGATTGATGAGCCTGGCACGTGGTGCAGGCAGGGCATAGGTGCAGTACATTAGGCGCATGTCTTCTCTGAACAGTAGAAAAGTAATTCTCGGTGTCGGTGGCGGGGTCGCGACCTACAAGGCGGTGGCTGTGGCCAGCCGTCTGCGGCAGGCCGGCGCTGATGTCACCGTGGCAATGACCCCGGCCGCGCAGCAGTTCGTCGGGCCGCTGTCGTTTGCCGCAGTCACCGGACGCGAAGCGCGGACCAGCGTGATGCCGCCGCCCGGCGCCGACAGCGTCGAAGCAATCTACCCGCACCTTTACCCGGCGACTGCCGCCGATCTCTTCGTTGTGCTGCCGGCGACAGCCGATCTGATTGCCAAGCTGGCGCACGGCATCGGCGACGACATCGTGGCGCTGAGCGCCTTGTCGCTGCCGCCGAGCTGCCGACGCTATTTCTGCCCGGCGATGAACTGT
Organism: Lentisphaeria bacterium; assembly: GCA_030754995.1. Classification (GTDB taxonomy): domain Bacteria; phylum Verrucomicrobiota; class Lentisphaeria; order JABSQK01; family CAJWLW01; genus CAJWLW01. The sequence goes on from JASLZG010000189.1 coordinate 919, forward strand.
GAGATGTGGCAGCACCCGACGGTGGCGGACAATGTCGCGCGGCTCGAGGACCGGGGCTGGTTCCGGGTCGGCCCGGAAAGCGGCGCGCTCGGCTGCGGCATGACCGGCGTCGGCCGCATGACCGAGCCGGAGGCCATCGTCCAGCGACTGATCGAGGACGCCATCCCGCTCAGCCTCGGCGGTCGGCGAATCGCCATCACCGCCGGGCCGACACAGGAACGGATCGACGCGGTGCGTTTCATCAGCAACCCGAGCAGCGGCAAGATGGGCCGCGCCCTGGCTTTGGCATCGGTATCTGCCGGGGCGCAGGTGGATTACGTGACCGGGCCGGTGGCCGATGCCAACCTGCCGCGGCACCCGTCGATCACTACACATTCGGTTACCAGCGCCGACGAGATGCTGGTCGCGATGCAATCCTGTTTCACCGCCACCGCCGCCGCGATCTTCGCCGCCGCGGTCGGCGATTACAAGGCGTCGTCGCCGGAAGCCCAGAAGCTGCCAAAGACCCCGGAGGGCATGACGCTGCAGCTCGCGACGACGCCGGACGTGGCGGCGACCGTCAGCGCCGAAAAACGCGACGGCCAGGTCTGCGTCGGCTTCGCCCTGGAAAGTCGCGACGGTGTCGACAAGGCCCGTTGCAAACTGGCCAGCAAAAACCTCGATGCTATTGTGCTCAACGACCTGGCCAGCGTCGCCGGCGAGGATGGAACATATACGTTGCTGACACGGTCGGATGAAGAGGCGCCCACCGCCTGGGGACATATCGGCAAGCCTGCCTGTGCGCGCCGCCTCATCACCTGGATTTCAGACAAACTGGACGGTTAACCAAAACAACGGGTCCCGGGCCACGCCATGAATCGGCAACTCATACTCATCGTTTTGATCGGGTGCTTTACAGCCTCGGCCTTCGCGGCCTCCGGCTGGGAAACGAATTTCAAGCGAGCGGCCAAGAAGGCGGACCGCAAGGACCGGTATATGCTGCTGGACTTCACCGGATCCGACTGGTGTATCTGGTGCCTCAAGCTGAACAAGGAAGTGTTCGACAAGTCGGATTTCAAGGACTACGCGAGGAAAAACCTGATCCTGGTCGAAGTCGACTTTCCGCGGAACAAGAGACAGAGCAGATCCCTGGAGAACCAGAACGCCGACCTGGCCAGCAAGTACGGTATCCGCGGCTACCCGACGATTGTCATCCTCGCACCGGACGGTACGTTGGTCGCCAAGACCGGGTATAAGCGCGGCGGTGCCGAGAAATACATCGCACACCTCGAAAAGCTCATCGCCAACTACGAAAAGGGGCCCTACAAAGACGGCGACGACGAAGACCGTAAAAACGAAAGAGGCGGCAATCGCGACGACGGCGACAGGTAAACTGCCGCCGAGCAGTTCCCCCACGACAAGCCTAAACGGCGCGGCACTGGTGTTTTACGCCGACAATCCATGGTCGGTGTGCGGGGTCGCGGCTGACCATGCCGTCGACAAACTGCGCGGGGTAAGTTTACGGCCCATGCAACGCCCACTCTGAACCATCGATACAGTTTCTGAACACCGACTCCTTCAATTATTCCGGCTACCTCGATCACTGGGCGGAAAAACAGGGTGACCGCACCGCGGTGACCGTGCGTGCGACCGGCGAATCAATCACTTTTGCGGCCCTCGCAAGTCACTCCTGCGCCTATGCCCACGGCTTCCGCCGGATCGGCGTCGAGCCTGGCATGCGCACCGTGCTGATGGTCCGGCCGGGTATCGATTTTCTGCCGCTGGCCTTCGCCCTGTTCAGGATCGGCGCCGTGCCGGTGCTCATCGATCCCGGCATGAGCCGCAGCAATCTGCTTGGTTGCGTCTCACAGGTGCGGCCGGCGGCGTTTGTGGGGATCCCGCTGGCGCACCTGGTGCGGCTGGTTTTTCGCCGATATTTCCGCACGGTGCGCATCAACGTGACGATCGGCTGCAAATTCCTCTGGGGCGGCTACAGCCTGGATGACCTCTTTGTCGACAACGATTCGGGCAACCCCACGGCGGCGACGACGGCGCAGGACCTGGCGGCGATCATCTTCACTACCGGCAGCACCGGCCTGCCGAAAGGGGTCATGTACACGCACGGCATGTTCGACGCCCAGCGCCGTATCCTGCAGGAAATCTTCGATGTGACTGCCGACGACATCGATATGCCGGGCTTCGCGCTCTTTGCCCTGTTCACGCTCGCCATGGGCATGCCCGTAGTCATTCCCGAGATGAATCCGACGCGCCCCGCCGACGTCGCGCCGGAGAACATCATCAGCACCGTCAACAACAGCAAGGTCACCTTCTCGTTCGGGTCGCCGGCCTTGTGGAACACGGTCAGTGCCCATTGCCTCAAAGGCGGCATCCGCCTGCCGGGCCTGCGCCGGGTGATCATGGCCGGCGCCCCGGTGGCGGCTTACCTGCATGAGCGGCTGCTGCGGCACATCCTGCCCGAAGGGGCCGACACCTATACGCCGTACGGCGCCACGGAATGCCTGCCGGTAACCATGAACCGCGGCAGCAAAATCCTCGCCGGCGCCGCCGCCATGACCGCCGCCGGCCGCGGTGTCTGTGTCGGCTTGCCGGTGCCGGGGGTCCGGCTGCAGATCATGCGCATCAGTGATGGTATCGTACCGTGGCTGCAGGACGCCGAAATTCTGCCGCCCGGCGAGGTTGGCGAGATTATCGTACAGGGGCCGAACGTCAGCCGCAGGTACTTTGATTTGCCGGAACAAACCGCCTTGCATAAAATCTACGAAACTGACGATCGCGTCAATGGACCGTTCTGGCACCGCATCGGTGACGTTGGTTATCTCGACGATGCCGGGCAGTTGTGGTTCTGCGGGCGCTCGGTGCATCGAGTCGAAACCGGAGATGAATCGCTGTATACCGTTTGCTGCGAGGCGATCTTCAACAACCACACAAACGTCTTCCGCAGTGCCCTGGTCGGCGCCGGCAACGAACGGTACCGGCAGATTCCGGTGATCATAATCGAGCCGCAGCCCGATCATTTTCCGGTGACCGACGAAGGCCGCGACCGGTTCAACCAGGAACTGCTTGAGCTCGGCCAGGCCAGCGACGTGACCCGCAGCATCAGGCATTTCCTGTTCAACAAGAGCTTCCCTGTCGACATTCGGCACAACGCCAAAATCTTCCGCGAACAATTGGCGATCTGGGCCACGGAAAAAGTGCGGCACTAGGTTGTTTGGCTGCCCCCTCTGCCCCGCGCCAACGGCCGGCTTCAGCCGTCGACGCTCGCCATGTGCTCGACCAGGCCGACCACCTTGCTGGAGTAGCCCCACTCGTTGTCGTACCACGACACGAGCTTGACGAAGTTGTCGTTCAGCGCGATGCCGGCATCCGCGTCAAAGAAACTGGTGCAGGTTTCACCGATGAAGTCCGAGGACACCACGTCGTCTTCCGTGTAGCCCATGACGCCCTTCATGTCGCCCTCTGATGCGGCCTTGATCGTCGCCTTGATGGTGTCGTAACTGGCGCCCTTCTCGATGCGGCAGGTCAGGTCGACAACGGAGACGTCGGCGGCCGGCACGCGGAAGGCCATGCCGGTAAGCTTGCCGTTGAGCTCGGGGATGACCACGCCGACCGCCTTGGCCGCGCCGGTACTCGACGGGATGATGTTGTAACACGCCGCACGACCGCCGCGCCAGTCTTTTTCCGACGGGCCGTCAACAGTCTTCTGCGTCGCCGTGACCGCGTGCACCGTGGTCATCAGCCCTTCGACAATGCCGAAATTGTCGTTGATTACCTTGGCCAGCGGTGCCAGGCAGTTGGTGGTGCAGGAAGCATTCGAGACGATGTCCATATCGGAGCTGTAACTCTCGTGATTGACGCCTATTACGAACATCGGTGCGTCGTCCGACGGAGCCGAAATCACGACTTTCCTGGCGCCTGCCGCCAGGTGCGCCCCAGCCTTGTCCTTCGACCTGAACACACCGGTCGACTCAACGACGTAGTCGGCCCCACATTCACCCCAGCCGATCTCAGACGGATCCATGCGGCCGTAGATGGCGATTGACTCGCCGTTGACTACGAAGTTGCCGTCGCTGATCGAGATCTCACCGTCGAAACGGCCGTGCACGGAGTCGTACTTGAGCATGTATTCCATGTAGTCGAGGTCGATGAACGGATCATTGATACCGACGACCTGGACATTGGGATTATTGGCTGTTGCACGGAAAACCAGCCGGCCGATGCGGCCGAATCCGTTGATGCCCATCTTAATTGCCATGAGGTGGCTCCTGCGATTGGTATGATCTATTGATAATTGTGCGAACAGAGTGGTACAACCCGGATCGAAAGCGAGCGCGTAGTATACCGGTGGGACCGTAGAAATCAAGCCCTGCGTTGCCTCCGCTCGGTTACCGATATATAGTGCGGCACCACGGAAATGCGGAGTTCGCAGCAACGGCTGGCCAATAACATCGACCAACGACTATGAGTGCCTCGACAAGCGCATACAAAGATGCCGGCGTCGACATCGACCTTTCCCATGACCTCCTGAGCCGCGTCAAAGACCGGTTGGCAGCCACGCGCCGCCCCGAGATGCTCCAGGGCATTGGCGGCTTCGGCGGCCTGTTCCAGCTTGACCTGAGCAAATACAAAGAGCCCGTCCTGGTCTCCAGTATCGACGGGGTCGGCACCAAGCTGATGGTTGCCGGCCTGGCCGGCCGGCACGACGGCGTCGGCCATGACATCGTCAACCACTGCATCAACGACATCGCCGTGCAGGGCGCCGAGCCGCTGTATTTCATGGATTACATCGGTATCGGCAAGCTGCGCAGCCCGCTGTATGAAGAAGTGCTCGGCGGCATCGCGGCCGCCTGCAGCGCCTGCAACGTCGCCGTGCTCGGTGGTGAGACGGCCGAAATGCCGGGCATGTACGGCGACGATTACGACCTGGTCGGGGTCATCACCGGGGTCATCGAGAAGGGCCGAATGATCACCGGCGCCGAGGTGGCGCCCGGACACGCACTCATCGGCCTCGCCTCGAACGGGCTGCATACCAACGGCTACAGCCTGGCACGCAAGGTTCTGTTCGACGGTTGCCGGCATACCGTCGACACCGAGCTGCCGGAGCTCGACGGTTCGCTCGGCGACGTGCTGCTGCGACCGCACCTCTGCTATTACCCCGCCATCAGGAAAGCCCTGGACGACGGCTTGCCGCTGCACGGCATTGCCCACGTCACCGGCGGCGGATTGTACGACAACGTCCCGCGTGTTCTGCCGGCCGGCGTGGCGGCTGAAATTGACAGCAGCACATTCAGCTGCCCGCCGATCTTCGAGGTCATCCGGGACGCCGGCGGTATCGGCAACCACGACATGTTCCACGCCTTCAACATGGGCATCGGTATGGTTTGGATGGTGCCGGCGGTTTCTGCCGATGCCGCCATTGCAACCGCCGACGCTTGCGGGTTCCGAGCCATGCCGATCGGCAGTATCGTCAGCGGCGACGGGGGCGTGCGGATCGACGGCGAAGGTTGAAGAATCCGGACACGAGCAGGCCGGACAGCGGCCCGACAGCCCATGGAACGCCATGGATGCCGCCGGCGCTGGCGCTGGTCGCCATTCTCCTGTACGGCCGCACGCTGGGGTTCGAGTTCACCAACTGGGATGACCAATCCTATATCCTCAGCAACCCGTACCTGCACTCGTTCTCCGTCGACAACATCAAGGCATTGCTGACTCCCGGCAGTGTCCGCGGCGAGCTGCTGTACATCCCCGTCACCTATCTGACGCACTTCGCCGAATCGCTCACGCTCGGCCTGCACCCCTGGGTGCTGCACGGTACCAACACGGTCCTGCACGCGGTCAACGGCGTGCTGGTGTTTTTCGTCGTGCAGGGCTGGAGCAGGTGCCGGGTCACCGCGTTCCTGGTCGCCCTGGCCTTCATCGTACACCCGCTGCAGACAGAGTCGGTGGCCTGGGCCATGGGCCGCAAGGAACTGCTCTCTACCGCCTTTGCGCTTGCGACCCTGCTGTTGTACCGGCGTGCTCGCAACCACGAGGACCGCCGCTGCTACCTGCTGGCGGTCGTCACCTTCGCCCTCGGCACGCTGGCAAAGCCGACGATCATCGTGCTGCCGCTTCTGTTGCTTCTTGAAATGCTCCGGGAGCCGCGCAGGGGTGCCCGGCCGCACCTGCTGTGGCTCATTCCTTTGGCGATCATCGCAATCGCCGTGTACTGGCTCAACAGCCTGGTCGGGGCCGACGGCCGCATGTCGCTTTTTCAGGCGGTGTACCTGCCGGCGGTGCTCAACGACTGGTTGCTGCGCCTCGGGCTGGTGTCTGCGCCCAGTCCGTTGTACGCGCTCGACACGACGTTGAATCCGAACCGGCTGGTGGTTTGGCAACTGCTGCCCGCCCTGAGCCTGGCGGCAATCATTGCCCTGGCCGTTCGGCACCGTTGGCGCGGTCTCTGGTTCGGCGCCGGCTTTGGCGCCATCGCGGTCATTCCCGCAATGACCGTCGTGCTGGCCGTCGACCGCCAGTTCATCACCGCCGACCGCTACGGCTACTTCCCCCTGGTAGGCGTCTTTTTCACTATCATCGCCGTGCGCCACGTGCTGCCGGGCAAATGGCGCGGCAGCTACACCGTCCTGCTTGCCGTCGCCCTGTTGCTGTGCACCTGGCGCAGTTGGCAGCAGACGGCGATCTGGCGCCAGAGCGAAGCCCTGTGGCAACACGTGCTGGCGGGTGATCCGGGCGTTTACCAGGCGTACAATTCGCTGGGTAATTATTACCAGGACAACGACCGGCTCGACGAGGCACTCACGGCTTATCAGCAGGCCATCGAGCTGCGACCGGATGTGGCGCGGCCGTGGCTTAACCAGGCGATCCTGCTCGAGCGGCTGGGCCGGCCGGCCGGTGCCGCACAGGCCTGCCGGCGCGCGATCCGCCTGCAGCCCGGGGCGATCGATGCCAGGCTGAATCTCGCCGGGCTGTATCAGCGGCAGAAAGCTTGCGACCAGGCGATTGCGGAGTTCGCAGCGGTTCTTGCCATCGACCCCCGCCACACCGGCGCGATGTATTACACCGGCGTCTGCTGGCAGGCGCTGGGTGATCCGCAGCAGGCTTTGGCGGCCTTCGAGAAACTGGTGGCTGCCGACCCGGGCAACGCCGAAGCACACTTCAAGGTCGGGCTGCTGCTGCATCAGGGCGGTGACCTGCAGGCCGCAATCGAATCATATCACCGGGCGCTCTTTTGCGACCCGGCCCATGAGGAAGCGCGCGACAACCTCGGTGTTGCCGAGGCGGCGCGGAAAGAACGGTGACGCGGCTGTTCAGGACCCGCGTTACAAAACCCGCCGGGGGCGTATAAAACCGGCGCCGGTTCGATTCTCCGCCGGCAATGCGCCGGCTTGGGCGTGGGTTGCTTTTTCGACGGTGCAACTTTAACGGAAAGGGGTGCCTTCGCATTTGCAGTTTGGTCCGGCAGAAAGTAGCTTCGAAGGTGCGGCGCGCCGTGCTGTTGACCAACGGCCTGGGTGAAATTTGTGGATGAGTTTCCGCACCGGGGATTCCAGTTCGGCCGGCCGCTTGATGACAGGCCGTCCGGTCTGGCCACACGGCGTTGCCGCGGCACGCAAGGTCAGTCATGTCAAAACGGGGAACGCAGGTTTCGGCAATGCGGTGATGTGATGCGAATGAGTCCCGAAACCGGAATTTTTCATCATCGGGTTGGTAATTCACCATTCAACCTTTCTCACGCCGCATCCGGCACGACGCCCGCCGCGTCGTTTAGCCCCTTCGCTTCACACCCCTTCAGCCAGCCCCAATAGCCGTGCCATCGACACCAGAACAATTGAAGGCGCGGTGGGAGACTGACGAGGGCAGGGAACGGCTGCAAACGGTTGTAGCAGCGTTGTTGGCAGGCCAGCCCTGGACGGACATCCTTTCCGGGTTTCCCGGTGTTACGGAGGTTGATTCCGGGTTGGACCTCCGCGGTGCCGACCTCCGTGATGCCAACCTCAGCGGTGCCGACCTCGGCGGTGCCGACCTCCGCCGTGCCCACCTCGGCGGTGCCGACCTCAGCAGTGCCGACCTCCGCGACGCCAACTTCAGCGGCGCCGACCTCGGCGGTGCCGACCTCCGCGTTGCCGACCTCCGCGGTGCCGGCCTCATCGATGCCAAAATAGCCGCTGCCGACCTCATCGCTGCCAACCTCAGCGGTGCCGACCTCCGCGTTGCCGACCTCGGCGGTGCCGACCTCGTCGATGCCAACCTCAGCGGTGCCGACCTCCGCGCCGCCGACCTCAGCGGTGCCAACCTCCGCGTTGCCGATTTCAGCGGTGCCAACCTCGGCGGTGCCGGCCTCAGCGGTGCCGACCTCAGCGGTGCCAACCTCAGCAGTGCCGACCTCAGCGGCACCGAGCTCATCGATGCCTACCTCATCGGTGCCAGCCTCGGCAGTGTCGACCTCACCGATGCCAACCTCATCGGCGCCTACCTCATCGATGCCAACCTCCGCGGTGCCGACCTCCGCGCTGCCAA
>JASLZG010000018.1 GCA_030754995.1 Lentisphaeria bacterium
ATCGTGGTCATGGTAAGCATGGGCATGGGAAGCATGATCGGCGCGGAGATAATCCTGAGCTGGCTGGGAATAGGCATCCAGCCGCCGCGACCAAGCTTGGGGTCAGCGTCAAGCTCGCTCACGAGACTCTCAAGCGCATGGTTTCTAAAGGCCTGTTGCACGTCAAGAAACTCAACTCCCGCCACTGGGATTATTTTCTGACGCCGAGCGGCATTGCCGAGAAGGCTCGCCTCACCGTGGAGTTTGTCGAGTTCTCGATGGAGTTCTATCGCGAAGCCCGGCGGCAGAGCGCCCGGGTCTGCCGCAAACTGTCTGAACAGAAGTTGAAGACTGTGGCCCTGCTTGGCTCCGGCGACATAGCGGAAATCGTTTACCTTGGTATCCAGGAGTGGGACCTGACGCTGCTCGGCGTTTTTGACGATGGGGCGAGCAAGGAGTGGTTCATGGGCGTCGGTGTGCAGCCGTCCGCCGCGCTGAAATTGACCGATGCAGCGGCAATCATCGTCGCGGTTTATGATCAGCGGCAGCCGATGTCGGGGCAGTTTCTGCCAGCCGGTGTCGACTGGGACGAGCGCATGCGTTGGATTTTCTGACGGCAGCGCGAGAACAGGCGCTGGCTCGGAAAACTTCGATCTACTTCATGGCGCACCTGGCCATCGACAACGCGTCTGCGCGATGCCCGCAACCAGCCATCACGACAGCGTCATTGATGGCCTGCACAACGGGCATCATCAGCACGAGTTCGTCACCGCACCGTGCGGTGCCGGGGTTGAAGGCGCCGATAATTCTGAATCCGGATCGGTCGCCTGGAAGTCGGTCGGGCCAAGGAGCTTTTCGTTGTCCAGTCGTTCAATGGTCACGCGGCTCTTTTTTTCATGAACCCGGCGCCGGATAAACAACCGGGAAATAGTCATTGTCGTACGGCTGTCCGTCGCGCGGCCGTGGTCCGAGCAGGCCGACATTGCTGTGGTAGCAGCCGTTGGCGCGAAAGCCGCAGTCGCCGGGCATGTAGTGGCCGATGACCGACATCCGGGGCGCTGTCGTGCGATTGGCACCAGAGCCATGAAAACAGAGGGCGTGGTGGAAACTGACCTGCCCGGCCTGCAGCACGCATGGCTCGTCGATCCACTCGCCGCCAGTGCGGTCGATGTAGCGGTCCCGCAGCCCGTCGAGATCCGGTTCGGTGAACGTCGCCGCTTCTTCTACGAACCCCCACTGGTGTGAGCCGACGATGGTGCGCATGCCGCCATTGCTCAGGTCGGTGTCCTGCAAAGCCAGCCATGCAGTCGTCATGTTGCTCGTCGTCGTGCAGTTCCAGTACGCGTAGTCCTGGTGCCAGCCGATGTTGCCCAGCTCGGTTTCCTGGCTGCCGGCACCGGGCTTCAAGACAACCTGGTCGTGCCAGAGCCGCGCACTGTCGGCTTGCATCAGGGCTGCGGCAATACGGCCGAGCACTGGATTGCAGACCATGTCACGGACTGCGTCATTGATCCACCAGCCGTTCATCAGCTTGCGCACAGCGAACATTTCCTGCTGTGGCAGGTCGGGATACTGGTTACGGTAGGAATAGCCGTCGCCGTCGAAATCACCGGTGAAGATGCGTTCCAACGCCCGCCGCAACTGGTCGATGCGATCGTCCTCGACGAGTTTCGGGCCGATCCAGTAGCCGCGGGCTTGATAGGATTCGATATCGGCTGCAGTAGGCGTGTACGACATGGCACAACTAAGCGTGCAATCACGGTTTCTGCAAATGTCGCCGGCATCTATCCGGAATCGACGCCGGCCAGGGTCGCCGGTAGGTTCAACGGCCCCGATGCTGTCACAAACGTACCGGTCACCGGGCGTGCGGCTGCCATGAGGAACCGTCATTGGGATGGTGGGGAGCGGACAGGGCGGGGGTGCGTTATAGCAACAACAGCGGGGCAGTGCAATGAAGCGATGAAGAAATGGCCGCCGAAGTGAAAAAGGCCCTGCCGCGCCAAAGATGCCGGCGAAGCAACAGATGGGACCTTCGTTCTTCATTCATTCTTCATTCGTCACTTTTCGTTCGGCGTTCGACGATTGGTTGCCCTGTTCCCCCCACCAGTTGTTGAAATCCAGTCGTAACCGTCTATATCTATGTCATTTCATCCAAGGAATTTCAGGACATGATCGAACAGCGACACCTGGACCATTTCAAAGCCAAGGGCTGGACCATCGTCGAGGGCGTCTTCTCACGGGACAGGGCCTCACGAATCGCCGCGCTCGCGGAAGAAATCGGCATGGCCCAGATCGACGAAGGCGAGGACAGTCGCTACATGGTCGACCACGGTCCTGATGGTGCCGTACTGCCGCGCAAAATCACCAGGCCGTTTCGGCAGCACCAGGAGTTCCGCGATTTCGCCCTGGACGAACGGCTGCGGAAACTGGTCGGCCAACTGATCGATGACGATCCGGTTCTGATCAGCGATCAAATATTCATGAAACCGCCGCATTATGGAACGATGAAGCCCTATCATCAGGACAACTTTTATTTCCAGTGCAGCCCACCGGAGAAGGTCATCACCGCGTGGATCGCGCTGGACGATGTCGACGAGGAAAACGGCTGCCTGCGTTACATCGACGGTTCACACCTCGAACCGCTGCTGCCGCACGAGCAGGATCCCGACGACCCTCACAACCTGGTGCCGCCCGCCGAACTGATCGATCTGAACCGCGAAAGCCTGGCGCCGGTGCTTAAAGGCGGCGTCATCTTCCACCATGGCAGCTGCCTGCACACCTCGCACCGCAACGAGTCGGACCGCTGGCGCCGCGCCTACGCCACGCACTGGGCCTGCGTCGGCGTCACCTCGTCAAAAGCAACGCTGGAAAAAGCCTATTTCAAGAATGATCACGCCGTTTCAACGTCACATTCACAATAAATAATCATGCCAACCTTCCTCGAACGGCTGCAGGATCCGGCCCCGATCTTTTACGACGGGGCTTTCGGCACCGAGCTTTTCACCCGCTGTATCGAACTGCCCAACAGCACCCTGGCCAATGAGCTGTATCCCGAAGCGGTACGGGACGTGCACGATTCCTATATTGCCGCCGGTTCCGACATCATCGGGACCAACACCACCGTGGCCTCACCACTGCATCTGGAGATGGCGCACCACGATGCCGGTGCCACCGCCAAACTGGTCACCAGCGCCGTCCAAATCGCCCGGGCCGCAGCCGACGCCAGCGCCGGCGATGTCTATGTCGCCGGCTCGATCGGGCCGTCACCAGGCGCCATCGAGGCCGATGCCGGCAGCACCGACTTCGGCATCCCGAACCAGAAAGTGCGTGAGGCACACGAACGGGTGGCGGAAAAAATGGCCGAGGCCGGTGTTGATCTGTTCTGCCTGGAAACAATGTTTTCCGTTGTTGAAGCGACCATCGCAGTGGATGTTGTCCGCCAGTTCAACCTGCCGATCGCCGTCAACTGCACATACAAGTATACCAAGGACCGGGCCACCGGCGAGATCGTCTACAAGACGAACTGGGGCCATTCCGTCGACTCGCTGCTCGATTCCCTGTCCGGCAGCGAGTATTCCGGCGGCGTCAATCTTCTGGATTTCGTCCAGGTGCTCGGGCTCAACTGCGGCGCCGAACAGGAGCGGTCCGAGCATTCGGGAATGCCGTACGCCTGCCATGGAATCACCGAGCTCCGGAAAGCAATGGCGGCCCGCGGCATTGACCCGCCCAAATCCATGATGGCCTATCCAAACGCCGGCATCCCGAAGCTGGACAAGAATCGGCAAACGAGTTACGACCAGAGCGCCGAAGACATGGCGGTGGGTATCCCTGCGTTGCTGCAGGCCGGGGCCCAGATCATCGGCGGCTGCTGCGGCACTGGACCGGACCATATCCGCGCTTTTCGGGCCGCCGCCCTCGGCGCTTGATCATCGCTGCTTCAGGCCCTGCATCGTTCGGCGACAGTTCGCCTTCATCGCCGGCCCGCGTTGCCTGAGGAAAGCGCTCTCCTGCAGGTCGCGATTCGAACGCGACGGCGCCGCGGGGATCGCCATCGTGGCGGTGACCATCGTCTCGATCTTACGCGAGCGGGCGACAATCTCCCCTTTGCTGATGATCAACGTCACGCCAACGTTCGCCTCGACAACGGGCACGCCATTCTCACGCGCCCTGGCGAGCACCGCATGGTCCTGGTCAAAGCTACGCGAGCCGTATGACGGGATCAGCAGGTAGCTGGCGCCGTCGAGTACCGGGATACGTGCCAAATCGGGGTTCCACCGGTCATTGCAGATCAGGAAACCGGCCCGTCCAAACGGCGTATCAATGGCCCGGCTGCGGCTGCCGATCCGATCGTACCACCACGACGGGTGCGTCCCTTCCGCCAGCTGCATCTTGTGATACTTGCCGCGCAGCCGGCCCTGATTGTCGATAAACACCGCGCAGTTATAGATGTCGCCCGCCACTTTCTCGGCACAGCCGAAGGCCAGGCACATGTTCAGCTCCTGGGCCAGGTTGCGGAAGCGTGTGATGACCTTCGAGCGCATCGTCACGGCAACGTCGTTGATGCACTCCGCCGGGATGTCGCCGGCGATGATATCATTCACGACGTAGCCCTCGAGCACACCTTCCGGCCCGACTGCAAGCTGTGCCTGCTCACGAGCAGCGTCGCGAAACATCGCCTCCAGCTTGTCGGCGTTGCCCTGCAGATCGAGTTTCTTCGGGCGGAACGAAATCGCCGCGACGTTTATCTCGTTGAACATCAATTCCGTCCGGGTTAATGGTTTGGAATACTCCGTTGCGGCGGGTTTCTTCGGCAAGATCGGCGCAACCGCGATGTGAGTTACAGCCGGCAAGTGCCGGTACTTGTAGATTTGCCGTTTTTTCCCTGGTAGCAAATTCGAATCGGGAACTTCTCCGGTGCGGAGAATGCAAATTCGACAGCGCCGCGCCGCTGCCTGGCTCGCACGGACAAGCTGCCCCACGGCGTATCGACGACCTGTTGCAAGGCCCAATCAGCCGGCTTGCCGACCGGCTCGATCAAAATGCCCTGCCCTTCCAGCCGGGCGCCCAGGACAAAGGCGTCATGGATGCCGATCTGCAAGGGGAACAGACAATAGCGTCCCTCGCGGGGCCAGGCGTCCTGGTCCTCCGCGTGCCTGTACAGGGCTTGCATCCCTTCATCTTGCTGCTTGCTGGATTTCGGCCAAATCCGTGACAGCACCGGGTAAATGCGGGCTGCGATCATCGCCCAGGTAACGGTGAAATGCGGACTCCAGTCTGGCCGGTACTCATGCATGTTCGACGGGAACAGCGGCATATCGTCACGGATGAAATCTGCGTGCAACTGGCGCAGCAGATCCAGCAGCCCATCGAGCTGATCCCCGTTGCCGGCCTCGATTTCAGCCTCCGCCATGTCGAGACAGGCGGCCATACAAACGCCCGACATATACAAGGCATCGACGTACCCGGCATGCGGGCCTGCGCCCATCTGTCCGCCGGCCGTCCCGCGTGTCTCGACGACATCCCGCAGCATGCCCACGAGCTGGTGCGTCCGGTGCCGGCCGCGGTCGCTGTCGAAGTAGCGTCGCAGCACGGCCCAGTCGGCGGTCGGGAACATGTCGCGGCCAATGGCAGAGCGCGGCCAGTTCGCACGGAACCACATCCAGTAGACGTCTGCCACATTCTCGGCCGTGTCGCGTAGGTACGGATCACCGGTTTCGAGGTAGCCGTACACCAGGTCGCGAAACTTCATATACGCACACGTCTTCCACGGCCAGCCACCGATCCACTGGTGCACGGTGAACTCCTCGTGGTCGACCGCGAGATCGGCCCAGTAATAGCAATACGCCAGAGCATCGGCGTAAACCTGGTCGTCACCGCGACTGATCGCGTACAGCAACAGGCTCGATCCGGTGTACCCGTCATTGCCCACCTGCTGTGACTGCACGTAGTCTCCCCGGGCCGCACAGCCGGCATCGAAACGACCACGGCGAAACATCGCACGCAGGTCGTCAACGGTGATTTGTGCGAGCTCCGCAAACCGGCCCTGCACCGGCAGCAGCGGCAACGCCCACGGTTCACCACACACGCTGTACCACCAGGCCGGTGCCTGGTAGCGCGCGATCAGCGGCGGCGCGGCGCCAAGTGACATTGTGAAGCGGACAGTCCGCGCCATGCCCGGGTCCCAGCGTTCCGCCGGCCCGCGGACCTTCTGCGGATTGAAAACGCGACTGACAGGAAACCAGTCGGCTTCATTGCCGCGGCATTCGAGACGGCCGGGATATTTGTCGCTGCAGAGAATCGCTGCGTCGTCGAGATTGAGACCGAACAGTCCGAACTGCTGCTGCATGCCGTCGCGCGGCAGCGTGATCTGACGCCGCCCGAAGGCGGTTCCGCTGAACCTGATAAACGGCAGACCGCGAAAGTCGTAGCCCTTGATATGCAACCGGGTATTGACGAAATGACATGCAACGCTGGCGACACCCGTAGCATAGAGGACGATGTACAGGTCTGCACAGAGGTACGTGTCGCCGTTGTAGATGATGCCACCGACGCGCACCGACGCGGCGGCGGCGTTCGACCACAACCGCTCGAGGTGGACGTTCTGCCAGACGCACTTGCCGCCCCCCGGCCCGGTCGCGCCGGCAGTGATGCAAATGGTCTCACCGCCATAGGCCAGCACCAGCTCGCTCTCCACGCTGGCACAGTCCTCCACCGGGGCGCCACGCATGTGATCAGGCTGCGCAAAAGTCATGACCTTCTGAAACTCGAGCTTCTCGCGGGTGATCCGCGTCGTGGCCGACCAGGGATGTTTTGCGGGTTTCCTGGAAGGCCGCGCGACTTCTTTCAAGCCAAGCGTTTCGGGCACGCCCCTGGGATCCGCGATACAGGCAAGCACGCGGCGCGGCGAGCCGTCGCGCTCGTAGTGGCCGAGGGGCTGCCAGGCAGCACATCGATGGTCGACCGCCAGGCGGTCGGCGGACTGCGGCGGCAGCGGTAACGAGACCACACCCGCAGTGGCGGGAGGGCCAACGCGTTGTAGCCGCAGTCGATCGAGGTGTAACGCCATTCGGAAAATTCTGGGGTCGGGTTGGTTGCTGCCGCGCTTACCATAGTAGCCGCGGCATAGTTTCCAACGTAGGGCCCTCTCAAAACGCTACTTGTACAACCCGTCGTTCTACAGCGCCGGACCGTCAGCCGTTGAGCCAGTCGACGAATTTTGCCTTCGGCATGGCGCCGACGGTTGCGCGTACCTTGTCGCCGTTCTCGAACAGGACGAAGGTCGGCACCATGGTCGCCTCATGCTGCATGGCAAGTTGCTGCTCTTTGCCGGCATCGACCTTGACGATTTTCACACTGTCATCCGACGCGGCGATCTCTTCCAGGACCGGCGCCATTTGCTTACACGGCCCGCACCATTCGGTATAAAAATCGACGAGTACACGGCCGTCGTGTTGAAGCACCTCGGCATCGAAGTTCGCCGCTGAAAGTTCCTGGATATCAGCCAATGTCTGCCTCCCGGTTTAGCCTGGTTCGGTGTTGATACACCAGCATAGACGGACAGTGCCCGCGTTTCAAGTGCGCCTGATGAATCCAGCGGTCATCTCATTGGCGCAGACCGCCTGCCCTGCCCCACTGTCAGTGAAAACCGGGGGTGCCTTCACGGCCCCCAGTCGCGGGCGGCGGCAAAACCATGCTGCAACGACAGCAATTCCGGCATGACAGGCTCCTGGGCATTGCAACGATAGCCAGGCATGTTAGTATTTGAACGCCGTGCCCGCGCCCCCCAACTGGATAAGGTACAACATGAAACGAGTCAGCTGCCTGTTCCTGCCGCTTGCCTGCCTCACCATGCTCTGCTCGTGCTGGAAAAAGAGCGAGGACACCGCCCCTGCCGCGGGTTCGGCGCCGCGCCAGTTCGAACTGATCAGCGAGAAATCTGGCAAGGCCTATGGCCCCTTCGATCTCGAGGATGGCGCCGAAGTCCAGCTCGACAAGTTTTTGTTTACCCTCAAGCAGGCAGGCGACAGCGGTGACGATAGTGGTTTTGAGGACGCCACAACCACCGACCTGGACTCGCCCGAGGCGCGGCAACTGAAGCGGGCGCTGCTTGGCACATGGGTGACCGACACCGACGCGCTGGTGGCGACGGCAATCGAAAAAGGCCACAGTCCACGGTTCGCCAAGAAATGGGACTACCAGAAATTCCGCACCTTCACCGGGGACAAGATCATCGTCAATCTCGATGCCATTCAAATGGAACTTGATTACGAAGTGACAGTGATCAACGGTAATACGTTGACGCTGGCGCAGTCGTGGAGCCACTGGCAACGGCCACAGGCCGAAGCATTCACAGTCGTCTCGGACGAGCAGCTGCTGATCACCAGATACAATCTGCCGCTGCGCCGCATCACCTCGGAGGAAAAGGTATTGCTCGATCAGTTACAGAAGCCAGATTCGGTAGTCGCCGCCGTCGACGGCAATGAGAAATTGTTTGACCTGAACACGGCCTATCAAGCCCGGGACGGGGCCAATTTGCTGCGGTTTTCGAACGGCACGGAGGTAATCCTGTTGAGTACCGAAGGCCAGGATCTCGCCTGGGGCGCATACGACGAGAGGTCGCAGCATCGGGTCGTGGGCCGCTATACTTCGGGCGGCAAAACATTTTTCGCGGTGAGCAGGGACAAGCCGGGGGCACTGTTGACCGCCAGGGGGCGGATGTCGTTTGCGATCACCGATATCAGCCAGACACGGGTCAGCGGTCTTTTCAAATTCACCGGCGTTACAGGCGACAGGGAATCTTCTGCAACGGTCAGCGGTGAATTCACGAATGTCCGGCGCAAGCAGGGGAAATAGCAGATGGTCCGGGATTTTTTCAAGGTACTCATTACCGTCGGGCTTGCAGTCGGCGGCGTATCGTGCTTCGACAAAAAGGATGCCGCTGCAACGCCTGACCCCGAATCGACCTTGTACGAGATCGTCAACAACGATTCCGGCACTGCCCACGGCCCGTTCAAATTCACGGACGGTGCGAAGATCACGATGGGCAAGCACTCCTTCACCGTGGCGATGATCGGGGAGGAACGGTCGGGCAAGGAGTCGGGATCCGAAGGTGACGGGGCGTCCCCCCAGGCAACCGGCAGGGGGGCGGCCCTGGCCGGCACATGGGAATGCGACATCGAGGAAACAATAAAGGGCCTTGAACTTTCAGAAACGGACCAGGACGCGGCATCCCAGGCCATGTTCAGACGCCAGTTCAGCCAGCTGCAGTGCATCATCACGGAGGACACGATCACGATGGGGGTGCTGTCGCAAGAAGGTGGCCAGGCATTGCGTTATAAAGTGAAGTCAGCGCAGGGCAACGTCGTGATTCTCACACTTTCGGATCAAAACGAAGATATGACCGTCCTGGTCCACTCGCGGGACCACATCCAATTTGGAGTGCCACCAATTTCGTTCCGCCGGCAAGGCACAAGCGGGGCCGAGTGACAAGATCGCGGGTGTCCAGGCACTGGTTCAGCCGACTATCAAAGAGCCTTCGCGGCGGCGGCAAAGACGTCAATTGTCCTTGCCACATCCTCGGCTGAATGCATGATCGAAACGTAAAATTTACTGTCCGGCCGAAAGATACCGCGATCCAGCAACTGCCTGTTGAACCGCGTCACCATCGCTTTGTCGTTTGTCAGCGTGTCGCGGTATGAACTGATCGGCTGATCCGTAAAGAACACGTCAAATACCGGCGGCGCCCCGACGATCTGTACCACGATTCCGGCCGCGTCAAAGGCCGACTGCACCCCGGCCATCAGTTGCTCGCCGGTGGCGAACAGCCGATCATACGTCCCTGGTTCACGCAGGATCTCCAAGGTCGTCAGGCCGGCGGCAGCCGCGACCGGATTGCCGTTGAGCGTGCCGTACTGCGGCATGTATCTGCCATCTTCGCGCGCGACCGGGTTGAAACTGCGCAGCAGCTCCTCGCGCCCCGCCACTGCCGCGAGCGGGAAACCGCCGGCCAGCACCTTGCCAATCGTGCACAGGTCCGGCACGACGCCGTAGTACTCCTGCGCCCCGCCGTAGGCCAGGCGGAAACCGGTGACGATCTCGTCGAAGATCAGCGGCACACCGAATCTTGCCGTTACCTGGCGCAATGCTTCGAGGAACCCGGGCTCCGGATTGACCACCCGCTGCAACGGTTCGATGATAACACCGCCGAGCTCGTCGTGGTGGCGCTCGATGATTGCCGTCATCCCCTCGACGTCATTGAATGGTGCGACCAGCACCTGGTCGGCGATACACCCGGGCAGCCCGGCGGAGTCCGGCTCTGGCGCGGGCAGCTCGACCGTGCCGCTGGCAAAGGTGCTCATCAGCGCATAGTCGTTCATGCCGTGGAAACCGCCCTCGAACTTCAGGATCCGGTCGCGGCGGCGGGCGGCGCGAGCTGTACGCATGGCAAACAGTGTCGCCTCTGTACCGGTGCTGGTGAAACGCACCTGCTCGGCACACGGTACAGCATCGACAATCTCCTGTGCCAGGGTGACGGCCAGCTCGTGGGTGGCGAAAAAGGTGGTGCCCCGCCCCACCTGTTCGCGCACCGCATCGATTACCCGCGGATGCGCGTGCCCGCACAGCATCGGTCCCGAGCCCAGCAGGTAGTCGATGTACTCGTTGCCACTGACATCCCACACGTGGCTGCCGGCGCCGCGCTGCAGAATGGTGTCGTCGTAGACGTTGCCGACGCTGCCGCCCGGCAGGAGCCGGTGGGCCTGTTCGACCAAGGCGTTGTGCGCCTCACTGAACGTCCGCTTTTCTACCATTCTCTGAACTACGGTTGCAGGTGGAGTTGACTCATCTTGACCTACAGGAAATTAACCGTGATCGCGCGAAAATCATCCGCGCCAGTGATCTCTTTGCCGACGGCGCCGGTTATCCGGGGACACGGTGGCAGACATCGATTCACCGCAGTACCTTGTTGGCTCAATTCCGCCCCGCAGTCAACCACATCTCAGGAGTTTCCGCAACGTGCATCGGGCGCCTGCGCCCAGGCGTCAACGACATCAGAGTACGCACCGGGTGCACCATCATGCCGGTGGGATGTTCCGCCGGCCTTTCCTGTGCCACCTTCTTGGCGAGGGCGGCGAACAACCCAGGCACAACACCGCAACAACCGAGGACCCGTCCATGTCAGACCGGCTCGTTTATTTCAACGGCAATTTCATTCCCGAGGAGGAAGCCCGAATTTCCATCTTCGACAGCGCTTTGATGTTCGGCGACATGCTGTTCGAGATGACCCGCACGTTTAACCACAAACCATTTCGTTTGGGCGACCATCTCGACCGGCTCTATAGCTCGCTCAAATACGCCCGTATCGATTGCGGCCTGACCATCGATGAGATGGAAGCGGCGACAACAGCGACGCTCGAGAAGAATCTGGCGATGCTCGATGGCATCGATTGCCAGATCATGCACAACGTCACACGCGGCGCCCTCAACATCTACGAGGACGCTGTCCGGGAAGGCCTCGCACCGATCGTGACGATCAACGTTTTTCCGCTGATCCAGCACCTCGGCAATGCCGCGCCGAAGTATACCGAGGGCGGTCATTCCGTCGTCACCCCGCAGCAAGCCGTGCCGTCCCGTTACATCGACCCGAAAGCCAAGAATCGCAGCCGCATTTACTACAAGCTGGCGGAGCTGCAGGCCAATCAGCTGGAGGATGGTGCCCAGGCGCTGCTTACTGACGAGCGCGGATTTGTCGCCGAAGGCACCGGCAACAACTTCTTCATGACACTTAACGGGCGCGTGCTGACGCCGAAGGGACACAACATCCTGCGCGGCGTCTCCCGCATGAACTGTATGGAGTTGTGTGACAAGCTCGGCATCGGGGTGGAAGAGGCCGACATCGAACCGTACGACGTGCGCGAGGCGGACGAGGCCTGGATCACCAGTACGACATTCTGCATGCTGCCGGTGACGCGTTTCAACTTCCAGCCGGTGGGTGACGGCCAGGTCGGGCCGATCTACACGAAACTGCTCAACGCCTGGTCCGAGCAGGTTGATTGCGATATCAAGGCGCAGGCAGAAAAGTTCGAGGGGATACTGAAAGCCGGCGCCGTGTAATCGAAAAGTTGTCAACGATGGCAAGAAGGAGTTCATCACTTGGCTTCGCTGAAAATCACCCACATCGGTCATGCCGCATTTCGTTTTGAGTCGGAAGCCGGTACGGTCATCTACCTTGACCCGTGGATCGAGGGCAATCCAAGCGCGGATATGACGGTAGCGGATATCGACCGGGCGGATATTGTCGTTGTCACGCACGGCCACATGGATCACATCGGCGACTCTATCGCCATCTGCATGGCGACTGGCGCAACGTTTATCGGCAGCTACGAACTGCAGTTGTTCGCCGAAGCCAACGGTCTGGCGCTGGCCTCCAACGCGCCGATGCCGGTCGGTATCGGCGGTACGCAGAAGATCAAGGACGTCGCGATCACCGCAACGCCGGCGCATCATTCGGCATCGATGAGCATGCCGGGGACTCCACCGCACCCGAACGGAATGGCCTTCCACCCCGACGGTGGCGTTTCGGGCATGGTGCTGGCATTTGACAATGGCATCACCGTGTACGATTCATCGGACACCGGCGTTTTCAGCGATATGCAGCTTATCAGCCAGATGTACGGACCGCAGATCGCCATTCTCCCGACTGGCGGCGTGTACACCATGGGTCTGCGCGAAGCGGCACGGGCGGCGGGATTCATCCGTCCGGAAATTCTGATTCCCTGCCACTATGGTGAGCAGGTCGGCCAGCCGTGTGACATCGACGCCCTGGCGGCGGCGGTGGCGGTGCTGGCGCCGGCCACCGACGTCGTCACGCTCGAGGCCAAAGCCACGCTCACCTACACCGCGAGCTCGCATGAGATTGCGAGATAAGCCAATGGCACTCCTGATCCGTAGCCGGGCTTGAGAGCTTGTTGAGCAATGCGCTGTGGCCCCAAGCGAATAATCGTCAGGCCTGGCTGCGGAGATACTCAATACTTGACCGGGCACCTTCTTCAAAGCCGGCGTTGCGATAGATCTTGAGAGATCCAAAGCCCTCGTACCCGATTGACTGCAATGCGTCCAAGACGGCTTTGAAGTCAACATTGCCACTGCCGAAAACGCCCCCGTTACTCTCGCAGATATGGACGTGGCGCAGCGATTCCCCACAGCTGTGGATCGGTTCCGTCATCGACGTCTCTTCAATGTTCATGTGAATGGTATCGAGCATCGGCTTGAACGCCGGCACATCAATCGCCGCGATCAATTGCCGCACCTCGGCCAGCGAATGATTGAAGCCCACCTGCAAATGGTTGACCGGTTCAATGACGATCTCTATGCCCTTCTGCCCGGCAGCCAGGCCGACCTCCCGGAGTCCTGCGGCAATACGCTCGTTGGCTACAACCGGGTCCGCTTCGTCGCTCCGCAGCCCCTGCATCAGCCCGACGACCAGGATGGCATTGAACCGGTCGGCAATCGGCAAATAACTTTTGAGTCGATCCACGGCGCCCTGTCGGCAGTCCGGGTCCGGTGAACTGAGGCACAGCCCTTGTTCATAGGCTGTGCCTGTCAACAGCGACGGGACAACCAAGTCGTTGGCTTGCGCGGCTGCCTCCAGCTCGTCGAGACGCCCGAGCACATCATCGGTCAGATTCAGTTCGACGCCGGCGTAGCCGCAGCTCTTCAGAAAGGCAAAGCCCGCCTGGGTATCCTGTTCAATGTCTGCAAAGTCGATCAGAATGTAGCTGTAAGGAATCATTTGCATTCCAACTGGTTTATGCGGAGTGGAATTTTCATTCTTGCAGAAAGGCTGGACGGCGGTCCGGCGACCTAAATCTCAAATCCCCAGTGTTCGCTATGAATGCGGACCTCGTCCGCCTTGCCGCGCAGCCAGTCAAGCCCGTAGGCATTCAGGCCGACGAGTGAGCCGATATCCGTCTGGTCCCGAACGCTGCCGGCCCAGATTGCTGTTGCATCCTCGAGCCGGTCCACCGCGTTTGCCAACAAACGGGCGGCCTGTCGCATCTCATCATTGTGCATGGTGACATCGAATTTTCCGCCACGGCCGGCCGCCGCCTTCATTTTCTGCACGGCATCGTAGCGCAGGCGTGCCTGGTGAATCAGAATTGCGGTCTGGATAAATAATCCTCCGAAACGTACAAACGCCAGCAAGTCTCCGACAAATTGCTTGCCACGCGGCGCGCTGAGTTGCAACGCCGCCTCGATGTGCGGCTCGATTTTACCCAAGCTGTCGACCAATTTCTCCAAGACCGGAAAATAGTCCACGACATACGGCCAGTCCTCCCAGAATTTCATGGTCATGCGCGGCATCATGAATCCGGTACCGATCACCGAATCGAAATCCGGTGCAAGCTTCTCCAGCGCGCGCAACGCCTTCATCATCGGGTCGACAGCCGCGGCCCCACAGATTTTCTCGACCAGACGCCCGGACGATTTTCGAGGCGTCAGGCGACTGTCCCAGGCGGCGTCCACGACGTAACGCATCATCGGTTCGTACTCACTGATGTCGAACTGGCGGAAAAAGTAGCCCTTGGCTCCGTGGCGGCGCATCGCCCGCATCGTCTCATGCAGTGCCGAAAAATTGAACTGCGGCAGAAACCCGACGTTGTCATCATTGATCGTGGTGGTGACATGGAAGCTCATCGCGCTGTCCCTGGCGCAAGCAAGGCGGTCCATGCTGGAAGCGACACTCGACGTCGTGTAATCGCCGACGCGAAGAAATTCGAAACGCGTCGGATCGAAAATGTGCGGAATCACCCCCAGCAAGGCATCGCTCATCAGTGACGCGTAGACCTTCATCCCGGGATTTATGCGCTGCACGACCTGGTGCTCGTTGAGCACCAGGTCGAGCAACCGGATGGTGGCCACCGCACCGAGTGCCTCGCGCACCGAGCGTCCCGGCTGCCCGCCAATTTTATGCCTGGCAGCGGCGGCACCGATCTTGTCAAGCGAAAATTCAGGTGCCAGCTTGTGACGCCTCGACAGTTGCTTCCAACAAATCTCGATGCCGCCGGCATTTGGAGGAAACTCCGCCGGACTCAGCAGGACACTGTCAATCTCCGGATACGTCTCGAGCACCGCAGTGAGCCAGGATTCGATCATCTCGACGTAGACGGGATTCAGCGGCGTCATCAGGTGGCCGAACTCGGCGTTGCCAGTGTCGCCGTGCAGGCCAAGGGTTGAGTACCTTTCGGCCGCCATGATCGATTTCGGGATACGATGCTTCTTGCTCCAGCGAGCCAGATGCGGTAGGAACTCGTCCGGGAAGTAGTTGAAGTTGTGCCCCATGATAAACTTCAACCCGCGCTGGTGCGCCGCGGCGATGATGCCGTGCATCAGCCGTTGACCGGCAGCAAGCCGCTCCGAATAGGTCTCGGCCCCCTGGAAATCAGGATTCGTATAGTGCCCGAGCCGCCCGATGACATCGCGGCCAACACTACGCTTATGGATCACGTGCCTGAAACCATAAACCAGATCGACCTGGGTACGTTCCACACCTCGGAACGACCAGTGCCACCATGGATGATGCGGATAGGTCGCCGCGACTACGGTGTTGAATCGCAACTTGACGAGTTGATCGAACAGCCTCTCATGGTCATTCAGGGACCAGAGGATACCGCTGTTGAGCATATCGTTGAGAATGCGAAACGTGCGCTGCTCGAAGACAGGCCGCCGGACAACGTTGAGCTGCGGCAGATGAAACGGCCCCAGCGTCCCGGGCTCCGGCATAACGTCGCCCTGGACCAGGAAAGTCACGCCCCACTGCTCGATCAGCTCGTAGGCCGCCCACAGCACAGCGATCGGTGAACCGCCGCAGATCTCGAGCGATGTACCGTCGTCACAGCAGATGGCGTAGCCTTCCCTGCCCAACCGGGTTTTCCGGCCCGGGCCGGGAGAGGATTCCCCAGTGCCGAGCGTAATCACCCTGCCGGCCTTCCGCCGTGTCTCTGACACGTTCGGGGTGAAGCCGAACAACTGGCGGACGTACTGGCGCAACTCACTCGCGGCACGACGCTCGAGGGCATGGGCATCCGGACTTATCTGGATATGCAAGGATTTGGAAGGCATGAACTCTCCGATGATTAGGGGTGAAGAAGTTGTTGGTTGACGATCAGCTTGACTGATCCGGTTTCAGCTTGGCCGCCCGCCACTCGTCAAGACGCACAGGGCCGCGGCGCCGCTGCGATTCTTCCGCGGCAAAACATACCTCGAACACCTGAAACGCCACAGCGGGTGCCAGGCTTGGCGGTTCGTCGTCGATTACTCGCCGAACAACGTCGGCCAGCTCGTCGTGGGTGTTGTGGACCAGCTTCAGGCGGTCCTCGTCAAATTCATGGCGCCTCTCGAGATAGGGCCGGGTTTCGCCATCGCAATCGTAAAGAAACAGATCGAGGACACGGGCGTCGTGGAGATGCAGGCTGCCCTTCTCGCCGATCAATGTGTGGTCGAAATAGTACCCGGTGCCGGCGCCGTCCATGCCTTCACTCTGGTCTTCCGCCGCCGTGCTGGCGCGGCAGAACGAAAAGGTGATGACACCGGTCGCGGCGTTCTCCGTGCGCATCCCGACATGCACCGTGTCGGTGGTCTTGAAGTAGGACAGTACCGGGTCGGCGGCGAAGACATCGACCTCGTTGACCAGCGATCCGGTGTACCATTGGAACAGGTCGATGTAGTGCGACAGCTTCTCGGCAATCAAGCCGCCGGATCTCTCGGCCAGCCATTTCCACCCTTCTGGATGTTCCAGCCACACGTGCCAGAGGCTGGAGAAATAGTTCATTTGAAAATTGCGGATCCCGCCGACCTGTCCACTGTCGACAAGTTCCTTCGCCTTGCTGTAGAGGAGGCTGTATCGGCACTCGAAGCCGATCTGCAGGAAAGCGCCTGTTTCCTCCTGAACGCGCATGATGCGGCGGCACGCGTCGATGCTGTGCGCCATCGGTTTTTGCAGCAGGACCGCCTTGCCGGCGTTCATGGCAGCGCAGGCAACCTCGTCATGCCGGTCGTTCGGCGTTGCCACATAGACCAGGTGAATATCGCTGCGATCGACGACCGGCGCCCAGTCGGATTCGACGTCAATGCCGAAATCGTCACGTGCGCGCTGGGCGCGATCGGGTATCGGTTCGCAGCCGACGGTCAAGCCGATCTCCGGGATATCGACGGCATCACGAACCGTCTTATACCCCCTGGCCCCCAAGCCGATCACTGCGAGGCCCAGGCTCATTGACCCGCCTCGAAGTCGCGAGCATAGCGTTCGGCCACATCCTCGAGCGTCCCGGCAAAGAAGTATATCCTGCCGTGCACCGTGGCTTCCCCGCCGGGTTCGAGCGTACCCCACGCGGGGTTGGCGTGAATGCACGATGGCCACGTGTTGAAGTTGCCGGCCACACCACTGCAACGGTCCAGGGCAATCGCCAGCATGAAGCCGGCCGTGGATTGTTTCGCCATCACGCTCCGGGCGCAATCCTTGGCACCGGCCATCCGATGGTCGGCAAACTCGCCATTGACAAATTCATTGATGCTGACGAATCGATCGTCTGGCCAGATGAAAGTGTTGCAGCCGTCGAAATCGTGGAACTCACGGGACGTGCCGGCCTGCAGACAGAACAAAGAAACGCCGTCATCAGCGGGTTCCGCGCCGATGTTTGTGTAGGTAACCTCAAACGCGACTTCGTCGCCTTCGACAACCAGGTGTCCGCTGAAGTCTGTTGCGTATTCCCGCTTCAGTTCAATCGGGGCATCCCAGTGAAAACGCAGTTCGCAGTTCTCCCGTACGATTTCCCATGCAGTGTAGCCGGGCGGCCGACGCTTCGACCCGTGTCGCACAAATTCCGGGACACGAAAAATCGGGCTGCCCATGCCAACGTCTGGTTCATAAATCGTCTCCGGATGGGTGATATTCACCTGGGCACGACCGGCAACGGACGAAATGTGTAGTTGTGTCATCGAGTTACATCCAACGTTTGAGATATGCCATCACTTCACCGCGCATGGCGTCAGATTCGAAATGTCCGGTCTCGTAGCGCAGCAGCTTCCACGCCTCGGGCGCCCCGGCCCCGGCGTAGGCCTGCTGCAGCTCCGCATCGATGCGATCGAGGCCCGCCGGCGGCGTGAGCCGGTCAAAGTTCCCGGCCAGCGCCAGGTGCGGGCGCGGTGCGATGAGCGCGTTGATCTGCCCGGCGGAAAAGTGCTTCAGCAGGCTGGGCACGTAGTAATAGATGCCATGCCCGTCGAGGCCCTGGGCGTCGATCAAGGCATCGAAATCGGTCAGGCAGCAGATATCGACGCACACCTTGATTCGGGTGTCCAGCGCCGCCAGCCACCAGCCCATCGTGCTACCCATGGAAATTCCCAGCGTTGCGATCCGCTCGGCATCGACGTCCGGGCGGGAGACCAGATAGTCGACCGCCCGCAAGCTGTCGTACATCATCATGCCCCACATCACCTGCCCGTGCCAGAGCATGTGCTTGAAGATTTCCGCCTCCGTCCTGCCACGCCGCTCGCCGAAGGCCCAGGTGTCGAAGCACAGTGCTGAATACCCCGCGGCAGTCAACGCCTCGGCGTATGGCGGATCACTGAGCGCTGCCCGTCCGTCCAGCAGCTCGTCCTTGCCGAGCACGTAGTCGCCGCCGTGGGCATGGTTGTACAGCACCGTCGGCAACGGCCCGGACTGTTCATGCGGCCGCACGAAGCAGGCCGGCACCGCTTCGATACCGTTGAGGTCGAGAACGAGCCTCTCGAGGACATAGCCCGGGCGCGATTCCGTCGCCACGGTGGAAACTGAAATTTCACGATTGCGATCGGGCAGGTCGCCCAGCAGTCCGTACAGTTGTTCTCTCTGTGTCATGAATGTTTCTGCCGCAGAATCTCCGCTGCAGCGACCTGGTTGTTGATCTTCGTATAGACCTCGTCGATCGGGACGACCGCCCCGGAGCCGGGAGCGAAACCGCAATCAGGGTTGAGCGTGATACGCTCCGGAGCCAGGTACTGCATGGCCCGCTCGACCCGCTCGACAATCGTCCCCGGCGAGTCGATCTGTCCGGGCGCGACACTGACGCAACCCAGGCCGATCTCAAAATCTTCGCGCAACATCCTGAACACTTCCATGTCGCCGGCTTCCGGTACGGTGAACTCCATCGTCAGGTGATCGACCTGCAGGCGATTGAGTTGCCCGATGATCGCTTCGTAGCCGCCCTCGAAAGCGGCTTCGCCACGGGTCCTGGCGCCGGCGCGGCGACACAGGTGCACCGCCGTCCTGATCCCGGCGATGCCATCGACAAGCTGATTCACCATGTCCACGGAGAAGGCGGCGGCGCCTTCGGCGTCGTCGTAGCCGGCGCGGACCTCCGGGTCGACGAAAAGGCAAAGGTGCGGGTCGTCGATCTGCACGATATCGGCGCCGGCGTCGCGGATCCGTTCAATCTCGTTGCGCAGGATCGGCACGCAATCCTCGACGAATGCCTCGCAGGTCGGATAAGCCTTGGCGGACTCGCCGGCATCCCACATGCGTTCACCCAGCAATGCTGGTGCGGGTATGGTCGCCTTGATTTTGCGGCCCGTGAGCTGCTTCACAAAGTCGACCTCGGCGGCGATGAACCCGGCATGTTTCGGTGCCAGCCGGTCGGTGACAATTGTCCATGGCCGGCCGTCTGCGGGGTTGGTACTCAGTTCGAAGCCGTGCGCCAGTTCGGCGATCACACCGATGTACGACTTGCGCCGCCATTCGCCGTCATTGACCACATCGAGGCCGGCACGTTCCTGCAGCCGCACGATGTAGGCGACGGCGGCGTCCATGGCGTCGGGGTCGACCGGTTCATCGGCGATCAGGTCGCGTACGAATGCCGAGCGGGGCATCGAGCCGATAACCGATGCGGGAAAAAGGACGTCGCTCATGTCCACTGTTCCTGTGCGATATCAAGGTCCTGTTGCGTGTCGATCTCCATGTAGCCGCCGGCCGTGTCGACATGCGCGAAATGAACACCGGCCTCGATCATGTCCTGGAAAAGATGGATGAGATAGGCCTTTTTAAAAACTGTTGCCTCACGAAACGAGCGACCGGCATGGGCGGCCCTGCAACGTTGATAGTGCCGGCGCAGCTCGGCCGCACCGGTGGCCGAAAACTTCGCTATGCCAATGTATTCGCCATGCGCTTCCTTCGGCTCAACGCCACGGCCCACACGCGTGACCGCGCCGTTGCCGATGACGACCTTTTCCGCGTCATCCGGCGGATGCTCGGTCCGGTGTGCGTAGCGGTCGAGCCAGGCGGTATCGACGACCACGGCAATGTCGTCGGTGACCGGCAGCAATTTGCTGATGACATCAGCGGTGAACAGCACGTCCGAGTAGGTGCAGATAAACGGTTCGTCCATGAGATCCTCGGCATACATCAGGGACGCAAGGATATTGTTGTTTTCCCAGTCGTCATTGTGCCGAAACGTAAAGTGCGGATACGCCTCTCGCACGCAATCGATCTGATAGCCGCCGATGAAGCAGATGTCGTCGATCCCGTTGTCGGCGAAGGCATCCAGCGTGCGGTCGAGAATACGGTTTCCCTGCACTTCGGCGAAGCACTTCGGCGCGTTCGCGGTAGACGGCATCAACCTGATGCCGCGGCCGGCTCCAATGATGATTGCTCTCACGGTGATTGTCCTCTATGCCGTCATGTTGAAGGCGCAGACGTTATGGTAATAGCTGCAACGGCAAATGCCATGCCTGTGCATTGTTCTCCTGCCTTAATCCTCTTGACGGGCCCCGGAGGGGATTGAAGTGGGAGGATGCGTGGGCAACTGCCTCTTTCAGTCCGTCCTGTCCCAGACTTCACTGATCGCCACGCGCCGGTCTTCCTTGTGCGCCACGCGGGCTGCCTCGATGATGGCGATCGGCTCGAGCATCTCGGTGTAGGCCACCGGCGGTTCACCGGTGTCAACCATCTTCCGGAACATCTCGACGACACGTCGTGTCCCGGTATGAAACTCGGGGTCGCCGATCGGCTCGCAATGGATCACGCCCTGGTTGCTGTAGGCGCTCATGTGGAAGGAGCAGGACCACTCGAAGTAATCGTTACCCGGGCTGTAGAGCAGGGCTTTACGGTTGTCCGGATAGTACAGGTGTATACAGTCGAGCGGTGATTCACCCATGCTCTCGACAGCCTCGACGTCGCCGCCGAAGACGCCCTGTGCGGCGCATATTGTGTGGATCACGGAGCTGATGGAGCCGTTGCCGCCCTTGACGAAAAGCACGCCTGCTTCACCGATCTCGGCAAACCGGTTCTTGAAATGCCGGCTCTCATCGCAATGCGACAGGATGGATGCACTCATGACCACGGTACCGTTGGCCTTTGCCAGGCGCACGATCTCGCGGGCGTCATCGAGCGTCGTGGCAAACGGCTTGTCGACGAAGGTCGGGATGCCTTTCTCGAGAAACGACCGGGCCAGCTCCAGGTGATCGCTGCCCTCGCCCGGGCTGCTGGAGTCGGCGAGATAGGCAGCATCGATATCGACGGTCAGTTCCTCCAGCGTTTCGCAGACCTGGGGACGGTTCAGGAAAACCTCGGCAAATTCATTGGGCCGGCCGGGATAGGTGCCGTACTGCAGGATCGGGTTGCCGTCGGCATCCGCACCTTTTTCAAAGAGGCGGTCAAAGATCTTGGCGATCGTAAAGCCGGGCACCCGCTCGATCTTCAGCCGCCCGTATTCATTGGATTGCTTGAAATAGTTGTGCACTCCGCAACGGGTCGGCGAGTCGTCGGTCTGCGTACCCAGCAACGGGACATCGCATTCCTCCATGAACACACCGTACCAGTAGGCGTGGGTGTCACAACGGACAATGGCGAGGCGGGTAGGAGTTTGAGTCGGCATTTTGGAGTGGCTCATAGTTGAAAGTGAGTAGAAACACCCGGCCGAACTGAACCAGATACGAAAAGAATAGTTGCAGTACCTGCAAAAACCACCTGCCCGCCAATCTCTTGCTCCTCCCGGCCGGGCCGAAAACACCGGAAAAGAAAAGCACCCAAGGAGCGGGCGGGCTACACGACTGCCCGGGTAATGGAGGATTGGAAACCGCCCTGTTCAACCCGTCCCTGATTGGGTCCGATGTCCGGGTTTGACTCACTCCGGCCCGGCACTTGCCCGCTCGATTATTTCAAGGGCCGCCTGCAAACCTGCCTTGGGGATTGGATCATTCGGGTCCGCTTTTACCGCGGCCTCGAAATGGTCAACGGCTTCCTCGGCGTTCCCCTGCAACAGCAATGTCTGCGCCAGGCTGAACAGTGCCGGCACCGAGTTTGGCCTAAGTTCGACGGCTCGGCGAAAACAGGATATCGCTTCGTCAAACTGCCGCTGCCCGCCGAGCAGCAGCCCGAGATTGTACTGGGCTTCAAAGGCGTCCGGATCGAGCCGCACAGCGTCACGAAGATGAGGCAGCGCCTCGGCCGTCCGGCCCATCGCAATCAGCGCCCCCCCCAGGTGATTGTGTGTAGCCGGATCATCGGGGTCGGACTTCAGGACTTCGGCGTATTGCTCAATGGCTTCTGCGAACCGCCGCTGTGCGACCAGCGCTTTTGCCAGTGTCGCCCGCGTGTTGACGTCGTGTGGCTGCCGCTCGAGAACGGAACGGCACAGCGCTTCTGCCTTGCCATGATTCCCCAGCTCAAGCTGGACAGACGCCATGTTGCCCTGTGCGGCGGGGAAATTCGGGAGTGCTTTCAGGACCAGCTGCAGCTCCTGCTCCGCCTGGTCATAGGCGTTGGAGATTTCCGCATGGAATCTGGCATGATTGTACAGCAGCCACACGTCCCCCGGATTCTCAGCCCTCGCGGCACGGTACTCGGCATCGAGTGATTGCAGCACGTCCGCGCTGTCCGGCAGCCTGAGCTTGTTCACTTTAGCAACAAAACTGCGCAAACGCCCGGTGTGATCCGACTGGTTGGTGAACGGCGGTTTCCTCAAGAATCCGCGGTGGATCGCATCCGCCGCCCGGAAACGTTCCCACTGGGTCACCGCCAGGCGCTGATCGCAGCCCGCCTGTTGCAAAGGCAACGGTGCGGCCCCCACGTCATGTCCGAGATCTGCCAGAACTGAATCGACCCCTGGCAAGATGGACCTGGCCAAAAGATAATTGCCGGCGAAGTTCAGGTGGACATGTTCGTAAAAATACTCATCTCCCGGCATACCCTCGACGCTTTCTGCTGCGAATGCCTGCTCAACATCCACGAGGTACAGCCCGTCGCGCCCAGCGTCGGAGACGCTGCGAATGATCTCGTTGATTCGCGTGTCGGCGCGAAATCGCAACGTGTCGAGGTCACGGGCCGCGGCGAAGTGGTCCCTGGCGGTTTCGCCACTCTCCAATGCAGCCAGGCAGCGGCCAAGACGAAACCGCAGATCGGCATATTGCGCGTCTATCGCTGCCGCTTCCCGATATCGCGCCACGGCGCCTTCAATGTCGCCGCGCGATTCATCGGCGACCCCGAGTTGAAAAAGATGATCCCACTGCGCCTTCTCCGACGCCGTGATATCCGGGCGGTGCATCGAGGCAAACGGCGGGCTGTCCTGTAGATTCGTGCCGACGGTGCAGACCAGGCAGGCGATCCCATTGCTGCGAGCCGTCGCCGCGACATCAGACAGATTGCGCTGGAAATGTTCATAGACCTTTTCGAGTGCCGGCGCACCGTCACGTACCTGCTGTTCCAGAAACATCGACATGCCCTGCCAATGCCCGGGGGCGTTGTCGGTCGACGGGTTGTTCAAGAGAGCGTCCAGCAGTTGGCCGATCCGCGTTGTCTTGGCCAGAAGGCCGGCACGGATCAACCAAAGGCCACTCGAACTCGGCGTAAAAACCGTTCCGGCGCCGAACGGCCCGACAACTTCGTTGTTGCCCATGTAGACGACAAAGAGGTCGGGGTCGAGCGCGACGCAGTCCTTGGCGATTTCACGCACGACATGGGAATTGATTGCCACCATGCCGGCATTGACGATTTCAAATTCGATGTCCGGATATCGCGACCGCAGCAAGACCCCGAGGTAGCGACCGAACCCGAACGTAAAATCCGGTATCCCCTGGGCTGCGGAGCCCCCTAAAACAACGATTCGAAATGTCCCCCCCGGCTTGGGCGTCGACACGGCGAACGGCACCGGTGTGCGGATCAGCGCCTCAGGGAAAAAACGCCGTCCAAACTGGTTGTTCTCGACATATACAGGCTGCCCATTCAGTTGGGTCTTGACCGCGAAGGCCGCCGGGTGGCCAACGCCTGCAAGCCTCAGGCCAAGCTCCAGCAATATCAGCAGAAACGCAGGGATCGCGGTCAACGCGATCAACCTGAACAACCATCGGCGTCGATCCTTTCGGGTTGTAGTCTCTTGCGGGGATTTTTCAGTATTCATCCGGTAACATAGGGTCTGCACAGGGATTAGTTGGCGATTTGTCCTTGAATGTGGGCCCCACCCGACGCCTGGATTGCCCATACAGCATCTGTAGTGATCCCGCCACACGGGGACCGGTTACCGCCATCCTGGCGGCAGTGCCGATTTCTTGATGTCGGACATGTCGATCGAGGACGTGCGACATACCGATCCACCACCGCCATACAGCGACTACGGCGAAGGCACAATATTCCGGGCATGGTCGCCGTAGAGGTACTGGGCGGTCGATCGCAAATGACCAGCGTCGAAACATCGCCGGCTTCAGTA
This sequence comes from Lentisphaeria bacterium, assembly GCA_030754995.1. Classification (GTDB taxonomy): domain Bacteria; phylum Verrucomicrobiota; class Lentisphaeria; order JABSQK01; family CAJWLW01; genus CAJWLW01. The sequence continues at coordinate 24,711 of JASLZG010000018.1, forward strand.
TCGCAACAACTCGGCGAGTGACACCACGTGGTCGTACGCCACCTCGTCAATCCCCTTGGGCCAGCGCAAGTAGGAGCAGTCGAACGAGGCCTCCCGGACCAGCACGCAACGGTAGCCGCGGGCAATTGCGGACTTCGCAGTCTGCCCCAGGCAGCCACGGGTGTGCCCGCCGACCATCAGCAAAGTGCGGCGGCCCAAGCCGGCCAGGATGTCGGCGATGTTCGAGGACGGGAAGGCATCCATTTCCGTCTTGGCGATAACCCAGTCATCCGGCTGTACATCAAAACCGTCGTGCGGCCGGGGTTCATCGCCGACAATCGAGAAGTCGCCGGTCGCTTTGCGCGACCAGTGTACGAACAGGCGCGGAATCCCCCGTTGTCGGGCGAATTCGCTGACCGCTTCGGCGGCCGGCAGCATGACGTCAAAAAAATGGTCGACCGCCTGGTTCAGCTCGCCCAACGTAAACTGCTCCTCACGGTAGGCGTCCAGAAGGTTCTGCTCCGTCCACGGCATTCGGGCCCGTGGCTGGATGTCGACACTGACGAAAACGGTGTCCCGGGTATCCAGCTCCATCAGCCTGACCACAAGCAGCCTGTCATCTCTTACCCCCCGGGCTGTCGCCAGTCCGCATTCAATTGTTTCCGGCTTGTTTGTTCCTGCCGTGACAATATACTTGGGGAAGCCTCGAAACCACGACCCCCAATACAGGATTCATCGTGAGCGATTCCAAGACACACAGCTTTGCGCCCTTCGCCCCGGAGAACCTCGGTCGCGAGTGGAAAATCACCTTCGGCAACTGGGCCGTCGAGGATGGACGGTTGAAACACGTTCTGCCGCCGGGCCCGGACCCGACGGCATCGATGATGATCAGCGGCTCGCAGGGCGAAACCGACGTGCTGTCCCACCTGGGCGGCATCCACTTTTCTTTTCCTGACGGCGGCGGCGACACCGTCGAACTGCAGCTCGACATGTCCCTGCAACGGGCCGAGCCGGCATCGATCTCGCTTGACGAATGGGGTATCGAGTGGGGCCCCTACTACGCCATGAAACCCGTCCTCATCGATACGCTCAATGCCGTGAAAGCACATGAGTATGACGATGAGCCGTGGGGCGAGCTCGGCCCCGACACGACGCACAGGATAAATATCAACGGCAATGCGAAGGCCATCGTCATCTCCGTCGATGGCCGTGAACGCTTTCGTGTCCGCCGCTCTGTTCCCCGGTCGTTTCGCAAGATTACAGTCGATACATTCGCCGGCGTGGCCATCTCGAATGTGAGCATCAAAACCAGCGGCGCCCGGCCGGCGCGTGTTCCGAAGACAACCAGCCCACAGCCACTTCTGGCTGCCGTTGTCGATTTCGTCGACGACATGATCTACCAGCCGTTTACCGCCGAACTGATCGATCTGCTAATCGAACGGCTCGGCGAGCTCGGCATCGGCCGCGTTTACTGGTTCAACAATCGGCGCATCAGGATGGAGGCGGTCGGGCCCGACGCCGATCCTGTGCTCGACCGGAACCTGGACCTCTGCGATTTCGCCGCCCACATCCGGCCGGACGGCATGCGCGTCGTGCCGGCCACGGTGCGCAACTGCTACCCGTTTCTGCCCAAGGCGGTCGAGGCGGGGCACCGCCGTGGCATGGAAGTCTATGCCGTCCACAAGTCGGTCGACCTCGGGTGGGACCCGCCGCATGGCGATCCGAGCCCATACATATTCGATCATTTCCGCCAGACCAACCGCGACACGGCACTGACTCACTGGCATCCGGATGCGGAAGTCAACGAGGATCCCGGCGGTCGGCCTGTGACCTCCATCTCTTTCTTCAAGGACAATGACGCAGACCATGGCATCCGTCCCGAGGACATCACGGTCTGGACCAGCGACGACAACAAGTCATACCGCCCCGTGACCCCGCCGCCGCAGATCTCGCTCGGCACTGAATCGCGCCAGTTCTCCCGGCATTGGGAGGGTGGCCGGACCGAACCGCGGTCAGTCAGCACCATCACCATCGACGGCCTGGACATCCGCACCAGGTATTTCGTGGTCACGGTCAGCTGCAAGCGCGAATGCACCTTTCGCAACCTGATGCACCGCCTCTGCGAGGCCCGGGATGCGGACGGGCGGGAAGTCTATACGTCGCGCAATATGCCGGAACTCCCGATGGTAGGCGCTGAACCGTGGCAGGGACAAGGCAGTTTCGTCTTCAACGGACACACGACGATTCGCCAGCCGAGCGGTTCAACCAACGACCGCGACTGGATCGACACGTATCAGGCGCTCGACGGCCTCGACCTCGGCCTGGCGTTCATGCGCGGCCGGCCCGAGTATATCAGCAGCGGCGCGCCCAGTCCGGCACATCCCGCCACCATCCAGTTCTGGGATGACTGGATTACTGAATCGCTCGATGCCGGCGTCGACGGTATCGACCTGCGCATTATCAATCACGGCAGAATCCTCGATTGGGCCAACTACGGATTCGGGCCGCACGAGCGGCGCGAGTTCGAAACCCGTTTCGGGCACCCGCTGCGGCCGGATGCCGCCTGCCGCGAACAACACATCGGCATGCTCGGCGACATGTACACCGACTTTCTCCGGCACGCCGCCGGTCGCGTACACGAAGCCGGCGGAAAATTCCAGCATCATGTCAGCATTCCCATGTTCGCTGCCCCCGGCTGCCGCCCGATGCTGAACATCAAATGGGATTGGCACCGATGGATCGACGAGGGCATCGTCGACGCCATCACCCTGAAAAACATGGACCAGTCCCCCGGCTGTCTCGATGAGGCGATCGCACATGCCGATGCCTGCGGTGTCGAGACCATGCTGTGTCCATATCTCAACTGCGTTTTCAGCGCCTCGGATTCCTGGGCTGACCAGCTTCGTGAAGTGATCAGCGGAGTCACTGCCAGCGGCTTGCACGGCTTGATCCTCTATGAATCCGCCTCCTTCGTCCAGGCCGACGGATATGGCGACATCAGGTGCATCCTGCCCGGCATGAAAGACGTCTTAAGCGGTGCGTAAAATGAACCAACGCATTCCAATCCTGGTCTATCACCATGTCTATCCCGATGGCGCCGATGAATTGAACGTCAACAAGCCCGGAGAATGCACCGGCGTGATTGCGGAGTCCGCATTTTGCCGGCAGATGCAGTACCTGGCCGACAACGAGATGACGGTCGTCTCGACGTCGAGCGTCGTCGACTGGCTGATCGACGATGCGCCCTTGCCCGAACATGCGGTCGTCCTGCACTTCGACAACGGCTGGCTCGACACGCTCACGGTGACCAAGCCGGTTCTCGACACGTTCGGCTTCACCGCCACTTGCTTCGTCATCACCGACTCGGCCAACGCAACATCCGAAGGCAAGCGCGCCGCCATCCGCACCAAGACCGAGGGCATCGTCGACAAACCGTTCATGACCTGGGACCAGATCCGCGGGCTCGTCACGGCGGGTTGGGAGATCGGGGCCCACACCGCAAGCCACTGCCGGATGGCCGACAAGTACGAGACCGAAGGCGACGAAGGCGTCCTGGGCGAGGTGGACAGGTCCGGCGCCGCCTTTGAGGAACAACTCGGCTGCGTACCGCTGCACTTTGCCTACCCCAGCGGCTCACGCAACACACGCACCGACGAGCTGCTGCAGGACCACTACCGCTCGCTGCGGCT
>JASLZG010000190.1 GCA_030754995.1 Lentisphaeria bacterium
CCCTCGCCGGCCGTTGAGGGAAAGTATCTATCCCGGGCGGGCAAATCTCGCGGCGGTCACGAATCACCTCAAGCGCCGCCCACGGTTGGTGGTCCGGCATGCGTTTCAACCAGGTTTGCAGCGCCGCCAGAAAGCCGTCCAGATGGTATTGGGAATTGAACCAGACACGGTCGGCGGCGACGGCCGTCGTCAAGTTGGTCATCACCGGCTGGTCATCGCGCTTGACGCCGGCGCGCAGCGGATAGGTCAACTGGTTCTCGTGAAAATAGACAACCGTCGGCAGGTGGGAGATCTGTGGCGCCAGGCCCCGAAACTCCGCCAGGTTGAGCATGTCGGAACAGAACACGCAATCCCACGATGCCCCTTGCGCCAGGCGCGCCTTGACGTCGGTGGCGAAGCTGACGGCAGCGTGGCGCATGCGCCATTGCCACTTGTACGGCGGCAGCGTCAGGCACGTCCATTGGTGGCGGCTGTGCGCCTGCCAGCCGTCGAGGAACGCCTTGTGACTGCCGCCATAGTATGGTTCGAGGCAGAGAACGTTCATGATATCGTCGCGCCATCGGTCGAGGACACCGCCGGGCCCGGGACACTGTACAGGTGCCCCGTCGGGACGCTGTCGACGTCCAGCTCGATGTGGCGCAGGAGGCGGTCGCGGATGTTTTCTGCGGTCATTGGCGTGTTGGCGTGTTGGCGTGTTGGCAGGAACACAACTATGTTTCCCCAATCCGTTACTTTACTCCAATACCCGAACTACTCGAACACTCCAACCCAGACCGGATCAAGGGGGGCATGTGACACCAACAGCCTTACAGCCTGAACAGGTCGCCCAGTTCCGCGACGAGGGGTTTTACGTCGAGCGCGGCGCCTTGTCGCCGGGCGAAGTGCAGGCGCTGCTCGATGAGCTGCTCGAGGTCTACCAGACCTGCAAAACCGATCCGCGCTGCACCAAGGGGGGCAAATGGCTGGCGAATCCGGTTCAGGACATCGACGGCGATTTCCCCGACAACCCGCACAAGGTCTGGCTGCTGAGCGTGCTCGAAGAAATCCGGCGGCCATTTCTTGAGCTCGTCTGTCACCCGCGCGTATCCGCCATCGTCGACGACCTGGTCGGCCCGGACACCAACGTCGTCGAGACCGTTGTCCTGACCAAGCTGCCGGGGATCAAGAACAGCTTTCGCGGCTGGCACCAGGACACGGAGTACTTTTCACGCTGGATGGAGGAGCGGCGCCTGGTGACCGTCCTCTATTACCTGAACGACATGGAGGCGGGCAGTGGGGCCACGGCCATCATTCCCGGCACGCACAAGGAACCGCTGCACGACCGCACGGACATCCATCCACAGGGCCAGGATGCCAATGCAGCCAGCAGCGGCTTTGGCCAGATGCAGGAACAGGAGCGCTGGGAAGACGACCCGCGCCGCATCATCCTGGAAGTGCAGGCCGGCGACGTCGGCTTTATCGACTCCAACATCATCCACCGCGCCGGCGGCAACGACAGTGACACGAGCCGCCACAACATCATCTATACCTATGCCAATGCGGAAATGCGCGGGGTCGACATGACCCGGATCAGTTCGGGTTTCAACGTTTTCCCGGCCACCAGGGACGGCCGCCCCGCAGATGATACAGAGGAATACCGGGCATTTCGGGATTCGTTTTAGGAAGCGGCGCCCGTATTACCTCAGGCCTGCCAACCGGCGATAAAGTTTTCAACCGTAAGATCGGCCGGCACTTCGTTGAGATAATAGTGTGTATTGTCTCCCTGCAGCCCGGGCGCCCATTGAATTTCGTCGGCCTGCAGGCCGTCGTCCACCGGTTTGAAGCGCTCCCACAGGACCTGTGCCTCGTCCACGGAAAAGCGATCGGCGATCGGCACGCCCCATCGCAGGGTCATGGGTTCCACCATTTCGCAATAATTGCGCTCTGGTCCGGACAGACGCTCGAAGTCGGGGGATTTGAGCTTGTGTATCCGCTTGGCGGCCTTGCTCAGGAACATGGTCGACTGGCGCTTGCCATATTTTCCCCTGCCCGGGTGCAGATTGTCGAGCGCGGCATCGTAGCGGGCGCTGTCTTTGTTCATGGCGCTGCGCAGCGCCGACATCGTGTGTTCCATCATCCGCTTACCGCGCCGGTCCCAGCGCTCGAAAGTTTTTTGCGACGCGGGGCAGAGGTGCTCGAGGTAACCCCGGTCACGGCAGGCGGTGAAGGTGGAAAATCCGCCGTGAATGGTGCGCCTCATTGTCGTGTTGTACATACTGCCCCAATGCAGGAGCGGCAGGATATAAGCCACCCCGTCGCCGGCCTTGAGGTGAGTCTGTATACCGCTGTGCAGGGGTGCGCACGGGTCCTTGATCAGTTGTTCGTTTTCCTCGTCCGTGTTGAAGCGATTGTGACTGCCGGGTACAACCCACAGCACATCATCGTCGTAGAGCGGCAGGTTCCACTGAACGTAGCGGGGTCCGTTCTCAATGATGTCGTCGACATATCCCTGGAGCGGGGCGCAGTTCGGCGGGTAGAAATCACGGTGCCAGCCCCGGTGGTTTGCGGTGCCGTGATCGCGCACCGGGTTGCACATCATCATCATCTCGGTGACGGCCGCATCTTCCACTCCCAGCAATTCACTGCTGACACCTTGCATGCCTTCGTGCAGCCAGATCTCTACGGTGGCGACGGTTTCCGCGTCAATCTGGTCGGCTATCGAATTGAGGTGCAGGCGTGGCTGGGAGTTGGTTTCCCACGCCCCGCCGGGTGGATCATCGCGCTTGCGCTGCCTGGCCCAGATAATCTTCTGGCGTTCGACCATGATCTCATACGCGGCGCGTAACTCATCCAACTGATCCGGCGGTATCGCATTGCGCAGGATGATGTAGCCGTCTTCGAGAAACTGGTCTCTGTTTACTTTCATCGGAGAGGTTCCGGCCAGACGTGCGATGTGCTGTCGATGGTGTTTATGTCGGGCAGTCTGCCCATGTTCTCAATCCATCCACTGTATTAGCCTGTTCCCATTAGTCTGTCAATCCAGTTCCGTCTATATTCTCGCGAGGTTATTCCAACACACCAATCAATGAAAGGGGCCGTCATGAATCTCAAAGAAAAGGTAGCCATTGTCACGGGATCGGGGTCGGGTATCGGCAAGTGCATCGCCGAAGCTTTTGCGAAAGAAGGGGCCAAGGTCGTCGGTGCATCGCTCGAGGGTGCGGCCGGCCAGGCCGGGATCGACGACATTGTCAAACAAGGGGGCGAGGCAACCTACCTGCAGTGTGACATTTCGGTTGAAGACGAGGTCGAGAAACTGGTCGCCGCGACCTTGGAGAAATACGGGCGAATTGATGTCCTGGTCAACAATGCCGGCGTCGATTTTGCCAAGGCATTTGAGGAGACCGAAGCCTCCGATTGGGACCGGGTCGTCGATACGAATTTGCGCGGGGTCTACTTGTGTGCCCGGCGCGTGGTTCTGGAGATGTTGAAAAGCGGCGGCGGTGCCATCGTCAACATTGCCTCCGTGCACTCCATCGCCGGGTTGCCTGGCGCCGGGCCGTACGACGCGGCCAAATGGGGCGTCGTCGGGTTGACGAAAGCGCTGGCGGTCGAGTTTGGCACCCGTGGCATTCGCGTCAATGCCTTGTCTCCGGGCTTGATCGATACGCCGATGTGTGCGAGCCTCATGGCCGCCGGCGCGGATGCGGAGGAGTGCCTCAACTTCTGGAAGTCCAATATCGCCATGGGGCGTGTCGGTAAACCGGAAGAAATCGCCAATACGGCTGTATTCCTGGCCAGCGACAAGGCCAGTTACATCACCGGTTCGAACATCCTTGTAGACGGTGGCATGACCAGTCAGTTGATCAGCCGGCCACAGTTTGAATCTGCGGCGATCGAATGAAACACCGGGAAAGTTCCGTCGATGCCCCGTACCCGTGCTGCCGGCATGTGCAGTAGAATGGCGCTTGGATAAGGGCTGATACCCCGGCGCCTGGCCGGCGTATCACTGTGGTGTTTACCAGGTTCGCAGGATCTCCGCCAGGCGATCCACCACGAACTTGTGCGACACCGTCTGCGACTCGACCGTGACGCCGCCGAGGTGCGGGACGATTACCACGTTGTCGTGTTCCCGCGACAGGGCGATCAACGGATGATCAACCAGGTCATCGCGCCATTCGCCGTCGATCACATCGGCCCCGAGTCCGCCCACTTTGCCGCTGTGAATGGCATCGACCAGGGCCGTTTCGTCGATGATCCGGCCGCGGCTGGTGTTGACCAGGATGACCCCGTCTTTCATTGCCCGCAATCGTTCCGCATTGATGAACTGCTCGGTCTCCGGTCCAAGGTGTATATGAATACTGATCACGTCGGCGCGCGCCGCGAAGGCGTCAAAGTCGAGGTACTCCAGGTCCGCAAGCGGTCGCAGCGGCTGCGGGTCGCAGCCGATCACGTTCATGCGCAGGCCGCGACCGCATTGCACCATCATACGCCCCAGGCGCCCGACGCCGAGCACGCCCAGCGTCTTGCCGGAGAGCTGCATGCCGCGATACACGTCGCGGGCCCAGTGACCACGGCACGCGGCCTGGTTTGCCGCTGGTATCTTGCGCGCCGCCGCCAGCATCAAGGCGCACGCCAGCTCGGCGGTGGCGGTGATGTTGTCCAGTAAATCGTATTCCGTCTTGGTGCACCGCAGCTCGATGCCGAATTCGGCCAGGGCCTCCAGGTCAAGATGGTCGAGACCGGTCGACGCGGTGTACACCAGGCGCAGACGGCCTTGGGCGCCGCGTTCGACAATCTGGCGATCGATCGGCATGTGCAGTGTTGCCAGGTAGACGTCGTATTCGCCGATGTGATTGAGCAGGAACTCACGGTCCGGCGGTTGAATGTCGAGGTGTGCCAGCCCGGCCAGGGGATCGTAGACTTCCGCGGCAATGCCCGAGTCCCACATAGATAATACACGGTGGAGATCTGTCATCTTCAGCCTGGTGGTTACAGAAAAATAAGTTTGCCGTTTGGCGGGATGAATATACCATTGCATTCCATCGGATGGAACCGCCACGCTGCGGGAGGGGATGGAGCCTGGGGGGATTTGGTCAAACCTGCTTTTTTATTCTTGTCGTTTGACGGGCAAAAAGTGGTCCAGGCCCGCTGGAGCACAAAATATGAAAAGCCGGCCCTAATCCCCCCGGCCCGTTATCCTGGCGATACCGAAGCGCAGGTTTAACTGGCCAGCCCGCCAACTTCGACGACTGGCTGGACGCGCCGCTGCAGGCGACAAACGGGACGGTACGTTTCAGCAACGACAGCCGTGGCCGTGGCAAACGAAGTTGTCATCGGTGTGTTTGGCGTTTCGCCAGGCCGTTAGTTGATAACGGCCCGCACATCCTGATTTTTGCCCGCCGCCGCTGTACCGGTCCTTCCTTCCGACAGTGCCACGACGATTCTGCGCCGGCCATTACAGCCCCTTTCAACTCCGGCCCCTGATTTGATCCTTTCGTCAAAACAAATCGCCGGGTGGCGGCGGCAGGGGTTCGATGTGTTTCAGCACGTGGACGCCGTGCTGCTGGTAGATGATTTCGTATGCGCCCGATGCCATGATTTTCTCTACCTGGGCACGGACGACAGATGGATTAGAATTCCAAAACCGCTCCTGATAGACGTGGTAGTCGGTCTCAAAATAGGGATCGAACTGGAAGCGCCGCGACAACCTGCGATCCAGGAATTGGCAAATGCTGCGACCGTCGCCTGTAACCGTGGCATCGGCCGGGATCAACTGGACAATGTCGCGGCGGGCCAGGTAGTTTTTCATCAACTGATTGTTCGGCGGCACGATGCCCATGTTCTGTTTGGCCCACGGAAACAACGATAGAAACAAACTTGCATAAACCACCGCCATTAATGCGCCGGTGATCGCCGCGCCGGGCTTGATTCTGCGAATCCAGGCGCAGCTGCGGTCGTACCGGGCCTGTAACCGTTGCCAGGGCAGCGCCAACGGTTCATCGCGGCGGCTGATACCGCGGACCATGGCCAGAAACAGGATGCCCATCGTGCACACATGGTAATGAAAGGCGATGCACTTGAACGACTGCCCTTGGTGCAACCAACTCATTCCCAGGACCGGCAGCACTGCGATAGCCACCCGTGGTGCCAACAGACACATACAGCCCATCGGCAAGAGCAGTTCCAGCACCAGAGAAAAATTGGCCGGCTCGAAGAGCAACGAAAAAAAAGATCCAGGCCGGGTAAGCGGTGCCAGCACAACGTTGCCCAGCGAGCTGCCCAAAGTGCTGTAACCCCGCGCCATGTGGTCGTATGCCGACTGGTTGTGCCATGGCATGAAGACGCAGGAAATCAAGACAAAATACAGCACGCCGCCAGCTGCCATGACGGCTCCGGTTCGCCAGCGTCGGTGCAAGGCCAGCATAATCCCGAGGCCGACGATGTAGATCGCCAGATATTCCTTCATGCTCAAGCCAAGCACCAGCAGGATGGTCGCGGGGACATGGCGGCGTTCGAGCAGGCAGTAGCCGCCAGCCACAAAAAACGGCAGGGCCAAAGTATTCGGGTTGAAGCCGTACGAGAAGTTGTAGGCAACCTGCGACGTCGATGGATACAGCAGGTAACAGATTGCCAGGGCCAATGAGCTTAGCGCTGACAACCCATGGCGCCGAGCCAGAAACATCAGCAATAACGAGGTGCCGCCCAGCACGATGGTTTGCGTGAGGATCAGGAATTTAATCGTCGGTAAGCAGGCGAACAACGGTACCAGCAGGATCAGGCCGGGGCTGAAATGCCCCCAAAACGGCGGCAACTCCGAATACACCTGCAGGTAGGCGCCATACCGTACAGAGTTCAACAATCGTTTGTAATAGATACCGATATCCGAGTAGCCAAGCAACAAACGCTCATGCATAGTTTCAAGGAAAAAGCTCATCCAGTATACGAAACAAAGGCAGGCAAGCAACGCCAGGATCCACGCCGCCACCGTCGGCAGGCGGAGGTTGGCCTCGCGCGGGCAGGCCTGCACGACGCGAGTCGCACACAGCCCCATCAGCAGCATGCTGGCGTACAGCGACAGCATGCCACTGGACAAATTCAGCAGCAAAAGGGCACCGTTGCCGCACAAGATTGCCAGCGGCCACACCGCTCGAGCCAGGCCGCCGAAAGACAAGCCACCTCGACTGAGCGCCCAACCCCAGAGACCGGCGTGAAGGCCCAACATCACGTACAGTGGGTACGTTCGCTGGTTGTCGGTGGCGCGCGCCAGGTGATAGAGTACCTCGAAGGTGAATCCTTCGTTTTCCATGACGGCCGTGATCAACCCGACCACTGCCAGCGCGACGAAAACCGCGGACCGCAGTTCAATGGGGTTGCGGACCGGTGGTGCGCCGTTGTTTGGTTTATTCGCGTTCTTTGACATTTGAATCTGACGTTCGCGCTGTTCGCTTCTGCCACGCGGCAGACAGCCCGTCTTGCCGGTTCGACTTGACCAGCAGTTCCGGGTTTCCGGAGTTTGCGATGGAACTCCGTCGCGGGACGGTGCATGCCTGCCCGTCATATCAAACCGTAAAGTCCCGCTCGGCTACCCTTGCCGGACAGGGAATGCCCATCGGTACTTTACAGTGCCGAATCGGCACAGAAATCCGCTGCGACATAAATTCGGGAATTCTCCGCCAGGCCCCTCCAGCCTTTAAGACAGCGCATTCGCGCCTAAGATAAGCCCTCACATGATTGCCAATCCTCCCCGGCCCGTTATCCTGGCGATACCGAAGCGACTTTTTTCGGCTGTTTCTTGCCGCCATCTCAAATCGTGCAGAATCTCGGCTAAATTCCTTTCAACAGGAGTCGTAAATGGCGAAGAACCGTCCAGGCAATTCACCCCGCAGTGCCGGGGATGCGAAGCAGTTGGCCCTGCTTGGCGGCAAGCCGGTGGGCACGGTCGAGCAGCCGGTGTATCCGTACTTCACCAAGCGCGCCTGCCAGCGTGTGATGAAGATCATGGCGGAAGGCCGCGTCCTCGGTTTCTCCCGCGACGTGCCGGAGGTGCGCGAGGCGGAGGCTGCCCTGTCGCGACACCACGGCGGCCGCCACGTGCTGACCACAAGCTCCGGCCACAGCTCCCTGCAGATGGCGCTGGCCGGACTCGAAATCGCCGCTGGCGACGAGGTCATCACCACGCCTTACTCCTGGGGGGCGTCGACCTCCTGTATCCTGCATCAGAATGCCATCCCGGTCTTTGCCGACGTCAACAGAAACACCGGCCTGATCGATCCGAAACAGGTCGAGGCCAGGATCACCTCGCGGACCCGCGCCATCCTGCCCGTACACATGTATGGGCATCCCGTGGACATGAGCGCCATCATGCGCATCGCCGCGCGCCATGGCCTGGCGGTCGTCGAGGACTGCAGCCAGGCACACGGCACGACGTGGAAAGGCGTCGGGGTCGGCAATTTCGGACACGCCAACGGGTTCTCGTGTATGGGCGGCAAACAATTGGGTGCGACGGAGGCCGGCTACATGGTGACGCCCGACCAGGACGTCTACTGGCGCGCCTGCCTGCAGTGCCAGCACAATGCGCGCTCGACCGAGCCGGGTTTCTCCGATGCGCTGCGGCCGTATATCGATTCGCTGCTATACACCCATCGCATTACCGCTGTGGACGCGGCGCTGCTGGCCGAGCAACTGAAGAAACTGCCGCGCGAGATCGACGCGCGCCGCCAGAACATTGCCACCCTGCGGTTGCTGCTGGCCGACTCGAAATACCTCGCCTGGCCGAAATACAGCAAGCACGGCAATCCCTCGTATTACATGTGGTCGATGCTGTTTCGTGCGAAGCAGGCGGGCGTCCGTCGAGACACCTTTCTCAAGGCGCTGCAGGCGGAAGGGCTGGCCGCCGGCAGTTATTCGCCATCACCGATCCCGAGCTGGCCGCGCCTGCATTGGCAGACCTATAAGGGGCCGCGCACGGTGTGGCACGAGAACCTGCGCCGCGCCAGGGTCGACTACCGCAAGGATGCAGTTCCCAATGCCGAATACGCCATCAATCACGGCATTCAGTTGATCTTTCGCTTCTACAAACCGGCACCGAAAGTCATGCAGCGGATCGCCGACATCATCTGCAAGGTCGAGTCGAACATCGATTCACTGCGGCAGTATGAGCGGCATCCCCAGCTGTACGCCAACGTCAACCTTCACACCGGCACCGCGTATGCGCCTGCTTCGCTGGCGAATGTCGGAAAGAGGCCGAAATGATCTCACCGAAATGGTTCCTGGCCGATGAAGACAACAGCTTCTTCAAAGTCGAGCTCAACGCCTTTGTACCGGATAAAATCTTCGATGCCCACATGCACCTGGGCCCCCGCAGCGGCTACACCAGCGCCACCCACAACGAGATGGTCGCAAACACCCCGGAAATCGCCGACATGGCCTCCTACCGCGATCACCTGC
>JASLZG010000191.1:0-4047 GCA_030754995.1 Lentisphaeria bacterium
GCAGCGCCTTGTTGACCTCGTGCTGCTTCGACATGCCGTGATCCTGGAGCTCGAGGTAGTAGTTGTCCCTGCCGAAAATGTCGAGATAGTCGCCCAGTGCCGCCTCGGCTTTGGCGCGGGTGTTTTCCAGGAGCAGCGTCGGCACCTCGCCGCCGATGCAGGTGCTCGTTGCAATGATGCCGCGACTGTGCGCCGCCAGGACCTCCTTGTCGATGCGCGGCTTGGAGTAGAACCCCTCCTGGTAGCTGATGCGGTTGAGCTTGCAGAGGTTCTGGTAGCCTTCATTGTCCGCCGCCAGCAGCAGCAGGTGAAAACTTTTTTGATGCGGGTGGGACGGCGTTTTTTCGAATCGGCTGCCGGGTGCCAGGTAACACTCGCAGCCGATGATTGGCTTGACTTCCGCGTCGTTCATTGCCGTGTAGAACTCAAGGGCGCCGCACATGTTGCCATGGTCGGTCACTGCCATCGCGGGCATACCCATCGCCTTTGCCGTTTTCGCCAGTTGCTTGATCTGGCAGGCACCGTCGAGCATGCTGTAATCGGTGTGGAGATGCAGGTGTACGAATTCAGCAGACATCGTTTGATTCCCGGTCGTTGCCCCTGTTGTGCATGTGGTGCGGCGTTGCGGCGTTGCGGCGTTGATTGCCGCTGTCGGTAAGTATATTATATAATGGCTACCACGGTCAATGCAAAACCAAACCTCGAAATCATGGATGAACGCCACATCGGCATGCTCACCAATGCCAGGATCGAGCGCTTCAAGGCGGTCGCGGCACAGCGCCTGAATTGTCTGGCCCTGGTGTTTGAGCACCTCACGGACCCTCACAATATCAGCGCCTGCCTGCGCGCCGCCGAAGCCTTCGGGCTCACCGATGTATGGGTCGTCGGCGAGGCCTCTTACGAGTGCAACGAAAGCGTCTCCATGTACGCCGACCGCTGGCTGGATATCCACCGGTGCGACGACACAGGCGCGGTTGTCGCGGGCCTTCGGGACCGCGGCTACGCGCTCCTGGCGGCCGTTCCAGGCGACGATTCCGTGGCGTTGGCCGACCTCGAATTACCCGCCAGGACTGCCGTCATGGTCGGCAACGAGAAGGACGGGCTCTGCCCCGAACTTCTCGACGCGGCAGATGTCCGCGTCAATATCCCCATGCACGGCTTCACCCAAAGCCTCAACGTTTCCGCTGCCACGGCGGTCATCCTGCAGCACCTGTCACAGGCGTACCGTGCCGGCGGCCCCGCCAACCTCGTCGATGCTGAAACCCGGCATCGACTCGTCAGTTCCTGGTGCACCCGTGACATCCGCACCAAGACCCGTGGCCACGTGCAGCTCGACTGAACAGTCTTTCCGGCCTCTTGCATCGAGGGGTGTCCTATATTTGGCGCCGAATTGGCGGTCTCCCCGGTTGTTGTGAATCGCACCGTGCATATATTGGCATGATGAAAACCATCAACTACCAACAGGATTGCTTCGCGGCGGAGCTCGAGCAGTTGCTCCGGCGGACGCCTGTGCCCGCCGAGATTCACGACGCCGTCGCAACGATCCTGCGGGACGTGGAGCAACGCGGCGATGCCGCCATCTGTGAATACGCCGCGAAGTTCGATAAGGTTGATCTCTCTCCGGACCAGTTTCGACTGACCGCCGGTGAAATCGAGAAGGCCTGCGGACTCGTTGCCGCGTCCACCCGCGACGCCATCGACCTGGCCTATCGGAACGTCACTGATTTCGCCGGGCAGCGGCGTCTGGAGGATTGGTCGTTTGCGCCGCGTCCGGGCGTTTCCCTTGGCGAGCGTTTCCGTCCGTTGTCCCGGGTCGCTGCTTACGTGCCGGGTGGCGCGGCGCCCCTGGTCTCAACGGTGATTCACACCATTGCGATGGCCGGCGTCGCAGGTGTTGCGGAGATCGCGGTCACTTCACCGGCCACGGCCGACGGCACCATCAACCCCGCAATCGTCTACGCCGCAATAACCGCGGGCGCCACGGAGATTTATCGGCTCGGGGGCGTCTATGCCATTGCGGCGCTGGCTTACGGCACGGAAACGGTTCGGCCCGTCGAAAAAATTGTCGGCCCCGGCAATGCCTATGTGACCGCCGCGAAAAAGCAGGTATACGGCACAGTTGCGCTGGACTTGGTGGACGGGACGTCCGAGGTCATGATCATCGCCGACCAGTCGGCCTCACCGGCTTTCATCGCTGCCGACATGCTGGCCCAGGCGGAGCACGGTTCAGGCCTCGAGAAGGCTGTGCTGCTTACGGACTTTGAGCCGTTGCTCGAAAAAGTTGTCGAGGAAGTGCGTTCCCAGGCTGAGCAGCTCGGAAGACGCGAGGCTGTCCAGGCGGTTCTCGACAACGGCATATACCTGGTGTGTCTTGAAAGCATTGAACAGGCCGTTGACGTGGCCAATCGTTATGCCCCGGAACACCTCGAAATCATGACCGAAGCCCCGCGTGACACGGCCGCCGGCATTGTCGCGGCAGGTGCCGTTTTCCTGGGGCCCTGGACGCCGGAGCCGGTCGGAGATTTCGTTGCCGGGCCGAGTCACGTCCTGCCGACAGGCGGCACGGCGCGGTTTTTCAGCGGTCTGACCGTCGATCAGTTCTACCGGCGTACCAGCATTGTCGAGTACGATCGCGATGCCTTGGCTGCCGAGGCGGATGCGGTCGCCGAATTTGCCCGTGTCGAGGAACTCGACGCCCACGGCCGATCGGTAGCCATACGATTCACGGACAACCCGTGATGAAAAATTTCACGTGATGAAGAATTTCAGGACGCCCCTTTATTCCTGCCCCCTTTGTTTTTCCCCGGATAGAGGTGCCCGAACCCGCCGAAAGACGCCGGGCGACGACTGCGTTGGGAAAGGGCGGTGATGATGCCGGCTGAGCGGGTCCGGAAACGGACCAAACCGCCAAAATGTGCCGACCGTGAACGTGTTCAGGCCCGGCCCCGGATTTTCTTTGCCAGGCCTGCGGTTGCGGGATGGTTTGGTCAAGCAATCGGGCCCGCTGCCGATTCACACTACCAGTAATGATTGGGCCAGTTGATTACGCCAAATGTCCCGTTTTCTCCATATCCTGACTGAAGTTTTATCCATCTTACGTGTCCGTCCACATACAGTCTGTTGATGCCGGCGCCGAAGACCCCGCCCCCATCGGCGTGGTGCGACCGATCCGGGAGCCTGGGGGTTCCCATGTAAGAGGTATAATCCGTTGGGGTGTAAGAAAAGTCGTGCATCAGCGGATTGACGCTCGGGCTCTGGACCTCCCACAGTTTCGGGACGGGTTGTTCATTCGCCGATGTTGCACCCAGAAATTTCCCGTACTGCGTCCCTGTGTCTGCGTTCCAGCCCCACCAAACCCGCTTGCCGGGGTCGCAGCACATGTCGTTCTGGCTAAGCCAGGGATCAGTGGGGCCATTCATTCCTGGATGGGTGCCGTTGCCGCCGAAGTACCAATAGGTCATCATCCCCCGGGTACTGCCCCCGTCAGCGTTTTCCGGCCAGAACCAGTTGTCGTTGGGAATGTCCCAATATCGATCGTTGCCCCCTGCGGTCATGGCTGTATCCGATCTCGAGGGGCAGCCGACAACCTCCCTCACCATACCGTACTCAATCATGGTCGCGCCACCAGAATCCTCACCAGTATTACTGGTGCAGCCCCGAATGACATAAGGTTCATTCCACATCCCCATCGGCAGCCACATCTGGTTGTCTGTGGCATACGTTGTCTCGGCCACGCCGCATTGTTTCAAGTTGCTTGAGCAGGTAACGCGTCGGGCTCTTTCCTTGGCGTCGGCAAGCGCCGGCAGGAGCAGGGCGATGAGGATCGAAATGATGACGATGACCACGAGCAATTCGATCAAGGTAAAAATGGATTGTCGATGCTTCATTTGAGTGATTCTTTCTTCGATAGGGTGTCTTGCGGCACTTATAGTCAACCTTCTCCTTAATTTAGTCGTGTCCGGCGCGGGTGCAATTGTCGGCGCACTCTGCGACAACGGGGCCATCGAGGTGCGTATCCCGTATCCCGAGGCATTCGGCAACAGAGGT
>JASLZG010000191.1:4057-9408 GCA_030754995.1 Lentisphaeria bacterium
CTTGACGCCTGTCCGGAAAGGGGCATAAAGCGTCCTTTTTATCCGGTGAGATGAGATGTGTGTTGATGAAGCGGGCAGGATGGCTGGAAGGCGCAAGAACAGGGGAAAGTCCTGCCGGGCTGCCGGGGCTGTCGATCCAGGGTCCGGTATTGCCCGGCCCCTGGTGGCCCGTCCTTCCTGGTTCCGGACTCACAGCTTCACGCCGGCGCGCCGAGGCGGACGGTGACGATCTCGACTTCGCCCATGTAAAGGTCGGTCCTGGCGTCATCACGTCGTCTGTCGACCTGCACCCAGAGTCGATTCAGTCCGGTGCGCAGCGCCGTTGGCGGTATCGACGACACCTCCGCATCGACAAGGATAAACACGTCCCTGCCGCAGCCTCCCTCGCCGCCTTCGCCGGTGGCGGCGGCGCGCATTTCCGGGCGTTGATACGTGGGCGTGTCGATGATTTTCAGGGCCTCCTGGTACTCTTCGTCGGGGATTTCTTCACCGGCCAACTGCTGCAGGTCTTCATAGCGTGCCCCGGTGTACCAGCCGATCTTTTTCCAGACGATGGGCTGGGGCATGCCGGACTTGGGCATGTGGGTATGCTGGTACAGGTACCGCTGACGCCATGAGAGCTGCACATCCAACGGCACGTCGTTGAGGAATACACTCGGCATCGCGTCATCCGGGGACATGTCGAAAATCTTGAACCGCAACAGATCGAGCTTACGACCGCTGTCGGTCAGGTTATCGCCGAAGTAGAATTCGAATTTCCGGCGTTGCGCCAGCGGCGTGACCGGGATGCGGGTGCCACGATAGCCGGACGTAAATCCCTGCGCCGGTTCATCCACCGGCTCGACGGAGAAGGGGATGTAGTAGTGATGTAGCGGATGCCTGGCGGCAGACTCAGGGGTCGCAATCACATTGAGTGCTTCGGTGTTGAACGGCAGCCCCACCGTTTTGCAGGCCGGATGAAAATGATTGAAGACCTCGACCCCGTCCGCACCGGTGCCGTAATAGGTCTGCGCGGCGGCGGCATAAACTTCCGTCTGATAAGTCCGCGTCGTCTTCGGCCAGTGGACGACGTTGGGGAACATGCACGGATAGACGGCGCATTCACTGCCCCCGCAGATCGCCTTGAACTGCTGCACCGGGATGTTGAAACTCGTGGCGTGAAATGCACTGGGCACGATATAATCCAGCCCGGCTTCATGGATCCAGGCCGGCAGGTCGATGCCAATATTGCGCGCGATCTCGGGGGTCTCGGGCACCCGGACGCCGAAACACATGCGGGGCTTGCCGTTCTTCGCTGCAAGTTCGTCCATGAAGGCGCGGATATCGCACATCCAGTTCGTGATGATCGGCGCCAGCTCAGTGAAGCGATCTGGGGTGATGTAGGCGTATGATCCCTGGATATAATCAGGCTGGAACAGCAAGGGGAAGCGGAGCCAGTTCAGCTCGATGCCGTCATAGTCGAACGTCTCGAGCAGCTCCTGGATGACGCCGAATCGGTAGTCGCGCACTTCCTGCCGGCCGTAGTCAGCCAGGCGGCTCGGTACATCGGTGCCGGGATAACGCAGTGCCAATTCCGGATGTTCTTTCAGGAACAGGCTGACATCCGGACTCTCGGTCGACAATGGCTGCAAGCCATGGCAGTCGTTCATGCGAACACCGGCGATGGCTTCCATGCCCATATCGCGGCAGCTTTCGATAAAGACCTGGAGCGGCTCGTGACCGTCCGCGCGCATTTCTTTCATGACACGTGCCGCCAGCGAGTAGTCGCCGCCCTTCCATTTCGTGTCGCCGTCCGCCCCGGTGCCGGCGAAACTGTCGAAGTCGATATTGGCCCAGTCAATGCCCCGCTCGGTAGCGAAATAGACCTTGTTGTCGAATTCGATCGAGTCCATGACGTATGTGGTAATGCCCGTGCCGCGCACGCGCTCGATCAGATCGCGCCATTCCCGGACCGAAGACGGTTCGCCAAATGAGGCCTGATCGAACGACATTATGGTGCGAAAATCGTCGTTGTAAATGACTCGATGTTTCATAGACCTACCCTTAACCGTTAATCGCCACTATTCCAAGTTTCGAGAACCTCGTAAACGTGAGTTTCGTAAGGCATAAACTCGTCCGAAAAGACACCGTCAGTGAGGCGGATCCGTCTGTGTTCGAAAGGCAGGGTCACTTGGGCGTAGCGGCCCGTGCCGGTGATGGTGAATGTCGGGGTGATCGAAACACCGGCGGTGTTGCAGGTGATCAGGTATGTCCTGTGGTTGTATCGTTTGATGCGGAACTCCAGGCCTCTGGTATTCGTGGTGATCCCTGGCAACCCTGGTGACTGGGGAGATATCAGGATCGGGTGGATGAACTCTATTTCGCGGGCCAGGCCCCGGTAAAGCGACCAGTGGCGGGTGGACGCTGGGTTTATGCCGCTGTGACCGACATGGAATACCAGGCCGTTCAGGCCATGCATGAGCGCCAGGTAGGCGGCGCAGCGGATCTCTTCCGGGGTGCGTTTGTTCTCGCTCGGGATAGTGCAGCCGATGTAAAACAACACAGGCTTGGCGGGGCCGAGAACGCGTCGAATAGTTCGGACGTCGTCCACGAGGTTGGGAATAAGGTGATCTGCATAGCTGGCGTCGGAGGCCACCTCGATCATGTCCGTACACTCCTTGTACAGGTGTAGTTGGGACATGTCGTCAACCTGGATGCTGGTCGGATGGGTGGGATCGATGCTTTTGATAAAGTCGTTAATTTTTTTGAACTCCTGCGGATTGTTCAGCGGGATACCTCGTTCCCTGTCGCGATACATGGGAAACTGCGCTTCGTAGGAGATGAACCAGTCGAAGATTTGCGAGTCCTGGTACTCAGCGATGCTTTTTCGCAGGGCCTCTCGGACGCTGTCGTCGTCTCCGAGCACGCGATAGACGGTTTTTTTCTCTTTCAACGTTGGGAATGGGAAGCTGAGACTGGCGCGGCGGAGTGCTCCGGGCAGCAGGCCGAAGTTGCCCCAATTGACGTTGAAGACATTGTCAGCCAGGGCCGGCGGCGGTGTGCCGGAGCTGGACGAGAGAAATGGACAGAAAGGTGTGTCGTTTACGATGATCACACCGTCATCCCTGAACGAGATGGACTCAACGGGATTGGGAATCGGCTTGGGCGCGGGCAGCGGCGTCTTGTAGACGACGCGATGTGCTGAGAGTTTCTGGTTGCCGTCTGCATCGCGGACGGTGGCGGTGATCACATAGCGACCTGAACCCAGGTTGCCTGCCGGAATCGAGACGCTGTAACTGTTGCGGTCGGGCAGGACGGGAGAGGTTTTCTCGAATAAAACATCACCTTGGGCAGTCGGCCTGATCGATACCTGCAACGATGTGCCGGTCTGGACGGTTACGCCGGTAAGGAATGTCTCACAGTCCGGGGGGTAGTAATATCGATCGGGGGTGAGGACAATCGTTGACGCTGTATCCAGAAGGCCCGTCTTTTGCACATAGATCGTTTCGTCCTCGGCATCGCTGATCCTGACGGTCAATGTCGGGAGCGGTTTCAGGCTGCTTGCTTTCACGTGGTAGGGGAGGTCGAATTGCTTTTCTTCCCGGGGGGCCAAAGTGATTTCCCGGCGGGGCTGGCTCGAGCCTGTCGACAATTCAGTCTCCACGTGCAATGGCAGCGGCCTGCCGGCATGGTTTCGGATGGTCGTTCGGGTCACGGTCCGGCCGCGGCGGTCTCGTGCGAAAAGAAACGACCACGAGATTGGATCGGTCCTGCCAAAGATTAATCTGCCGAACTGCCGAGGTTTGTTGAAGGCCTTGGCCATGGCCCAACTGCTGTAGGCGCTCGAGCGTTCCCGTTCACGATTGAGATTAAAGCCCCAGGTGGTTCCAGGCTTTGGTGCGCCGCTGCCCAGGCTGGCAAAGGGAATAGCCAGTTCGACTGTCCACTCATTCTGTGCAACTGCCACGGCGACTTTGCAGTCCGGGTTCCATGAGACGTCCCGGATACCGCTTTCAGCGTCACATGAAGCCTCGTAGACATTGCCCAGCGGGTTGACCATCAGGTGATAAAAGGTGTTGCGGTCGCGATTGATATCGAGATAGATCTCGACGGCGTCGGGCCGGCATATAGATTCCCTGTCGTGGGGCCACTGGTGCACGCCCAGGGATTTGATCAGGCTTTCATGGCAGCGAACGGCGATATAGACGTACGTATCGTCGTAGGTGAGAAAAGCTTCCGTCTGTTCCCGGGACCAGAGTCCGTCGAGCCTTACGAATCCTCCGAGGGTTGCAGAGCGTTTCCAGCAGGCGTCGGTCAACTCCGCATCGATCAGGGGAGGAATCTTCGTCGGCGCGCATTTCAATGTTGGATCGGAGGAAGCCGGCTGATTTTGAGCCTGACCACAGGCCCATCCGGCAAAGACCAACATAAACAGCAGTGTCCCGACCCTCACTCCGCGGCGCCCAGCTCAGGATCTTCGGGGCGGCTGTCGATGTACCCCAGGCCCGCCGTTCCGGTTCCGCGGGCGGCTATCGAGCCAGGCGTCGGCAGCAGCTCGATGCCGTCCGCAGCGTCGCTGACACGCAACTGCAAACCCCACAGCGCCGCGGTCCTGGCGTCGGCCGGGTAATGGCCGCCGGTATGGTTGTAGGCGATGTACACGGTCCCGTCCGGCAGCACCATCGGCGCCGAATAGCCGTACACCTTCGGGTCGACGGCATAGCCGTAAGAGTCGGCCGGCCCGTGCCAGGTCTCGCCGAAGTCGGCACTGAGAATGACGCGCAGTCCGAGCGCCTGATAGGACCCGTGGAAACAGGCCAAGACGCCGTTGGGCAACATCACCAGCTCGGGATCGAACATCTCCACACCGATCGACACGGGATCGGTCCAGCTGCGGCCGCCGTCGTCGGACCAGGCGATATCGCCTTCGCGCCGAGCGATGCTGACCAGCCGGCCATCCGGCGATTCGGCAATTGCCGGTTCCCACAGCTCATGATCAGTGCTGATGAATGAGATCAACTCGAAGTTCTTGCCGCGATCGGCGGATCGAAAGACGCCGGTGGCCACCGCCTCGCGATTGTCCGGGTCGTGCCGCCCGGTGATCAACCAGATGACCGATCCGTCGGCCAGCTGAATGGCGGGGCTGGTGCTGCTCTGCACCGAGTCGTCGACATCATAACCGGCCTTGAGCGCGCTCCACGTCTTGCCGCCGTCGCTGGATCGCATGTACTTGGAGTAGGCGATGTACTGGCTGTCGTATTGGTGTTCGCCGCGATCCGACTTTTGCGGACCCCGCAGCCGGCAGGTGAACAGCGTTGCCAGCAGTGTGCCATCGTCAAGCTCGACAATGCAGGGGTGGCGGTCATCGTCCT
>JASLZG010000192.1 GCA_030754995.1 Lentisphaeria bacterium
ACTCATAAGCGTCGATCTTGACCCACACTTTCGAGAGATCAGCGATCCGGTAGATCGGCGTCCCGGTCTGCACGTACATGCCTTCTTCAGCGTTCTTCTGGATGACCACGCCGCCGATCGGCGCATTGATCTGGATATGATCAGACGGTTCGCCACGCGCCTCGATTTCGGCAACCTGTTCGGGCGTCAACCCCCACAGCCGCAGTTTGTCCCTGGTCGCGGCGAGGGTTGCCCGTGCACTCTTCCGCACCAGTTCCAGGGTACTGTCCTCCGCGGCCGCTACCGCCTTGATCGACTCGATCAGTTCGGCCTCTGCAGCGAGGATCTCGGGGCTGTACATCCACACCATGTGGTCGCCCTTACTGACGGATATGCCGGTGTAATCGACATAGAGCCGGTCCAGGCGGCCGCCGACCCTGGCGGTGATCGTCCGCAGCTTGGTTTCGTCGTATTCGATCGACCCCACCAGTCGAACCTGTCTTGCGACCCAGCGTCGCTCGACCGGCACCACGGCAACCTGTGCCAGGGCCCGGGCCGTGGCCGAGAGTCTCAAATCCGTGGCGGCCGTGATCAGTTCCATGCCGCAGACCGGGCAGTCGCCCGGTTCGCGGGCGCGGATCTGCAGGTGCATGGTGCAGGTCCAGACGATGGCCCGATCAGCTTCCGCAAGCGGTGCACCGGCGGCGCTGCCCTCATGCCGGGACGGGTCAACGCCGAGTTGTCCGATCAGCCACCCGCCGCCGAACAGAATGATTGCCGCGATCACCAGGACAACGACGGTGATCGGCTTGCTGTGCCGTCTTGTTGTTTCGCTTGTCATTGGTCCGTCTCCTGATCAATTGTGAGTGACTTCCTGGGCAGCGCCCGGCCGGCGAGTTGATCCAGTCGTGTCAGGTGCAGCCGGAACTCGAGGAAGGCCCGCTGCTCCTCGAGGCGGAACTGCAGCAGCGTCCGCTGGGCGTCCAGGAAATTGAGAAAATCCGTTTTCCCGGAACGATAGGCGGAGTCCAGGTTATCCAGCGACTGCCGGGCCTGCGGTAGCAGCGATGTACGGTACAAGGCGATGCGGCGGCGGGCGGTCTCGAGGCCGGAATGCGCCTGTTTCACGGCGAATCGCGTCTGGTCTTCCATCGCGGCAAGCGAGCTTTGCATGCCCTCGATTCGAACTTCGACTTCGCGAATGTAGGCATCGCGCTGTCCGAACCAGGGCGTCTCCCGATGATCGAGGTCGCGCTGCGGCGTGAAGGCCGGGGCGTCCTCATCGGTGCCGCTGCTCAAGCGCATGCGGTTCTCGAAGTATCCCGGCCCCATGGTTGGATCAGGATAGGCCATGCGCCTGGCCAGCGTCACCGTCGTGCGCATTCGCGCGATGCGCAACCGTTGCTCCTGCAACTCCTGGCGCCCATCGATGGCAAAATCATAGAGCGTTTCGAGATCGATGTCCAGGTCGCTGTCGGCAAGCGCTGCGGGCGGCCCGAGCACGGCGGAGGGCAAGCGGCCCAGCAGGGAATTGAGGCGAGCGATCAGGGTCTCCCGCTCCGCCTCGAGCGTAATGACCGCATCACCCAGGGTCGCCAGTTCCACCTGTGCCATGATCACCACGTTCGAACTGGAATCGCCGCTGCGAATCTCCTGCAGCGCAACATTTATCCCCTGTTCGAGCAATGCCTGGTTTTCCTTGTTGACGGCGATCGAGGCATCGGCGAACAGGAGGCGGCAGTAGGCCTCGCTCAACTCGGTGACAACATCCCGGACCGCAATTTCATGCTGGCGCCGAGCCAGCTCGACGGCTTCATCTATGAGTTTTCCCTTCAGGGCCAGGGCATCGGGAAACGGAAAGGACATGGCCGCCATCTGCTTGTGGCCAGTCGGGCCGACGCGGGTTTCGAGCTGCTTGGTAAAGGCATTGTACTGCTGCAGGATATTGTCGAGCTGGGCAGCCTGCGGATACTGTTCCAAAGTTGCCCGCACCTGTGCTGCCGCTGCCTTGATCGTCGGATTCAGCCCGGGCGCCAGTCCGGCCAGCGTCGCCAGGTCAATGGCCGCCGCCAGCTGCGCATCGAGATTCGGGTCGACAGCGAGCTTGCGGTATGCGGCAGACTCTTCCGGGCCCAGTCCCGCCAGCGTTGCCGGCCGGACGTCATTGGTCAGCGCGGCTTCCCAGCGGGCCTTCGACTGCATGAGCTGCTGCTGCGCATCATCGAGGAGATCCTTATCGGCCGCATCTGCGGACGGGTTCCCGGTCGCGGCTGATTTCGCGACAAAGTAGGCGTCGGGCTGTGGCTGTTCGAGGGCGTCCGCCAGCACCCATTGGCGACTTCGGCTGGCACAGCCGGACATCAGGAACACCAGGCATAAATTGAGGAGAATGCCGTATAGCCGTTTCATGGCTGGCCCTCCGGCGTGACGGCTGAGTCGGGGACAAGGCCGCCCGCCAGCTGTTCGAGGCGCACGAGGTACTGCTGATAGTCGGTGACGGCACGCAGCCGCGCCAGGTTGAAATTGAACCACACCCCCTGGGTCTCGAGAAAACCGGCAATATCATTGACCTCGGTGTCGTGCCACTGCTCGGCAACTTCCATGGCTTGTGCGGCCTGCGGAATCAGGCTTTTCTCGTAGAGCTCGATCAACCGCCGGGCATTTTCGAGCCGGAAATACACCGCGCGCAAGGCAGCGCGTGTCTCATTCTCAATCACCCGTTGCTGCTGGACCGCCGCGGCATGCCGTAATTCCGCCTCGTCGACCCGGCTGCGATTGTGACGGCGCCAGATGGGCAGCGAGATGCCGACCCCGACCATCCAGGCGTCCTTACCGCTGTCGGCGACGTTTGCCGTGGCGTCGCCAACAAGCACATGCGTCGAGTTCAGGGTCAGCGACGGCCGGTTTTGCAGCTTGGCGAGACGCACGGACTCGGCGGCCTTGTCGACCTGGCCGGCAGCAATCTCGATTTCCTGCCGCTGGCCGAGCGCCACTGCCTCGATCTCCGGCAGCGACCTCTGCAACCGCGACAGTTGCGGCGTCTGCAGCTCGCCGAGCGGCGTTGCGGACGGGCGATCCAGCAGGGCATTGATCCGTGCCGTCTCGACCTGTTCGAGTTCGTGCAGAAGAACCAGGTCGTACGACAACTGTGCGAGCTGACTCTGGGCCTTGAGTACATCGTTCAGCTTTGCCGCACCCTCGGCATAGCGCGTACTGGCCACTCCGAGGACGTGGTCGAGCAGCCCCTGGTTCTGTCGAGTAATTTCCGCCGCACCGCGAAGGTATACGAGTTCGTTGTAACTGACCGTCAGATCAACGATGAAGTCACGAACAGCCCGGTCATATTCGGCGTGCCGGATACGGATGTCACGGCCGGCAACCTCACCAGCCTGGGCAAGAGTCCCGGGAAATGGAATCCGTTGTGAGAGTCCCACGCGGTATTGCTGTGGGCCGACCCGCGTTTCGATGCTGTCAACGAAATAATCGAGGCGCAGTTTCGGGTCCGGCAAGGCAACCGCCTGCGGCAGTTTCGCGACGGTCGCCTGCCATTCGATCAATGCCGCCTTGATCGACGGATTGCGCTCCGGCCCCTGACGAATCAGACCCGGCAGATCAACCTTGGTAACAGGGGGCCACGGCTGGTCAGCCACTTTCGGCGCTTGGCCAGCAGCATTCAGCAGCAGGATAAAGATGCACAGCATGCATCCCCGGATTCGGGTGTGAACATTCATGTTGATTGGTGATCTCGCTTTCAGGTCCGTAGAGGTTGCGCCGGTGGCACAACTGCGGTCGACAGTTACAATTCTGGTGTTGCAACTGGAACTGAAACGCGGCAGGGCGCCGCGGCGAGGTCAGATCAGCAGGGCACAGTTCTCCTGGAACAGGTACCGGGACGGAAGCTGCCGGGTCAAGGCCGAATGGTAGCCCCCGGCAGTCGCCTGGAAGACAGGCTGATCTTCAACATGGAAAGAAGTGCCGATGGCCGCTGCCGTCGACCCGCCGACACGACAGGGGTCCGTCTGCTGCGCGGTGTAGCCCGAGATCTCGCCCAAGCGCTGGCAACAGGACGTCGTCAGGATGTTCGGCGGCACAGCCGTGACTGCGGTGGACGCAGAAGTATCGCAACAGCTGTTCTGGCCGGCCTCTTCCTCGACCGCTACAGCGGGCGCCAGCGGGCATGCTCCGCAGGCTTGAACGCCGAGGCTTCCCTGGTGCGGGCAAATTATCCAGCCCATGCCTTGCGGGAGAATGCAGGCCGCCATCAGGATGAGGATCAGCGATGCTGAACGTGTGTGCTTCATACCTTTAAAGTGGTGCAGGAACATTCCGAAGTCAAGAATACACGACTCCTCAGGACAGCGCCATCGAAGGCATTCGACTGCCCGGCTGCCCTTGATATCGCAGTATTCGGACCACCGCAGCCCAATTCCCGCGGGAACCGGCGCCGTTTAATCCCGGCAATCACCCGAAGGCAGATGCCGGCACGCTCACCGGGTTGCTGGGCAATTGACGCCGGCGTGCCATTCGAGGCGAATGATCGAAAGTTTCGGAGGTATTGAAGCAAAGGGCACTGAGAACTTGATGACGTCGGGAACGCGTTTCCGCGCCTCGATGCGGCGGAGCTTGATCACCTGTGCAGCGAACTCGTTGCCGGTGCGCTCGCGGATCGTGACATGGAGATGCCCGGCCTCGGTGCCTTTCTCCGGGGACCTCGGACGAACCGACCCAGCCACCGTCAACGCGCCGTTTTCCTCCCAGGCGGATCCCCAGACCTTGACCTGGCGGTTCTGGACAAGTCGCATGTCAAGCCCGCCTGATTTCTCAAGGTTGCGTCGCGTGACACAGCTTGTCGACAGCAGGCTGAGCCCGATCATGCCAAAACAGATGTACGCCGTCTTTCGCATTCTCATTTGTCACCGTGTGAAAAGAAGTGGTATCGTGCCGTGCAGAAATTACGAACAGAATTCCACATTTCAATCTGTCGGCTCATAACCGGGGGCCGAACAGGGGATTGGTGCGGCGGCCTTTCGGGCCGGCGCCCGTGAAGCCTCTTCCGCTTCGTTGTCAGTCAACCGGCAGCCGTTTTCCCGTGCTTGCGCTCTTGATGGCGCCGAAGACCATTGCCAGGCTCTTGATGTTGTCGGCGGCGTGCGTTTCGGGCCGGCCGCCATGGCGCACGCAGTCGAGGAACTCGAGAATCACGCCGCTGTGGCGCCCGGTCTTCTTCTGCGGCACGCGAACCGGGACAGTCAGGTCGCGCAGTGGCCGGTGGAATCCCTTGTCGCTGCGCACTGCCTGTGCCTTGAAGCTGTCGGCCCCGTCCCAGGTGACGCTGCCCTTGTCACCGACAATGCGCCAGGCGCATTCCCATGGCGTGCTGCACCCCTCGCTGCTCCACGCCCCCTGGTAGGTGTAGACGATGTCGTCGGTCATTTCGAAGATCGCTATCGCTGAGGCACCGTGCCGGTACCATGAACCGACCGGGTTCCACTCGTGACAGTATACATGCTGCGCCTCCGCCCCGGAGATCAGTCGCGCCTGGTCAAACGAGTGGATCGCCATCTCCAGCAGCAGGGCATGCGTCATGACATCGCGGAAGCCGCCGAAATGGGCCCCGAGGAAAAAGTTGCTCTGCACTGTCGTCACCCGCCCGATCTTGCCGCTCTCGATAAATTTGCGGAGGGCACGAATCTGCGGCAGGTATCGCCGGTTCTGAATGACGGCATAGATGCGTTCCGCTTTGCCGGCGGCCGCAACCATGGCGCGGGCGTGTGCCATGGTGTCGGCCAGCGGCTTCTCGCCGAGGACATGGCAGCCATGTTTCAATGCCGCCATCGTCACACTGTGATGCGCC
Source organism: Lentisphaeria bacterium (assembly GCA_030754995.1). Lineage (GTDB taxonomy): Bacteria > Verrucomicrobiota > Lentisphaeria > JABSQK01 > CAJWLW01 > CAJWLW01. The sequence goes on from JASLZG010000192.1 coordinate 5,834, forward strand.
TCCGGTACGGTGCAGTCGAAGACCACTTCGGGATCGACGGCCCGGAGCATTGCTTTCAGCTCGGTGCCGCAAAGGGCGTCGGGCGCGTTGAAGTCGGCACGGCGCTGTTCCGCCGCGGCCGGCAACAGGTCGACCAGGCCGACCAGTTCAATGCGCTCGCGGACGGCCGGGGTCATCCAGGAGCCGCACACACCGCCGCATCCGGCCAGCACTACTCGGGTTCGTTTCGCCATAGGTCGTCCAGGTCGAGGTTCACTGCAATACAGTTATATACGCCGTTGGACCTGATGCAACCGCGTTGGGACTGAATTACTGTTGCGCCCCGCCCAAATACCCCTTATCCCGTCCCCAGGCTGCTGGCGAACGCCAGGCAGACGGTAGCACCGATCAGAACAGCGATGCCGGCGTACAGAAAGCCTTTCGACCGGGCCGTGGCGCCGCGCCACTCACCGGCGATAAAGCCGACTGCAATGCCCGCAACGAGAGACAAGGCGATCGAAATGGCCCAGCCAACAGCCCGGCCCATGGTGTCTCCCAGGTAATAGGCGCCAATCCCGAAGCTGACGTGCACCGCCGGCATACAGAGCCCAATCAATATTATACACAGCAGCAAATCCCGGCCGGCGCCGACGCCGGTGAAGCGGTCGAAGGTTTTCTGCCGGGCAATTTCGAACAGCGACCACAGGACCATTGCGACACCGCCGCCCCACCAGATCGGCAGCCAGACAACGAAGGTTGCGAGTCGTTCGTCCGCACCCAGCTCGGCCGCCGCGACCATGATCGGCTGCCCGTAATCGAAACCGATGCCGGCGCATGCACTCATGACCCCCGAGACAACGCACAGCACGATGCCGATGACAAACCCCCTGGCCGACCGCATGGCAGTCGGCTGGCCGGCCTCTTTGTCCTTTTCACGCAGGCAGCCGGCCCGGCTGCAAAGGCTCACCCCGGCCAGGCAAACAGTGATGCCGACAAAAATCCAGACCTTTGCCGAAAGGGGAATCGCCAGCCACTGGCGTGCCATCGGTACGAGCGCCCCGGCGACCGTGTTGATCCCCATGACAATCGCCAGCCCGAGGCTGATGCCCACTGCCGCGATCCCATGGCCGAAGCACAGCGCGCCGATGCCCCAGCCGAGCCCCATGGCAGCAACCGTCAGGAGATGACCAACGCCCACCTGCTGCAACGCCTGCGTCCAGGACTCAATGAACAGCATCGCGAAAAGCAGCGGCACGGCGAGGGTTGCAACGCCGTAGCCGGCGACCAGCACGTGTTCGGTATGGAAACGCCTGCTGATCCGCAGCGGCAACGGCACAATGGCCCCGAGAATCGCTGAAACGACGAGGATGGTAAGGCCGGTGAACAACGCGGCCTAAATCGCGGAGACCAGGCTGTCGTAGTACTTCACGTAGTCGTCGCGGTCATCTGTCTTCAACACGCCGATGGCAGTTCGCGGGTGTTCGTTGAGCTGACCGCTGATGTTGTACGGCACCAGCGCGCCCCAATCAAGACTGTCCCGCAGCGGATTGACATGTTCCGTCAGGAAATCGTAGATCGGGCGAATGTGGAATTTCGGGTTGCGCAGGAAGCCGATGAGCAGCTCCGTCGGGCAGTTGCCGGCACCGCGACCGAGGCCCATCATCGTCGAGTCCAGCCGATTGGCGCCGGTGATAAGCGCCTCGATCGTGTTGGCGAAGGCGAGTTGCTGATTGTTATGGGCGTGGATACCCACTTCCTTGCCGACTTCGTTCATGGCTTTCAGGTACTTGTCCACCAGGTAACGAATCTGCTCATGGTACAAGGCGCCATAGCTGTCGACGACAACGACGGTGTCGACCGGTGTTTCGGTCAGCGTTTGCAGGCACTGGTCGATCTCGACTTCTGAGACGGTGGAAATCGCCATGATGTTGCAGGCCGTCTCGTAGCCCTTGTCGTGCGCGTCCTTGATCATGTCGACAGCCGTCGGCAGCTGGTGCACGTATGTCGCGACCCGGATGACATCGAGTACGCTGTCTTTTTTCGGGAGGATGTCGACCTTGTAGTCGGTTTTTTCCGCATCCGCCATGGCGGACAGCTTGAGCGGCGAATCGTTGTCGCCGACGATCCGGCGGATGTCGTCCTCGTCCGAGAACTTCCAATCGCCGAAAGCATCGCGGGCAAAAAGGCCCTTCGATCCTTTGTACCCGACTTCCATGTAATCGAGACCGGCAGCGGTGCAGGTCTGGTAAACGCCCTTGACGAACGCATCATCGAACAAATGATCGTTGATCAGGCCGCCGTCGCGCACGGTGCAATCGAGTACTTTGATATCAGAACGGAAAGTTATCCAGGGTGCCAGCTTCTCTTTCATTTGAGAACCTCAACTTGAGTTACAGGTCAGGGCAAACCAGTAACCTACGGCCGCAACCGAATATGTCGAATGGTGACGGGCGTTTGGTGTCTGCCTGGATTTGCGTCTCCCAGGGCTGCAAACCTGGCCGGGCGACAAGCAGCGCCCCACCGGAGAAGATTGTTCAGCGCGCAGGGCCAGCCGGGGCAAGCGGAAAATGCCCAAGCCGGCGGTTCAACGAACTATTCGAACTTCAAGAAAACCGCGCGCTTCTGATCGGGAAGTGCAAAATCGAAGCCGCAACTGCGAAAGACGGATTCGGAGGCGGTGATCGCCATCAGTTCGACGACCTTCAGTTCCTTTGCCCGCTCGACACAACGCTCGACCAGGGCTTGCCCGATGCCCTGCCCCTGGAACTCCATCGACACACCCAGCGCCTGGATCTCCGCCAGTTTGCGTGAGTACACCTCGATCGCGGCAAAGCCGACAATGCGCTCCCCGCATACCGCAACGAAGCCGTTCTCCGCCAGGTGCGACAGTTGCTTGTCGGTGCGTTCGAGCAGTTGCCGCTCGGTCACAAAGGGGGCCAGCAAAGTTTCGATACCCGCAATATCGGCCTCGGTCGCAGCGCGAATGGTCATATCGTCGTTCATCGGCGCGGTTAACCGAGCGACTGCTTGACGAGATCCGCCAGCGCCCGGTTGTCGGCATCCTTGCCGGTGGCGGCAACGAGGTCGCGGACGGCCTTCATCACCTGTCCCATCTCTTTCATTGACGAAGCGCCAGTAGCTTCAACCGCCTGGGCGACCAAGGCCGCAAGCTCGTCAGGAGACAGTGGCTCGGGCAGCAGCAGTTGAAGGATTTTGATCTGCGCCTCCTCCGCCCCGACGAGATCCTCGCGCTCACCTTTGCGGAACATTTCGATGGAGTCCTGGCGCTGCTTGACCAGGCGCTTGACCATGGCTATGACATCGTCGTCGGACGCCGACTTGTTGTCGCCGCTCTTCTCGAACTTGATGATTTCCCCACGCACCGCACGCAGGGCATTGAGCGCCTGTTCGTCCCGAGCGCGCATGGCATCTTTGATGTCTTCATTGATCCGGTCGGAAAGAGGCATGTGGAATTGTGGATTTTGGAGTGTGAGTTGAACGAGGAAGCGCTTGGCAGGGGAATTCAAGACCGGCAAATAATTGGTCCCAGTCGCTCATAATAAGCGGAATTATGAAAA
>JASLZG010000193.1:0-304 GCA_030754995.1 Lentisphaeria bacterium
GCCGCACCTGGCCGCGACGATTGTGGCGCAGAACCATCATCCCGACTTCTCGTTTATCAGCGGGGAGAAGAAAGTGTCGGTCGAGGTGATGACCAACAGCGAAGGCGGCCTGACCCAGGCGGACATCAATCTGGCGCGAGACCTGAACGCCTGGAACCAGTAGCCCACTGCCGATGACCTTTATCTTGTTCCCGATCGTCGGTGCAATCATCGGCGCCCTGACCAACCAGATCGCCATCAAAATGTTGTTCCGCCCGTATCGCCCGATCATGATCGGCAGCCTGACCCTGCCGCTGACGCCCGG
>JASLZG010000193.1:314-9386 GCA_030754995.1 Lentisphaeria bacterium
GATCCCGCGCAATCGCGAAAAGATCGCTGCGAACATTGCCCAGACGTTCGAGACCAAACTGCTGTCGAGCTCCGAGATCCACGAGTTCATCACCGGTACCCGCGCCCGCCGCGCGGTCGAGGACAAGGTCAACGAGATGGCGGGGTTTCTCGGGCCCTTCGCCGGCATGCTCGACCTGATCAAGGCGAAAATCGTCGACAAAATCCTTGAAGGCATCGAGGAGATGGCGAACGAAGCGATAGGGCACGGCGGCGCGCTGAATATCCGGCAGCAACTCGAGGAGAAGATCAACGCCATGGACATCGCGCAGCTCGAAGAACTGATCCTCGGCTTTTCCCGCCGCGAGTTTCGGCACATCACCATCTTTGGCGGCATTCTCGGCGCCCTTATCGGGCTCGTGCAGGCCGTCCTCAACCAGGTCGTGCTCAGTGTGTAGCCCCCACTCGTAATCTCACCGGCAATCCCCCATGACGGACCCGACCATTGCGCGCCGCGACCCTTAGACAACCGCACACGTGGTGGCAGCACACCGGCGAGGCCTGCAGGGCGCTGCGCCGGATGAGCTGGCTGCTGCTGGCGGTTGTCGGCTGCCTGTGCAGCATCGGCATCGCCTTTATCTTCGCCATCGGCCGGCAGCACGGCGGCGGTTTTGCGCTGGCCTGGCAGAACCAGGCGATGTGGGTGGTGATCGGCCTGGCCGGGATGCTCGTGCTGGCGGCGCTCGACTACGAGTGGCTCGGGCGTGGTTCGCATCTGATCTATGTGGGGACGATCGCCCTGCTGATCGCGGTGCTGCTGATCGGCCGGGAAATCCACGGGGCGCGCAGCTGGATCGTGCTGCCCGGCGGCAAGACGCTGCAGCCTGCGGAGTTCGCCAAGCTCGGCGTCATCCTGCCGGTGGCGTGGCTGGCATCACGGCAATCGATGCACCTTGGCCGTTGGCGGCATCTTTTTCCGTTCGCCCTGCTGCTGGCGTTGCCGATAGCGCTGATCGCCTTGCAGCCGGACTACGGCAGCGCCTTGGTCCTGCTGCCGATTGTGGTCGGGATTGTCTTCGTCGCCGGCTTGCCGGCGCGCTGGCTGGTTTACGCCGGGTTGATCGTCGCGCTGTTGTCGCCGATCATCTTTCATCAGGTGCTGGCCGAGCACCAGCGCGACCGCATCCGGATTTTCCTCAACCCGTCAAGTGACACGACGCGCAGCGGCTGGAACGCCCGGCAGTCGTTGCTGGCAGTGGGCAGCGGCGGCTTGTCGGGCAAGGGTTTCATGAACGGCACGCAGAATACACTTGGCTATCTGCCGCGCAACGTCTCACATACAGACTTCATTTTTTCGGTGATCGCCGAGGAGACCGGATTTGTCGGCAGTACGGCAGTAATTGTGCTGGAGGTACTGCTTTTGCTTCTAAGCGTCTATATTGCATCACAAGCGTGTGACGAGTTCGGGCGCAATGTGGCGTGCGGCATCGCGGTGATGTTCTGTTGTCATGTCTACATCAACATCGGCATGACTGTCGGCATGGCGCCGATCATCGGCATCCCGCTGCCTTTTGTCAGCTCTGGCGGGTCGTTCATGCTGTTGACTATGGGCTGCATTGGGATTTTGCAGAGCATTTACATCCGGCGACGCTGATTTCGGCGTGCATTCTGCATCGTATGGAATTGAACAGGGACAGACGATGGAAAAACTCGACAGCATTCTGAGCGACATGATTTCCGACGAAGAACAGCTGGAAAGCCTGGTCGCGACCACTTTCGGCATTCACAACGGCCTCAACCACATGCTTAGTCGGCTTTCGAGCTACCACGCGCTGCTCGAGCTCGAGCTCGATGAAAGCCCGACCGGCAAGATTTACCTGCAGGAAGGCGACATCGCTTTACGCGTCGCCTTCGAACTGCTCAAGAGCCTGGAGCGGGCGCTGGACGTTCACCGCCGCGATTTCGAGTCGGTTGATCTGCAGTCCCTGGTCACCGGTGTGTCACGACGGCTGAAGAAGATCGGCCAGACCGAGTTCGACCTCGACTTCACCAATGTCCAGGACCGTGACACCTTTGCCTGGGGACGGCTGCATCTGCTGCAGCAGATTTTCTTCGAACTGCCCACGGTGTTCCATACCGACGCACCTGAGGAAACGGACAAGCTGCATATCACCGTGCGCGCCGAGGTTTTTACTGACGAGTTCTTCAAGTCCTGCAAGTCGGTGCTCGAGGGTGGCGAGTACACGCTGCTGCTGGTCAGTCGGCAGGAGCGCGAGTTCGATAATCAGGAGTTGGTCAGTTTTTTCGAGAAACAGGTGATTTCGCCGAACCTGGATCTGGCCGACAATTTCATTTCGATATATGGCACCGTCCGGTTGCACGGCGGCGACATGCTGTGTGTCAAAAATGAAAACGAGCTGCAGTCACTGGCCCTGTTGTTCCCATTCCGCCGCAATCGGGTCGAGATGTATGGCGAACAGGCCGTGGACGACGAGATGCTGCAGGGGACGGAGACAATTCTGCTGGTCGACGACGAGGGGATCATCTGGGACGTCGTCATCGAGATGCTGCAGACCCTCGGGTACACCGTCGTGCTGGCGGCGAACGGTAAGGACTGTGTGGAAATCTACGGGGCCAACCGCGGCGAGATCGACCTCATCCTGCTGGACATGGTGATGCCGGAAATGAACGGGCACGACGCCTTTTTCGCGTTGAAGGAAATCGACCCGAAGGTCAACGTGCTGCTGTCCAGCGGCTACGTCGAGGAAGAGGACGCCCGCGACGTGCTCGAGGCCGGTGCCAAGGGCTTCCTGCGCAAGCCCTATCGCATGGTCGACCTGGCCGGCGCCATCCGCGGCATCTTCGATCGCCAATAACCCTGCCGGCGGACGGTACACACCATTCCTGCCGGACGCCCCATTTCGCCGCCGGCAACCGCCATTTTCTTCATCGTGGATTTCGCGATCGGCATGAGAATGCCCGCCGGCCATGAATCCCTGCGACGCCCGGTTAGCGGCCGAATCGCCGCTGGCGCAGGTGGTAAGAGCGCAGGGCGCGGAGGAAGTCGATCTTGCGGAACTCCGGCCAGAAGGTGTCGCAGAAGTAATATTCGGCGTAAGCGCTCTGCCACAGCAGAAACCCCGAGAGCCGTACTTCGCCGCTGGTGCGGATGATCAGATCCGGATCCGGCAGGCCGCTGGTATAGAGGAATGGCTTGATGCTGTCGGCGTCGAGCGTCGGCAGGATGTCTTCGAGCACCTTGCCGCTGGCCTGCTGATCGGTGAGGTACTGGCGGAACGCATCGGTGATCTCCTCGCGGCCGCCGTAGGCGATCGCGACATTGAGCAGAAACTGGTCGTGATCCTTCGTCGCCTCCTCGATATCGGCGATCGCCTCGCGCAGGCCGTCCGGCAGCAGATCGAGGCGGCCCATGTATCGGAGCCGGATCTTGTTTTCGCGGATGCGCGGGTCCTGCAGCATCTTGCGCGTGCGGCTCTCGATCAGCTCGAGCAGTCCTTTGACTTCCTCCGGGTCGCGATCGAAGTTGTCGAGTGACAAGATCCAGATCGTGGCGCAGGGAACGTTGTATTCGAAACACCAGTTGAGCACTTCATCGAGCTTGTCGGCACCCATGGAATGGCCGTCGATGATGCTGCTCAGCCCCCACTGCCGCGCGAACCGACGGTTGCCGTCGAGGATGATGCCGATGTGCTCCGGCCGCACCCAGCGCAAAGCTGCCGTACCCAGCCGGTGCTCGTAGAGCTTGTAGAACGGCCATTTGAGCAACCGGTTGATGCGGCCCAGCAGGAACTTGAGCAGCACCCAGGATATGCCGGCGGCCTGCCCGGCCGGCCGCTCGACGGTGGAAGCGGAGGGTTGCATGAAAACTCTGAAGTGGGGCCAAGGGACTGTGATGAGTGGCAAAGCCAAGTGGGAAGAAAGGGTAAGATAGCGCGCCCATCAGCAATCTGCCATTCCCCGGTTGATTCCACGAGGCCTCGGTGCTGTGCCACGGAAAATCTGGTTGACCACGGCCATGGTGAAAGTTGCCGGTTTTCCATCGTCGGGAGATGCGGTGGGGCTTTAGCACTCTTATATTGGTAATTACGGCAGAACCCATTGGAGCGAATTTCGTGGCGCTGGACAGGCGCTGATGCCTGGCTCCTGACACCCGATACCTGAACTTGACACCTCGCGCGGCGTTGCCGCAGGTAGGAGACGGACGAAAATGGCATTGTGGAGCGGACGGTTTTCCAGTGACCCGGACGAGGTTGTCGCTGCACTGAGCGAGTCGATTTCGTTTGACCAACGTCTATATGCCCATGACATCGCCGGCAGCGTCGCGCATGTCAAGATGCTGGCGGCGACCGGTATTGTGCCGATGGCGGACGCCGAGTCGATCGTTGCCGAGCTGTTGCAGATCCGCGCGCAGATCGATGCCGGAGATTTCGAATTCGATCCGGCCCTCGAAGACATCCATATGAATATTGAAAGCCGGTTGATCGAGCGGCTCGGCGACAGCGGCGCCCACATCCACGCCGGCCGCAGCCGGAACGATCAGGTCGCCACCGATATCCGGCTCTATCTGCGCGACGAGATCAACGACATCAGCAGCCGGGTGCGCGATTTGCAGAAGGCACTGGTCGAGCTCGGCAGCGCCAATGACAGTGCCATCCTGCCGGGGCTGACGCACCTGCAGAACGCGCAGCCGGTGCTCTTTGCCCATCATCTGCTGGCCTATGTCGAGATGTTGGAGCGGGACCACAGCCGGCTGCACGACTGCCGGGTACGGCTCAACGAGCTGCCGCTGGGCGCCGGGGCATTGGCCGGCAGTACGCTGCCCCTCGACCGCCAGCAGGTGGCGGACGAGCTCGGCTTTGACCGGGTCATGCGCAACAGCATGGACGCGGTGGCTTCCAGGGATTTCGCGATCGAGCTGGGCGCTGACCTGGCAATTCTGATGAGCCATCTGTCGCGCCTCTCCGAGGACGTCATTCTGTGGGCCTCGCAGGCGTGCGGTTACATCGAGCTGGACGACGCCTTCTGTACCGGCTCGAGCCTGATGCCGCAGAAGAAGAACCCCGACATCGCCGAGCTCACCAGGGGCAAGGCCGCCCGGGTCAGCGGTGTACTGGTGTCTCTGCTGACCCTGATGAAAGGCCTGCCGCTGTGCTACAACCGGGATATGCAGGAGGACAAAGAGCCGCTGTTCGACGCGATCGATACGGTCAAACTGGTGCTCACTGCCTTTGCGCCGATGATGCGCAGCGCCACGGTCAAGCCCGAAAAAATGGCCGCCGCCGCCGCCGATCCGGGGCTCATGGCGACGGACCTGGCCGAATGGCTGGTCGGCCAGGGCATGCCGTTCCGTACCGCCCACCATCGGGTCGGGCAGTATGTCGCCTGGTGCCGGGACAATGGCGTCGGCCTGGATACGGCGTCGCTCGAGCAGATGCGCGAGACGATTCCGGAAGCGCAAGCGGCCTGCCTCGAACTGTTCACGGCAGCGCGCAGTGTCGAGTCGCGCGACACCATCGGCGGCACGGCGCCGGCCCAGGTGCATGGGCAGCTGGCGTTCTGGCGGAAGGAACTGGAATCAGACGGCCCCGTCTAATGCGTATGCACATGTGGTCCGACATCTATCCATGCGTTCGTTGCGCCGGTGCCGTGTTCTGCAGCCTGGCCGTGGCCGTGGCAATCGCGGCGCCGGTGCCGGCGCCGCCCGCAGCGGTGCCCGGGCAAGCGGCAGAGGCGGGGAAGAGCCTCGACAATCACGTCAAGGAGGGGTATGCCAAGATCGCCGCTGCCCAGTCCCGGGGCGAAGATGTCACCGAGCAGGTCGAAACGTTGCGCCGGTTCATCGGGGAACGCAGCCTGACTGATGGGGAAGCTGTCGGCCCCGACAAGAAATCCGAAAACGAAACGGTCCGGGAGTGTCTCGAACAGATCCGCAGTGATTCGGCGGATGTCCGGCTGCGCGCGGTCACGGTGCTTGGCAAGTATCACAGTCCGGCCGCGCGCGATGGCGTCGTGAACTGCCTGGGGGACGAGTCGGAGGCGGTGCGGCAGTCAGCTCTGGTCGCGCTGACCGAGCGCCGGCCCAGGAACTTTGCGGGGGTATGGCAGCTCAGCAACCTCGACCCGGTCATCCGGTTGTTTGGCGACCCGAGCGTGCATATCCGGCGTACCGCGACGTCTGCGATCCCCGACTTCTTCGTCTACGGCCTCGGCCGGCGCCGGGCCCGGGTCTTCTCCAAGCCGTCGCAGGAATTTATCATCGCTGCCTACAATGACGACGACGTCACGGTGCGCAAGAATATGGTGACGTATCATTGGGTCTTCAAATTGTTCGTCCCGCCGGAAATGTTGATCGAGCGGGTCAACGACGTCGACCGCGATGTCCGGGTGCTGGCGTTGAAGTCCTGCCGCAGCGCCGTGAAGTCGGAGCTTTTTGTGCCGTTGGTCCAGCACCTGACCAACGACGAAGACCGCATCATCAGGCTGCAGCTGGCGCTGATCCTCGGCAGGGGCGGCCTCAAGGACGCGGAACCGGTTCTGCAAACCCTGGCTGCGGACGAAGACTTTGAGGTATCGACGGAAGCATCCTGCGCGTTGTTCCGCCTGTCCAGGCAAAAGAATCTGGCGCCGTTGTACCAGGATGTCCTGCGGCCGCGCCTCGACGACCCGAGGATTCACAGCACGACCGCGGTGAAAGTTATTCAGCAGCTGCACCGGCTCGATGTGAAAACCCGCGAATCGGCCCTGCGCGAACTGATGCAGCATGACAACGGCCTCTACCGCTACGAGGCGTTGCGCAAGTACTGCAGTTCGTTGGCTGCCACAATGGATGTCGGACTGGTGTTCGGTCTGCTCGACGATGCCTCTCGCAAGGTCCGCGACACAGCCTCCCGGCAGCTCAGCAAGAAGCGCTTTGCGCCGACTCCGGAGCAGCAGCAGCAGTTGCTCAAAAACCGTTATGCGGATGTCCGGAAATCGGCCGTGCAAATGACCCGAACCATGGCGAAGGTGATGGCGGAACCGTTTCTCATGGATCTGCTGCTCGACGATCGCAACGATGTCCGGTACCTGGCTGTGAGTGAGATCGGCCGCCGCCGCATCGGTGACTGGGTCGAGATCCTCGAGGCGACGACCACGGACGATGATCGGCAGATGCGTGCGCTGGCCGTGAAGTTCCTGTTCAACTCCCGGACGCCACAGTCCCAGGCGGTGATCGAAGACATCCGCAACTCCGACGACGCGGAGCTCAAGAAGATCCTCTCGGAAATTATGACGAAGAAAGACAGCCGTGGCCGCCGCATCCTGACGCCGTAGCGCTGCGGTATGCGGAATTAAGCGCCCGGTGAATCCATGAATTTCGTCCGGCCGTCGGTGTCCCATTCCGCGGCCGTGATGTAGCCGCAGTCGACGACCAGCGAGGTGCCGGTGATTCCTGCCGAATCTTCGCAGGAAAAGTACACGGCGGCTTTGGCGATGTCTTCCGGGGCCAGCGCGATGCCCATCGGTACACGTCGCAACCGTGCCGCCAGGGCGGCCTCCGGGTCGGGCGTCTTGTTCAGGTGATAGTGCAGCAAGGGGGTCTCCGTAATGCCCGGGCAGATGCAGTTGCAACGGATACCGTCGGCCGCGTAGTCGAGGGCGATCGATCGGCTGAGCCCGAGCACGGCGTGCTTGGATGTCGTGTAACCGGGGGTTGAGCCTTGACCTACGAAACTGCTGATTGACCCGACATTGACGACGTAGCTGCGGTCGTTCTTCCGCAGGTGCGGCATGGCGTGCTTGAGCGAGAAGAAGATCGACTTGACGTTGACCCCCATGAGCTGGTCCCACGCCTCTTCGGTACACTCGTCGAGCGGTCCGACCTGGACGATGCCGGCATTGTTGGCGAGGATGTCGAGACCGCCGAACGTTGCTGCCGTTTGCCCGAGCGCGTCCTTTACCTCCGCTTCCCGGGCGACATCGCATTTGATGAAAATCGCCTTGCCGCCATGGTCGTTGATTTCCTTGACGACACGTTCACCGAGCTCGGCATCAATGTCGAGTGCGGCAACTTTCGCACCTTCCGCCGCGAACGTTGCGGCGATCGCCTTGCCGATGCCCGATGCCGCGCCTGTCACCCAGGCTGCCTGTCCGTCCAAGCGTCCCATGTCGGGTCCTCCGTTTGAGTTTTCAAGTGATGTACCCATCGCGCCGATCAGCCTCGACCGCGGCCGGATGGCGCTTTTTCAGTGGCCCCCAGGCACCGCCGCCCGGCGTCTCGATGCTCAGCACATCGCCATGGTTCAAGGTCGTGTTGACTTTCGTCGGCAGCTCTCGGACCGTGCCGCCGCTACTGGTTACGCAGGCGTGCGCGCCGCGGGCGCTGCCGCCGCCTTCCAGCCCCCACGGCACGAACTTGCGCCGGTCGGCGCCGATCGTCAACATGGCGCGATCGCCGAGGAAGAGGAACTCTCTTCGGATTCCGCAGCCGCCGCGAAATTCACCGGTTCCACAACTGTCGGCGATCAGCTCATAGCTTTGCAGACGCACGGGGTATTGGCGCTCGATCACTTCGATCGGCGTGTTCTGCGTGTTGGTCAGGTGGTTCTGCATGCCGTCGGAACCGTCCAGCCCGATCTGGGCGCCCTGGCCGCCGCCGATGGTCTCGACCAGGTTGTAGTATTCGCCGGTGACCGGGTCGATACCTCCCAGGTTGATCAGGTTCATCTCGCTGCTGCAGGCGGCACAGACGCGCTCGGGCACGACTTGGTAGAAAGCGCCCAGCAGGGTATCGACAACCCGCTGGTCGGTCAGGATATTGGCGTTGCCGACGGCCGCGGGAAAACGGGCCTGCAGGATGCATCCTTCCGGCGCCGTCACGGTAATCGGGCGGTGCGCCCCGGCACAGCTCGGCAGGTCGGGGTCGACCAGCGCCTTGGCGACGTAGTACACGCAGGCGCGGGCCGCTGTGAGCCGGGCATTGAGCGGGCCGGCGACCTGTGGCGACGACCCGGTGAAGTCGACGGCCAGGGAATCGCCGGCGATTGTCACGGTCGCCGTGATGGTCACGGGATCGTCGGTGAAGCCGTCGTCATCG
>JASLZG010000194.1 GCA_030754995.1 Lentisphaeria bacterium
CTGGCCACCGTTGCCCAGGGGGGCGACAAAATGGTCACCATCGCCGAGCTCGGCGATGTTCTGGCCAAGGTCAACGGCAAACCGGTTCTCAAGGCGGACGTCTATCCGGGAGGGCTGCCGATGAAAGTGAGTGTAGAGCAGTCGGTCAAGCCCAGGGTCGGCAAACACATTGACCGGATGCTGGTGATTCAGGCAGCCGTTGCCGAGCGGCTGGACAAAACGAAGGCTTACCGGAAAGGGATGCGGGCGATCGAGCAACAGGCCGCGCTGGCAGAGAACGCCCTGTTGGCCCGCCATTACGAATCAAAGCTGCCGGCGACGATCGCCGCCCGCAACCGCAGCACCATAACCGATGCGGAGGCCGCCGCCTTCGTCAAGAAGGACAACAAGCTCTACAGGGGCAAGACCAGGCGGGAGGCGGTCGAACTGGCCCGTGGTCATATATCTCGCGACCGGTATCTCGGCGCCGGCATCGACTGGATGAACAAGAACCTGGGCAACCGCGAGGTCACGATCAACGGCAAGGCAATACCGCCGGCAACGATTGCCGCCGCGATCGACGCTGCCGACCGCCGTTACTGGATGCCCGACTCCCTGTTGCTCAAGGCCGCAGGCGAAATGGTGGTCACCCAGGAAGCCAAGGCAACCCGCAAGAATTCCAAAACGATCCGGGAAGACACGGACCGGGTCCGGGCACTGATCGCAGCAGCTGAGATCGAGGTTGCCGGCAATAGCTTCACATTGGGCAACGACCAGGCTGTCAGTAGCGCGCTGTCGCAGTTGGATTTGACGAAAATGTCCAGGATTCAGCCGGTAGTTCTGGAACTGGTCAAGAACATCGTGATGGCAGAGATGGCGCGGGCCGAGGGGGTGGACGAAGACGAGGCGTATAGGCAACAGGCAGCCCATGCGGCATCGTTCCGGACCCATCGCCAAACTCAACTGCTGATCAAGCTCTACCGCGAAAAGCACCTCGATGCAGGCGCCCAAAACGCCGCCTTCGAGACCCTGGTCGCGGCACTGCGCGACCAGGCCAGGATCGAGTATCTGCTGGATTGAAACTGTTGATTGCCGGCAACTGCGGATCGCCGTCCTGGCTGAGCTGGGCGGTGGCGAATTGGTATCGTTCCGTTTTGCACATTTGAAATGGTCGACATGAAGAACAATGACAACGCCAAAACTGCCCCGTAACGCGTGGACTGCAGACAAACTCACCTTTAATTGCACCATGCCCACTGCCATAGTAACAGGATAGCGCCTTTGCTGAGAGGAGGATCGAAGTGCCCCCAATTGGATGTGGATTCAAAGCGGCTGTAATCGGTTGCGGGTCGGCCGGCCGTGGCCATGCCGAAAAAGCGCAAAGCCTGGGCCTCGAGGTGGTCGGATTCGGCGACCAGCTCGAGGACGCTGCCGAGCGGGCGCGGACGGAATTCGGCGGGCGCTATGCAACCACCGATGCCGGTCGTATCATGCGTGACGATTCCATCGACGTAGTGCTGATTGCGACCCATCACGACGCCCACCATCCGCTGGCAATTGCGGCTGCAGAGGCTGGCAAACACATTCTGCTGGAGAAACCGATGTGTCTCACCTACGCACAGGCGGTGGAGGTGGCGGAAGCGGTCGAGAAAGCCGGCGTCAAGTGTGTGATCAACTGCAAATTCCGCATCGCGCCGGCAGTCCGAAAGGTGCGCCAGCTCTTGCCGCGGCCACGGGTAAGTCACGGCCAGTTGGCCATGAGCGAATCCGAGAACATTGGCAACCCCTGGTTATGGCGGGCGGACGATGGTGGCGGGCTGCTGATCAGTACGACGGTCCATACCATCGATTTGCTCGGGTACCTGATGGATGACGCCGCCGACCGGGTCTATGCCGAGGGTCGGGTTTTCGGAGACAACAAGGGTTCCGAGGGCTACCCGGATGCGCTCGTCGGTACGATCTTGTGGAAGAATGGCGGGATTTCCACGGTCATCAGCACTGACCAGGGGGAGAACCCGTTGGCATCCAAGTGGTTCCTCGAGATCTGGGATGGGGAACGCACCGCCGTGTTGTCGGCCCACATGAATCGCGCCGATTTCAGTGGTTGCGACGTTGGCTATGTGGACGCCAGGGAATTGCCCCGGGAAACCCAGGACAACGCCGCCATGATGGTAAACCTGATCGAGGCAATTCGGACCGATGGCGATACATTGTGCAACGCCCGCGATGGTGCACATGCCGTGGCCATCTGTAACGCCCTCGACGCGGCGGCGCGCACCGGCACCCCCCAAACCGTCCAGTGAAAGAAACCAACGGATCATGAACCTGTCGCTATCAGCCAGAATCGCCGAGCTCGAACACATCAAGGATCAGCCGGCCGTCGGTTTCGAGGAGTTGGCGCGATTGGCCAGTGAGATCGGCTACGAGGCAGTATGCGTTCGATCCGCCCAGGTGACCTTGGATACGCCCGACGATGATATCAAGCAGACGCGACAGCTTCTGGATCACCATGGCCTTCAGGCTTCAATGGTCTGCCCGGGGCCCGGGGTCTCTGCCAACACGGCGGATTCGAGTCAAGAGCTCAGGGACATTGGCCGGCATCTGGAGGTGACCGAGTTGCTTGGTGCCAGGTTGCTTCGCGTTTCGGTCATGCGTGAAGACGACGTGATCTGGACGCAGCGCGCCGCCGATCAGGCCCGCGAGCGCGGCATCCGTCTCGTGCAGATGACCCACACCGAGTGCCCGTTCGAGACCGTGGATGCCTGCCTGGAAATGCTGGCGCGCATTGACCGGCCTGATGACTTCGGCCTCTGCGTCGAACCCGCCAACCTGCTTGTATGCGGCGATGACTACGGCCCGGAGGCCATCCGGCGGCTCGGCCCGCACATCTTCAACGTGTACGTTCAGAACGTACGGGTCGATGCGACGGGAAGCAGCAGCGTCGCAACCAACGCCGGCATTGTCCGTTACCAGCGCCTGATCGTCGGCGAAGAAACCCCGGAGGCACAGGCGGGAGTTGACTTCGATCGTTTTTTCGAAGGGCTGAAATCAATCCAATATGCCGGGTTCGTGACTTGCCATCAGCCTTTGGTGGAAGGGACAAGCGTCGCTGAGTTAGCCCAATTCGTCTATGATCGCCTGAGACGTTCCCTCGGTTGACCGGGCGATGCGAAGGCAGCCGTATACGGCGTTGTCAATCTCGGGCACCCCGTCTTTTATGGCCGACAATGAAGTTGTCCGTCGCCCAATGCCGCCCATCAGCGGCACGGGGTGCGAATCAGCGCACCCCGACCATGGTGCCGCCAGGGTATTCAATTCGATGAAATATACGGAGTCTAAAGCGTGAGCAGCAGTGCCTTCAGGTTTGCCTTTATTACCGATCCTCAACTCGGGATGAACAGCCCGTCAGGCCTTCGCGGGCCGGGTTCCGACAAGGAACGGTTCGACCGTGCCATCGCCTATGTAAACGACAACGACATTGCCTTCGTTGTGCTCGGCGGCGATCAGATAAACGATGCGGACAACGAGCATACAGATGAGGAACTGGATATTCTCGAGGAATCCCTGGCCGCTTTGACCGTTCCGTACTATGGGGTTGCCGGGAATCATGAGCAGCTCGGCCCCGGGGACGGCTGCAAGTACCTTGACCGTGGATTGCCGGTTCGTTTTTCGCTCACCCACGGCAACCTGCACATGATCGGCATCAATGGCCCCTGGCTGCGCGCTGGATGCGGCGACGAGTGGCATCAGCGGGAGTGGGACTACTTGACCAGCCAGCTGTCCCAGATTCCCGCGGAATGCAATCATCGCTTCATCGTCATGCACTATCCTCTCTTCTACCAGATGCCGATAAGCACGGACGACGACCTCGGCATGCCCAACCATGCCAAGATCATCGACCTGTACGAGGCCCATGGCATTACGTGTGTTCTATCCGGCCACCTCCACCAGGACATGGACGCGCGCTGGCGCGGGATCAGCCTGATCGCGAGCATCGGGACGGCAATGAGTGTGCATTATCCGGAGGAGGCCGCCTTCAAGGTAATAACCGTTTTTGAGGACGGGTGGTCAGTCCGGAGAGTAGCGGTCGAGGACGGGTGAATAATCCAGGCTGAAGCCATCTCACGCGATCCCGTTACCGGCCGATGTGTTTGCCGACCCGGGCCGGCAAAAAATGCTATTCGTAAATCAGATCCGGCGTGTTGGCTTCCATCCAGGCACGCAACTGCCGCACGTCATCTTCAGTTGCGCTGGCATACGGGCCGCGTGACTGCACCGGCATCGTCAGAAAGCCGGAAGCCTTGCCGGTCAACCGATCGATGGCGGTGTCTTTATAGCCTTTCTCCCTGAACGGGTCCATGCCCGTTGTTTTCAATTTCTTGAGGTAATCGGTACGCCCTTGAAGCTCCTCCCAATCCTGTGCCTGCAACAACGCAAACATCTCAAGGAGATACTGCGGATGCATGTAAATCAAGGAACTGGCGGCGCCGATCGCGCCGTGCGGACCGAGCTCACACCAGGCAAGCTCGCCAACCCAGACATTCAAGAACTCGCTGAGCTGACGGCAGCCCTCCGGCGAAAAACCGAGGGTTTCGGAATTGGCCTTCACTGAGCTGTAGCCTTCGACCTGTTCATGGATGGCACGATGCTGGTCCAGCGTCAGTGCTTTTTTCGAGCGCAACGTTTCATAAATGTTGAAAGACAGCCCCGGGCAGGCCCGGGCGACCTCTTTGAAAAATGGCATGACCTCGTCATCTTCCAACGCCATCCAGTACGGCAGGGCAATCTGCACGGCGGCGGCCCCTGCTTCGGCGGCGACCTCGGCCCGGCGCTGGGCACCGCGGGTCGACGTCGCCGTGATGCCAACCATCACCGGTGTACCCTGTTTGCGACATTGGTCAACGGTTACCATGGTGATCGCCGTCCATTCGTCGATCTCGGTGGCGTAGAATTCGCCCGTTGTCCCGGCGGTATAGATGCCCGGCACACCTGCGGCACAGGTCTTTGCGACGTCCATACGGTAAACGTCTTCGTCGAAGGTGTCGGCCGTGGTCCAGGCAACCGGCAGGCCAGCCCAGGGGCCGATCATCTCATTTCGTTGAAGCATTGGCAGAAAATGTCCCGTGTTTGGTTGCCCCGCCAGGGTCTCACTCTCAATCGCACCGGTAATCTCATTCCTGAAACCATGAATGCTACCCGATGTATTCCGCACCGCCCGCCGAATAATACCAGGTCCCCGCCCCGGAACCACATCGCCGCGACAACCCGGCCGCAACCGCCCCGTGTCAACCGCGGCAGCGTCGTGAAAGATCGGTCTGCAGCACGGCCCCGGCGGCCGGCGATCGCCCCATGGACAAGGAAAAAGGCTGCCACCGCGAATGGCGGAGCCGGCCCGATGAGACAAGGGATTTCAAAGACGGCACAATGGTCAATTGGTGCTAAATTCCGATTGACGCAATGTATTTTGAGTGCTCAGGTGTATCAGAATCAACAGCAAAGGGAAACGACAAATGGGTGGGCGTCTTAAAGACAAGATCGTATTCGTCACCGGTATCGGCTCGGCCGGCCCCGGCTGGGGCAACGGCAAGGCGGCAGCGGTACTGTTCGCACGCCAAGGGGCAAAAGTCTTCGGAGTCGACATCAACCTGGAGGCGGCCGAGGAAACGAGGCAGATCATCGACGCCGAAGGCGGTGACTGTTCGGCAATGAAGACCGATGTCTCCCGCGCCGACGACGTGAAGGCCGCCGTGCATTGCTGCATCGAGACCTATGGCCGCATCGACGTGCTGCACAACAACGTCGGCATCCTGGAGGTCGGCGGCTGTGTCGAAGCCTCTGAAGAGAGCTGGGACCGGGTCAACGCGGTCAACCTCAAGAGCATGTTTCTCACCTGCAAGTATGTGCTGCCCCATATGGAGCGGCAAGGCGGCGGCGCCGTTGTCAACATCTCGTCGATCTCCGCCACCCATGACCTGGGCACAACCTACGTTTCCTACAGCGCGACAAATGCCGCGATTCTTCAGCTTACCCAGAGTGTCGCCATGCAGTACGCGAAGAAGAACATCCGCGCCAATTCGATACTGCCGGGGTTCCTGAACACGCCGATGGTCGTGGAATCACTCACTGCCGCCTACGGCGGTGACACGCAGAAGATGATCGAGCAGCGCGACGCGCAATGCCCGACGGGCAAGATGGGAGATGCCTGGGATGTCGCGAACGCCGCTTTGTTCCTGGCCTCCGACGAGGCGAAATACATTACCGGCACACAACTGGTCGTCGATGGCGGGCTGACCTGCAAATGCGTCTGAAGCAATCATGAATATCGGCTCGTTACTGACCCAGGCTGCCCTGGTCTTCCCGGAGCGGGCGGCGATTGTCTGCGGCGAGACGCAGTCCAGTTACACCGAATACAACGGGCGCTGCAATCGCCTGGCAAACGCCCTGGCAAGTCTCGGCCTCCGTCCCGGCGACCATGTCGGCCTGCTGATGTACAACTGCCCGGAAATGCTCGAGGCGATGTTCGCCTGCTTCAAGGCCGGGTTCGGGGCGGTGCCGATCAACTTTCGCCTGCACCCGAAAGAGTTCGCCTTCATCATCGATCACTCGGAAGCCCGGGCCGTCATCGTGTCGCCCGAGTTCGACGCGTCGATCGCCGAGATCCGCGGGCGGATCCCGAAGGTGGAACATATCATCACCGTGTCGCCCGGGCCGCCGGGCGAGCTGCAGGCCTATGACGATCTCCTGGCCGGTGCCTCCGAGCAATTCACCGACGTTAACAGGTCGCCGGACGATATCGCCTGGATCTTCTATACGTCCGGCACCACCGGCCAGTCCAAGGGCGCCATGCTGACCCACCGCAACCTGATGGCCATGACCTGGACGTTTTACGCCGACATGGTTGGAAACTTCGGCACCGATGAAGTCGACCTGCACGCCGCGCCCCTGTCGCACGGCAGCGGCCTGTACGCGCTGCCGAACATCGCCAGGGCGGCAACCAACATCATTTCGGATAAATCATTCGATGCCGAGAAGATCCTGCAGATCATCGAGACCAGGCAGGTCACCAACTTCTTCGCGGCGCCGACGATGATCAAACGACTGATCGACTGCCCTGCCTTCGAGCGCTACGACCTGGGCTCGCTCAGGGCGGTGATGTACGGCGGCGCACCAATGCTGGTCGACGACCTGACCAATGCGATGAAAAAACTCGGACCATGCCTGGTGCAGCTCTACGGCCAGGGCGAGGCGCCGATGACGATTACCTATCTCTCCCATGAAGACCACGTACTCGATGGCACTCCAGAGCAGATGAAACGGCTCGGTTCGGCCGGCTACGCACGCACCGGCGTCGAGGTCGGCGTCGTCGACGCGCATGACACGCTGCTGCCGCCGGGGCAGATGGGCGAGATCGTGACGCGCTCGGACCTGGTCATGAAAGGGTACTGGAACAATCCCCAGGCCACTGCGGAAACGCTGCGCAACGGCTGGCTGCACACCGGTGATGTCGGGTACCTGGACGAGCGCGGGTATCTGTTCCTGATGGATCGATCGAAGGACATGATCATCAGCGGCGGCGAGAATATCTATCCGCGCGAGATCGAGGAAGCGATCATTCAGCATCCCGCCGTCCGGGAAGTGGCGGTGATCGGCATCCCCGATGCGGAATGGGGCGAGGCCATCAAGGCTGTGGTGGCGCTCGTTCCCGGCGTCAGCGCCACGGAGGAGGAATTGATCGACTTCTGCAAGGAACAGATCGCCAGCTACAAAAAACCGAAGTCGATAGATTTCATCGACGAGCTGCCGAAGAACAACTACGGCAAGATCGTCAAACGAGAACTGCGCGACCGCTACTGGTCAGACCGCCGGCGCCAGGTCTGACGCTTGAAATACCACGAGCCCCTGTCCCCGATCGCAGCTCACCCGCCCTTTACATCGAAGGCATGCAGATAATCGCCGTGGCGAATATACAGGACCCCGTTGGACACGACCGGATGCGCCCAGTGCGAATCCCCACCGTTGACGATCCTGAACTGGCTGACAATTTGCACGGAGCCCGCCGGGCCGGCGGTCCCAAGCCATACAACGCCGCCCTCGTCGTAGCAGTAAAACATGCCGTCGACCCAGGTGATGGCACCCTTGTTTGTCCGTCCCGGTGGGAACTCAGCGTAGACGGTATTGCCGGAGCCGAACTCGACACAGACGAATTGGCCGCGGGAATTGTTGAGCCAGTTGAAGCCGTAAAAGTGGCCGTCGCGAAAAATCACGCCGCCGAAGTCGTTGTCGAGATCCTTGTTGCGCCAAATCTCCGTGACCGCTGCACCGTCTTCCGACAGCTTCAACAGCACACTGCCGGTATCCCAACCGCTCGACGTAAAAACGTGCCCATCGTGATACAAGGGTGTCTGCGCGTTGATCCCATGCACATTGACCTGCCCATGATTCCATAGGAGTTTTCCGTCGGCTTCGTCAACACCGAAAATACCCTTCCCGGTGCTGCCAATCACGAGACGCCGGTCACCATGAGTCACGGCAATAGGCGAAACGTATCCAGCGGCCACATTCAGTGGCTCCGACTTCCAAACCTCGGCCCCGGTGCGTTTGTCCAACGCCACCATGGCGACCGTGTCACCGCCAGGCGTGCAGATGACCTTGTCGCCATCAATCAGCAAAGACTCGGCATATCCCCAGTCCCCGAATTGGCCATTGTATTTATCTTTGACGTCAACAGCCCAAACTTCGGCACCGTCGGCCGTCTGCAAACAAACCACCCGCCCGTTGCCGCTCATCACGTATACATGCTCTCCGTCAAACGTCGGCGTGCAGCGAACGCCCGGAAGAGGGCCGCTCCAACCCAGGCCGTTGGCGACCTGCCATTTCGTCGTT
Organism: Lentisphaeria bacterium; assembly: GCA_030754995.1. Lineage (GTDB taxonomy): Bacteria > Verrucomicrobiota > Lentisphaeria > JABSQK01 > CAJWLW01 > CAJWLW01. The sequence continues at coordinate 8,863 of JASLZG010000194.1, forward strand.
CCGTCCGGATTCAGTGCGAACACGAGCATGTCGCCGCCGACTTTGCCGGTGGTGTAAATCGTGCCGTCCGCTATGGCCACCGTGGAATAGCCGCCGCCAAAGCCGGCCTTGGCCCACAGCAGTTTCGGGCCGCCCTCCGGCCACTGCTTCAACAGTCCTGTTTCACGCGAAATGTTGTCGCGGCCCGGGCCATTGAACCACGGCCAGTCGCCGCCGTACACCATGCCGGCGCACAGCACCAGGGAAACCCGGAGGATTGTTGTAGCCGCCGACCATGTGTCGCCATGTCGAAAATTCAAAATACACACCTCTGTGTTGCTGATTGTTCGCAGTTTGCAGGACAGGCACGGAGAACCGACCCTACTCGCCTTTCGTAAGATACTCTTTCTTGTAGTCGCGGTCCTTGCGGTTCCAATAAAAGTTCCGGGGCGTTGCCAGGGTTTGCGGCGGCGTGCCGATCGTCAGGATAAACGCTCGCCGGGGTACGGTGGATT
>JASLZG010000195.1 GCA_030754995.1 Lentisphaeria bacterium
CGCGCTGGGTCCGCTGCGCTACGTCACGACATACCTTGCCGCCGGCTTCGGCTCGATGCTGGCAATCGTCCTGCTGAGTCGGCTGACTCACAGCGAGCTGGTACCGGTCCTGGGCGCGTCCGGCGGCGTCATGGGCATCGTCGGGGCAATCGCCGCGGTTTATATGCGCGGCTGGCGGCGCGACCGTGCCCACGTCGCCCACGCCCAGCTGGTACTGGTGCTTATGATCATCATCATACAGATGATCTTCGACGTCGTCACGCCAAACGTCAGTTTCCTGGCCCACTTCAGCGGCGCCCTTATCGGATTCGCCCTGGCGAGTATTCAGCGCCACGAGTTCGCGGCCCTGAACCAGGAAACCCAGTGACCGACCCGCAGTCCTACAGGTTATTCTGCATCGCAGCCGCGAGCTGTTCCGAACGCCCCTTGTGCGCCGTCAGACCCACGTAGATGCGAACCCGCGTACTGGCAGGCGAAACCTGAAAGAAATTTATCTGGAACTCGGACAAGTCCGCGAACGCCCCGTCAATCATGCCGGTAACATTGTCGGACTGCTCATGGACAACTTTCAGTTCGAGATCGCCGATCCCGGCGAGCGCGGCACGATATACGTCCTTGACTTTGCCCTCAACATTGAGTTCCCAGTAGTTCGGGCCGCGCTTCATGATCAGCGCGTTGCCGTCCGTGGCTACATACGTTTTGCAACTGCCGAGGAGCGTCAGGGCAATGACGGCGAAACATGTGATGGTCGTGCGGGCAATGTTCATGCTACGTCCTGTGGTGAAGGTGAAGGTGACGGTTGAAATAAAAAGTCGCTACGAGCGTAAGCTAATCCGCCGGAAACGCCAATCAAGCTGTCGTATTTTCATCCGGCCTGGTCTTGCCGCTCCGTGTGATTTGCAGTATTGTACTCTTAGCGTGCCTGCCTACTGGTTGATTGGGGCACAACAAACTCGGGCAGCCTGCTACATCAGGCAAAATCGGCTCTTGCAGCCGGAACGATGTGCGGGCTGTGTTTGCGAAGACAGCGTAGGCACCTGTTCTCGCGGCAACTGCAACACACAGAGAAAAGGGAGGTGATCATGGACATCTATTTAGGGAGTAAAGCCGCGTAGACGGCGACGCCTGCCGTTTACAGCGGTGTGCATTCCTGCCGCGGCCGGACCACGACAGCCTGTCGACCCGGCCGCGGCGTTTTTTTTGCCCCGGATTACCTGTCTTTTTTAAGAGTTTCCAGTGCCAAGGGGTTGTTGAAATTCGGCTGGCCGCGGGTACCATGATGGTATGCAGAATAATCTTGATATTCCGGGTGCCGATAAAGGATTGATGCTGATTGCCGGACCGTGCGTGATCGCGACGGAAAACGAAACGCTGGAGATCGCGCGGGAACTGCATGAAATCACCCAGGATTTGGCGATTCCGTTTGTCTTCAAAGCGTCATACGATAAGGCAAATCGATCGTCGATTGACTCATATCGCGGGCCGGGGATGACGGAAGGGCTGCGGATCCTGGCCGCAGTCAAGCAGGCAGTCGGAGTGCCGTTGCTCACGGACGTGCATGGGGAAGAACAAGTCGGTCCGGTTTCTGAAGTTGTCGATATCGTGCAAATCCCGGCATTCCTTTGCAGGCAAACGGACCTGATCGTCGCCGTGGCAAAGCAGGCGAAAGCAATCAATATCAAGAAAGGACAGTTCCTCGCACCGCACGATATGAAGAATGTCGTGGCAAAAGCGGAAAAGGCCGGGGCCCGGAACATCCTGCTGACCGAGCGCGGCTACACACTGGGCTATAACCAGCTCGTTGCGGACATGACGGCACTGCCCACGATGCGGGCGCTCGGGTACCCGGTGATTTTCGATGCAACGCACTGCGCCCAATCACCAGGGGGCCTCGGCACAGCCTCCGGCGGACGGCGCGAGATGGTTCCCTGCCTGGCACGCGCGGCGGTCGGGGCAGGCTGCGACGGGGTGTTTCTGGAAGTGCATCCGGACCCGGACAAGGCGCTGTCGGACGGCCCAAACAGTTTGAAAATGACTGATTTGCCGCCACTGCTCGAGCAACTTATCCAACTGGACAATATCGTGAAGCCCAAACGCATATGAGCGTCAAGACCGACAATAAACACTGGCAAGACATTGCCAGGCAAGTCCTTACGGTTGAGGCGGAGGCTATTTTGTCGTTGATCGACGGCATCGGCGAGGCGTTCAGTGATGCCCTGACAGCGCTTGCTGACTGTCAGGGAAGAGTTGTGGTGACCGGCATGGGCAAGGCCGGCATAGTGGCACGGAAAATCGCCGCGACGATGGCCAGCACCGGGACGCCAACGCTGTTTTTGCACCCGGCGGAAGCGGTACATGGCGATCTCGGGATGATCCACGAAGGGGACGTGGTCATTGCCCTCTCGAACAGCGGTGAGACGGATGAAATCACCCGGCTCCTGCCATTGATCAAAAAGATCGGTGCGGCGCTCATAGCATTAACGGGAAACCCCCAGTCGACACTGGCGCGTTACAGCGATGTGGTCATCGACACCGGTACGAAGCAGGAAGCCTGCCCGCTGGGGTTGGCGCCGACGGCAAGTACAACCGCCAGCCTGGCAATGGGCGATGCGCTGGCGATGGCATTGCTGGAGAAGAAAGGTTTCCGCGTCGAAGATTACGCCTTCTATCATCCGGGCGGCAGCCTGGGGAAAAATCTGCTGATGACAGTGGGCGACATCATGCGCACCGGCGACCAGAATCCGGTCGCTGGACCGGATACGACTGTCAAGACGGTACTCTTCTCGATAACCACCGCCAAGGCGGGTGCCGCGTCAATCGTCGACGACAGCGGCCGGTTGGTCGGCATTTTTACCGACGGCAATCTGCGCCGGGAAATCAACGACGATATTTCGGTGCTGGACCGTCCAGTGGCGGAAGTGATGACCCGTGATCCGTGGACTATTGCGGCGGACAGGCTGGCCGCGGAAGGATTGAAAATCATGCGGACCAACAAGGTCGACGAGCTTCCCGTAGTCGATGAGTCGGGCCGGTTGGTCGGCATGCTCGACGTGCAGGACCTGCTGCGAGCAGGCATCATGTAGGGGCGGGCGACGCACACGCCCATGTAAACTGCCCCTACCAGCTTGCCAGATCCTCCAGCTTCCCTGCATTGGGCACCTCGTATTTATCCAGCATGCCATACCGCCAGGCGTGGCCGAGGATCCGGGCCCAGCCGCGGCATGTCGTTGCGTGCCCTACCGGTCCGCGGGAATTCCAGCAGAGCTCATCGAGCCACGCCTCGGTCAACGTCATGAAACGCGGGTCGCCGGTGCGTTCATAACCAACGGCCAGCGCCAGGCCCAAATCCATACGGGGAGATCTTCCTTCACGCGCCGCGGCAATCATCGCCCTGGCCAAATCAACGGTCAGCGTCTGCAGCCATTCATCGACGTCCGCGCGTCGAGTGACCGTGGCGTAACGATCGACAGCATCGACCATGCTGCAGTAACCGAAGAACCCGTTGATCATCTGCCGGTGCAGTGAGAGGCGATCGTCGCCAGCGGAGAGATCCACGGCGCCCGAGAAGGCGTTGCGGTCAAAGGTGATGACGAAATCGATCATCTCCTCCAGCAACGGCAGGAATCGCGGTTCGCGGGTGATGTCGTACAGGTGCACCAGCAGCAGAATGCTCCAGCCGATTTCGCGGTTGAAGCCCCAGAGGACTTCTCTTTGTTCGGGGGCAGCAAAGATCTCGACGGTCTTGTCGCCGAGTGCCAGGGCGACTTCCAGTGCATCGGGATCGCCGGTAAGACAATAGTACTCGAGCAGGCCCTGGGTCCAGAAATGGCTTGGGTAGGCAGCGGTCGTTGTATGTCGGGCGGAGTGGGCGGGCGTTGCCCGATGCAGCCAGAGATGATCGGAATAGTGCAGGAAGTCGACCTCGATGTTGTGCCTGGCAGCCAGCCGCACCATGGTCCAGCGGTCGTGCTGGCCGAGGCGCATGAGTTCGCCGCACAGGGTGTGAATGACATCGTACTCATTGTTCAGCCACACTGGTTCGTGACAGTCCAGGTAGGTTTGCGTCGGGCGCCCATCGGCCCAATTGCGGGGCATTTCCGGAGCTCCCGACAATCGGGGGACGAGGCCGCCGCCGAACAGGGAGTAGGCTGCATGGTATTGGGAATTCGTGTCGCCAACGTCGAACTTGGAATTAGGCGTGGGAACATTTGCGATGTCCGCTAGCACCTTGTCGAATCTCAGGTGTTGGCCTCTCGGCAGCGCCAGGTCCTGCTCGAACGTGGCGCCGGTCGCCAGCCATTCGGGCGTGAGACAGGCACGCCCTTCGTATACGGGCGAGGCAAGCATCGACGCGATGCCCGCGGGCGCCTGCATCGGTGTATAGTTCATCTTGCCCGTGAGCTTGTCCGGGGTGGCATCGTCGGACTGCAGGAACGCCAGCGTCATGACTTGTCGCCTGGAGCGTCCCTGCGGCAGGTCGAGCACTTCTTTCGTCGCGGGCCAGATCTCCAGATTCAGGGTGGCGCCGTCACTGACCAAGCGGTTGGGGCAGGCCCGCAGGAAATCCTGCATCTGGAGGTAAACGGCGTGGCCGCCGCCATGCACGCCGAGCCAATCGCCGGTGCTCACGAGCGGCGGGTTCAGGTAAAAGGGGTAGTCGGTGTCGTCGAGCAGCATCGCGGCGTCCTCGACATAGGCGGTATGTCGTTCCTCGTCGGCAATGATTGCGACGCGCGAGGGATTGAAAACATGTCGCCCGACATAGAAGAGGCTGTAGTTCTGCTGCAGAAAGTGTCGCTGTGTCGGTCCGGCCAGGGACCATTGCGCTTCGCAGGCCAGTCTTTCGATCGGCACGCTCGGCCGGCCGGGCTCGACGTTGAAGAAGTGATAATCCAGCCGCAACGTTGTCTGGCCGGCCCAGAGTTCAACATCCAGTCGATACGTCAGGCGGCGCTGTCCTGCGGCAGTGAAATGGGCCCCTTCGACGCGGAGTCGAACGCGCAGCGGCGACTGTTCCAGGACACGCACGGTGCGTTGCGGCTCATGTCTTGTATCGGCGTCGTCGACACAGAATGCGAAGTGTGCAGGATCGTCGAGGTAGGCATGCCCGTCGCAGTTGATGTGGTGAATCGGTCCGGGACCGCCGGTGCCGACGGTGACCGAGAGCCGGGTGTTGGCGATTGTCCAGGTGTCGTTGTCCCGGACCAGCGTGACCGGTTCGTCCGGGAGCGTCGGTGTCTGGCCAAATTTCAGTTCATGGTTACCGGCGTCACGCGCGGTAAAATCCAGAAGCGCCCAGCGCACCGAGCCGTCCGGCCAATGGACCAATGGCCGACAGGCGGAAGGCCGTGGCTGGCCAGCAGGCGCTGTGACGGCCGGGTTCGAGGTATCCGTCAGTTGGCCTGGCGCAAAGGGCACGCCGAGGGAAACCGGCAGGCCGGCGCCGCGGTCGTCGCCGTAAGCAACATCAATTGTACAGGGAACTTCTGAATTCATCGGTCGTCAACGTTTTGGTTTGCGCTCAGCTTCAACGGAAACCCCGTGTTTCGTTAGATCTTGATACCGCCTGGTTCTCCTTGGCTGAACCTGCGTTGGCGCCTGCCGCAACGGAACCTGACCTGGCCCGGAATCAACCTACTGCGTAGATCTCATTCCTCCACCCTTGCACCAGATATGCCCTGATGCCTACCGTTGCCGATCGCCACGTTGCTTACCCTAAGCCAATTCCGCAGGTGCGGCGCCGGCCCGTTTATTTTCCGGGCCTGATCAGGCTGCCGGGAGGTGGGTTGCGGTGCCTGTTCGCTCCCGGCAAGGTGGTGGCGCGACTTGTCGATCCCACCATGGACCGGTAAAATGTCATGGAAGAGAAGACGATACGGGACAACGGCGATATTCTCACGCCCCAGCGGGCGGTCGTCGACGGGCCGGGGACGGATCCTGCCCCATCGCCTGCGGGTCGAAAGATTTTGATGTCGCCCTTATGGTCAATTAAACTGTCGACAAGCTGAGGCCATGACACCGTGGTAACCGACGACACCCTGGAAGAGGCACCGAAATTCCAAACGCCGCCGAGGATCCGCTGGTATCGCAGTGAGATCGACAGGGACGTGCTCATGTCGCTGACGGCGCGCAGTAATCTGCGCGCTTTCGTACACGTGTTCTGTCACCTTGGACTGTTCTTCGCGACGGGGCTGCTGACTTATCTGGCGTTCAGGCTGATCAACGGCGGTACTTGGCACTGGGCCGTTCCCGTGACGCTGGCCGGGCTCTTTGCGCACGGCACGCATGGCTTGTTTCTCGGACTCGTCGCAGTCCATGAACTGGGTCACAAGACGCCGTTCAAAACGCGATTCTGGAACGAGTTTTTCATGCGTGTCTACGCGTTCCTCAGCTGGTCTGACTTCGTCTGGTTTCAGCCCAGCCATGTCAAGCACCACCAGGCCACGGTTCACGACCAGCATGACGGCGAGGTGGTATTGCCGGCCCTCCTGGATTTCAAGGATTGGCAGTTCTGGATGACTGCGTTCGCCTTGAATCCAAAGAACGTATGGGTCCGGCTGGTCTCCTGGAGCAAGCATTCAATGGGCCGCATCGACGGCGACTGGTATAACCACGTGCTGCCGGCGTCGGACGAAAAGCTCCGGCAACGGCATCGCAACTGGGCGCGTATCGTGCTCTTCGGTCACCTGGCGCTGGCGATCATCTTCATCGTCACGGGGCACTGGTTCCTGATCATCGTGTTCAACTTCGGCACGATGTACTGCAGCTGGCTTGGCATACTCTGTGGTACTCCCCAGCATTTCGGGATGTCACCGAACGTCCCCGACTTCCGGCTCTGCTGCCGCACCTTCACCTGCGCCTGGCTGCCTGCTTTCTGCTACTGGAACATGCAGTATCACATCGAGCACCACATGTATCCGGCGGTGCCGTTCTACAACTTGCCGAAGCTGAGGAAAGTATTGATCGACGACCTGCCGCCGGCGCCCCACGGGCTGTGGGCGACCTGGAAAGAGATCCTGCAGATCCACCGCCGGCAATGTGCCGACTCGGCGTACCGGTTCGTACCGGAATTGCCCGGCAACACGGGAACCCACGTCGCCGACGAGGTACTCGAGCGCGAAGCGGCGCTGTCGGACTGCGGGCAGCGGGATTAGCGTTGCGGGACGGGCGACCGGCGCGCCGAACAGCCTGGTGCCATTCTCCGCCGGCCAGTACCATGGAATGGCAACGACAGTGAGCACGCCATAGGTCAGCCGGATTCGCCAACTGATGACCGTGCGGCGGTCGTCTGTGCCCGGTGTCGTCATGGGCTACCTTTTACCGGGCGGTGCAGGTGTTGGATCGTAGTATTATCTCGCCTCGGGACGGCATACAAACGGAAGCCGTCATGGTGTGTGCTGGCCTCAACAGGGAGGCCATGCACGGTGGCGAACGCCGATCCCCTGCTGTATGGTAATGCAGAGTTCACCGCGCCCCGCACGACGCCACTTTCGAACCCACTAAATACTCCGTGCAACGCCGCAATACACGACAATTCACGTTGATCGAAATGCTCGTGGTGATCGCGATCATCGCAATTCTCATTGCCATGCTGCTGCCGGCACTGAATAACGCCAAGGACTCGGCTGTAAGGATCACCTGCCTGAGCAGTCTCAAGCAGATCGGCGTTGGCGTGTTGGGCTATATCGGTGACAACAATGAAGCCCTGCCGCATCTCGGGTCGATGGAAAATACCAGCAACGGGCAGTCGAGCGACCTTCACTATCCATACGGCAATTTTTTTCGCGTCATCGGCGTCACCGGTTATGTCGGGACAGAAGGAGAGGACTTCGGTCCGCATGTTAACAACATCGGTGCGGGCAATACGAACGGACGTTGGGAAATCTTCAAATGCATGGCTGAATATCCGACTGATTTCGTCGCGAGGGGCAGCAGCACTTTTTGGAGCGGCAATAAAACGACGCTGTTCGACAATGAGTACATATTCACCAGCTATGCGGTCATGGCGCAAGTCAGCCCTTATCCGTGTGTTCCGGGCGGCTGGAATGAAGCACGCTGGGTGTCGCGACAGAAGGTCTATCAGTCGGCCAACGTCGCCCCCTCGGATGCCCTTTATCTCGCCGACGGCCCGAACCAGGTGTGGGGTTGGCAGCAACCGTACTATATGGCGACTATAGACGACATGACCAACCACTTTTTCAGTGACGGCGGCGGGCCGAACCAGCAGCATTCATACATGTTTCGCCATACCCAGGAAACCGTGACCAACATGCTCGCCATCGACGGCCATGCGGAAAGCCGGCGCGCCAAGATGTACGGTGGCACGACCAACTGGTCCAACACCTGGCCGTACGATCCAGACTGCTCTTACTGGTAAGAAGTGCACAAGCCGGCCGGGCATGGCCTGAAGAACTCCCTTGAGCGAGCGATTCATTCGGGAACATCCTCGTCGACGTCCACGATGTCGGGGATGAGTCTCGACCAGCATTCGTAAGCCTTGGAACCGGCGCGCAGCGTACGCAGGGGAAAGCAGCCGGTGGCGTCGTATAGCCTGATCCGCGCGTGTGCGAATTGATCGCCCATCGAGGCGTACTCGGGGTAGCTCGGGTTGTGTTTCGTGAGATCCTTTGTGGCGGCGACGATTCGCTCCTGCAGCCGGGCAGTTGTACGGGGATAGTAGATCGCCGATCCCCCGCCATCGTTGACGTGGACCCAGAAGGCGTCCATTTCCGGGCTGTGCACGTCGGTGTTTGTCTGCCTGATCTCGTCGATCGTGCCGGCGGGCGTGCCGCCGGCAGCCGGATGGAGGCAGAGCCTGGCACCGGCCATCACACCGGTACACCAGACGTCGCGGTACTTTATGTCGTGACACACCCCCATCGCCACCTCCACACCGCAGACGCGCTGCAAATTATAGTGGCGCCCGTGCCACATGCCCTCTTCGCAGGAGTGTACCTTGGCCATTGGCGGGCCGAGAGATCCGTCTGGCCGGACGAAAAGGTGCCGGTTGATCTTCACGAAATCGCAGGTGGCACCCTCCACCTGGTCGCCCGGGATCCAGGCGGGGTAGCCGATGAGGGTGTACGGCGCCCCCCGGGTCTGTGCCACGGCCTGCTGAAACCGCTTCAGCTCCGACTTGATCAAGTCCCGGTCGTCAAGTTCCGGATCCTCGAACCGAAGGCCGGTAAGCGAGGTCTCCGCCGTCACCAGGATATCCACCCCGGCCTCGGCGCCTTTTCGAACGCCGTTGATCAGTGAATCGACGCTGTCGCGCGTGCACGGTTTGGTGTGCTGCCAGATGCCGACGTGCATGTACTCAGGCCTCGGTCGCGG
>JASLZG010000196.1 GCA_030754995.1 Lentisphaeria bacterium
GTAATTGGAAGGGGCCAATTTGGAAATGATGCATTCTGCCATCCATCAGTCCGACCCTGTTTGGCCTGCAATTACTCCTCGACGTCAACGCCGGCGAGCGCCGCGATCTCGTCTGCAGCCAGGGCCCGGTCAAATATTTTCAACTCGTCCAATACCAGGCGTTTCGGGTCGGTTTCCCGGTCCGCCGCCTGCCACAGAATCCCTTTGTAGGGCCCGACCTGGAAGTTGTCGGGCAGATCCGGATTGAATTTCTTCTTGAGTTCCTGGTCGGTTGTCGCCTTCAACAGCTTGCCATCGAGATACACTGCGAGCCGGCCGTCATCGAAGTCCCAGGTGGCCGCCACATGTTTGAAATCGTCCGCCTCCCAGGGCACCACGACCTTGCCCGGATGGGCCGTGAGCCTGCCCCAGGCGCGGATGCGGTCGCCGCCGCCGCCGACACCGTCGGACTGCACGGGCGCCGTCTGTATATAGAGATAGCATCGCTGGTTGTCCGTGAGATTGCTGCGGCTTATCATCAAGCGGATTTCGTCGCCACCGCTGCGGGGGGTCAGTCGAAAAAGATCAAAGGCTTCCGAATGGGCGTCCTTGGTATCCGATGGCGCGAAGCCAATGGGCTTTACCCAGAGCGATATTGTCCCTTTCGCGGGATCGATATTGCCCTTGATCGGGTAAACGAGGTACTCATCCACCGCGCCGATGCGGATGGCCGTTCCGGAGACCCCGGCGACGCGCGCGGGATTCCCCGACACGGACGGTTTCTTCCTGCCGCCGGCGATGTCTGCCTTGAGGCTGCGGTCGAATGAAACATGAAAGACAGGGGTCGAATGTAGAACGGTGCAACAGAAAAGCAGCAACATTGCCGGGCTCAGTTTTCTGGTCACGGGAATTCCTCTGAACAACATTGCGATTGACATGGTGGATATTAGTGTACGCCGTACGGCAGTTGGCGTCAACAGAACTGATTGAACCGGAGCAACACCAATGAGCGCCCCGTTTTCCATCACCCTCGAACATCCGTCCTTTCCCGGCAATGTATTCAGTTATCAGTGTTTCGAATCCATTCACCGCGACGACGCGCCGCCGGTGTATGATCTGATGCCGGAAGAGGAGGGGGACAGTGGCTGGAAAACCGACGTGCCAGGGCTCTGCGGCAGTTGCTCCGTGGTCACCAAGGACGACTGCCCACTGCTCGTGGAGCTGTCGATCAGGGAAGCGGCCAATGGATTTCGTGTCAGTGCCGACATCACCAATCATGGCGGGTCGCCGACCCCGACCCTGTATGGCAGTCCATGTCTTCGCTACATTGATGCCCCGATGTTTGCCGGTCCCGGCCAGCTCGAGCGCAAGTTTATTCATGTCGACAGCACCCGCCGGTACCTGGCGGCCACCCGGCGGGACCCCGGTAAGAACACCCTGCTTCAACAATTCTACCTGATGCCGGGCCGCAAGGTCGACCACCACTGGGGCGTGAGCCCGGAGCTGGTCTCGAGCGGCATAATCGGGGTCGAGTCGCTCGATGGTGAATTCGTGCTGGCGACAAATTGGGATACCGTGCACAGCGTATGCGACAACTCGCGGGACGCGTACTGCTGTATCCATTCCATGCCGTTCATCGGGGTGATTGCGCCGGGTGAATCGACTACGCTCGACGGTGTCATCTACATTGGAAACCTGGCGGGCATGGCGGCCGGACTGGAAAGCCTGCAGGCCGGTCAACCGTGATCAGCCGGCAACCATCCAGGTGCCCGGCACGGGAAAAGGCAATCATCCACGGACGTCGGTGTCGCTCCTTTCCACCGCCGCCGAAAAGGCGTGTCTGTTCAGTGTGAAAGGGGGTGCAGTGCGAATGACATTGGAGCCTGCTCTTGATGGTTATAAAGGAGATGGTCAATGTTTAATGGGATAGAACCAGGGCTTTCACCCCTGCAAAGGTTCCTTCTGAGAAACTGGGGACTGCTGGGACAGGATGAAATAGCGGCCTACCTCGGAATCAAGCCGGGCCTGGTGAAAAAAATGTGGGCGTCATTGGGCCTGCCCCCGGGGAGGTCGGTGGATGTTGAAAGGGGCTTTTCAATTATTCTAAGGGTCAACTGGGACATCCTTCCCGAAAAGGAGATCAGGAGGCTTTTGGGACTGCCTGAGCAGGAATTCCGGGAAAAGATGCAGACCAGGGATATGCTCGACAGGAAATTGGTTGAACAGCCTCAACATCTACCGGAAGTTCGTTTCCGGGAAGAGGAATTGGCCTGCCGTACCGCAAAAAAGTTCAGGGCTCTGTCTGCAAGACACCTGGCTGACTACAGAGACTGGGAAAAACCGTTCAGTTTTTTGGCCGCCCTCAACAGGAAGGAAAAACCCGATGGCCTTTCCCCGGTAAGCCGGGCGTGCCCCCCGTTTGACCTGTGCATGATGGGCAGTTACACCGCCTCGCACGGAGATTTCCTTTTAACTGGTGAGGATTTCTGTTCGGAAGGAATTTTAAGCCGTCTTCGGAACCGGGGTGTAAATGCGTGCTGGATGCCGGTTCTGCTCAGGGACCTGGCGCCGGGCAAGGTGTTCAAGGAGTTTGGGAAAGGACATAAAAGGCGTATCAGGAACCTGCAGCGACAAGCGGCAACGGCCCGGGAATACGGCATAAAATTATACCTGTATCTCAATGAACCCCGGTACATGCCGGAAGCGTTTTTTGAGAACCACCCTTCAGCCCGGGGCATGCGTGCCGCTCAGCATGGGCATTATGGCCTGTGCACCTCAGAGGCCCAGGTCAGGGAGTGGGTCTTTGAAAGTATTAAATTTGTCTTTTCACAGGTCCCTGGATTGGGCGGAATAATCCTTATCACCGCTTCTGAACATGAAACGAATTGTTATTCACACATTTCCACTTATGACTGCCGGGCCCAGGGTCTGGCGCTGTACAGCAAAAGTTTGGGCTTGGATGATGGCGACACGATGTGTCCCCGGTGTGAGAAAAGGGGACCGGAGGCAGTGCTTTGTGATATGGCTGACATAGCCCATAAAGCCCTCGACAGCATTGCCTCAAAAGCGGATGTCATCCAGTGGCTCTGGAGCTGGGACTATATCATGCCCCTTGCCAGGACGAAGAAGGCGGTCACCAACAACCTTCCGGCCAAGGTAAAGGTGATGATAGATTGGCAGAGGCGCACGCAGTTCAAGCTGTTCGGCCGGGAAGCCATGGTTGATGAATATACCCTGGCCTATACCAAGCCCTCCGATTATGCCCTGGAGATAATAAAGACATGTAAAAAACTGAATAGAAAAGTGGTGGCCAGGTGCGCCTTGGTTTCAACTGTTGAGATGAATGCCCAACCCTACCTGCCGGTTCTTGACAATGTTGAGAAATTGCTCAAACAATTACGGAAACATGAAGTGGAGGGGTTTTTAGGCTGCTGGGTCTTTGGCGCCTATCCCGGCCGCAATATGGAAGTGATAAAACTGGCCGGTGACAGTGACAGCCCCACCCTTGACCTGGCCCGGAAATATTACGGACCGGGCGCCGGAGATGCTTTGTCCGCCTGGAAAGCCTTCTCGCGAGGAATGAAATATTTCCCCACGGCCCAGTCAGTCCTCTACCACAGCGGCCTCAATGCCGGTCCGGGCTTGAACTTTTCCCTTGAACCGGAGACCTGGCGTTCGGGGCTGGTGCTTTTGCCCACCGAGGACATAGAAAAGGTCTCCGGCCCCTTGGGGGCAGGGGTGATGATCAAAAGTTTCAGGAAGACGGCTGAATATTTTTCTTCGGGGTTAAAACATCTTAAAAGGGCGGTTGGGAAGGCCGGCGGCAATTGCCGGGAAGAGAATACCAGGGACTACAACATCTGCCACGCCTGCCTGCTGCATTTGTTGTCCGTGGCAAACTACTCTGAATTCATCATATTGAGAAACAAGCTGCTGAAACAGCCGGGCAACTCCAGGGTGAAGGGTTCATTGATACGGATACTGAAGGACGAAGACAAGAACACCCGGACCATGCTTGGGCTCGTGAAAAAGGATTCGCGAATCGGTTACGAGGGCTCATACGGCTATTTCTATACCCCGGTTGAGCTTCTTGAGAAGATATTTGACTTGAGGCGGACACAAAAAGAGATTAAGAACATGGGAGGGTAAGTTAGACTTTAGGGGATTGACTGAAGAAAAGGCCTGCACGGCCGAGGATCGCCAGCGGGAGTTCGCTCCTGTCCCGCATGCAGGATAGATCGGGAAACAACGCTCTTTGTTTCACCGGGGACCACCAGCCCGCAGTGTGTCGATCAATGTCATTTGTTCGAGCGATCCCGCCTCCCAGCAGCCGCCGGCCGGCCCGGCGCCTGGTCGTGCTCGGCATGAGCCTGCTGCTGCCGGCATTGGCCGGCGGCGCGGAGCCATCCGCGGCAGTGCCCGCTGTCGACCCTGTGTTCGCCGACTGCCGGGTCCGTATCCCGGGGGCGCCCGGAAATCTCGCCCTCGAGGAAAAGCTGGCGCAGCGCTTTGCCGCCAGCGGTTTTGAAAACGGCGCCATCCGTTTTACGTCGCCCGTGCTGCAGACTGGAAAAACCGTCCTGCACTTCCCGGACAACGCCGCCTTGCCGGTGCTGCCGATGCATCCCACGGTGACCCGGCCGGGAAATTTCCGGGAGCGCGAGTTTACCACTACATTGGTGTACGTCGGCCGTTGCACGCCTGCCGACCTCGAGCGCCTCAACGGCGTACCGCTGGACGGCGCCATCGGCGTCGCGGAATTCGATTGCGGTGAGCGCTGGCAGCGCTGGCTGCGCTTCGGTTTTCGCGGCTTTGTCTTCATCGGCGGCGCCACCCATTCCTATCCCGACGCGGTTGGCAAGATTTTCGGTACCGAAGTAAGCGTGCCGCGGTTTTACGCCGACGCCGCCTCGGGCGAGGTGCTGCGGCAACGCTGCGGTTCGCCGGGCACCGTCCGCGTCACCCACACGCCATCGCGCTGGCAAAACCAGACCCTGCGCAACCTCTGGGTGCTGGTGCCGGGAGACAATCCGGAACTGCAGCAGGAGGTCGCTGTCGTTGTCGCGCCGCTGGACAGCAATTGCATTGTTCCCGAGCTCGCCGAGGGTGCCCAGGCGGCAGCCAACCTTTCCCTGTTGCTGCGGCTGCTGGATGAGTTCGCCGCCAGGCCGCCGGCCCGGCCTGTCCTGCTCGCCGCCGTCAACGCGCACACACAGGCGTTCGCGGGCGAACGGCACCTGGCCTGGCATTTGTTGTTCCCCGACGACATCCGCGAGCGTTATCGGTCGAACCTGCTCGCCTCGAAGCAGGCCCAGGAACTGATTCTTCAGTATTATCGCCAGCTCAACCTCTCCCCGCCGACCAGCAGCGACGAACAACAGTTGATCTCGTTGCGCACGCTCACCGACAAGACGACCGGCAAAATACTGCGGATCAAGACACCGATCACGGCGCTGGCAACGCGGGACAAGAACCAGTTGAAGGCAGAACGGTTCAGGTTGTTTCGCGGGCAGCAAAGCGGCATGCAGCAGGAGTTGGACATCCTGGACAACCGGCTCAGGCAACATATCCGCGTGTTGTCCCTGTTTAACAAGATCGGGGTCCGGACCATCCTGAGCGATTTGAGTCCCGGGGAGATTGAGCTGCTGCGCGGCTATGTCCACGAGGTCCTCGAAACCTACACCAACTGGGTGCGGTTAAACCGGCGCGAGCTCGAGCAGCTCGACGCCAACGACGCAATCCGGGATGCCATGAGGGGGCGTCAGCCGTTGTTCGTGTGCGTGCTGAACCTGACCTGGACCGGGCAACAAATCGGCTTTGCCAGCGGCCCGCGTTTGTTCACCGGCATTTGGAGCCGGGCGTGGGGCAAGGCGTTCAATCGCGTTGCCGCGGACTTGCCGGGAGATGACCGGCCGGTGTTCCTGGCGGACACGATGACGGCGACCGGCGGCCGCAGTGAGACGTACTATTGGAACGACAGTGGATTTACCGAGGCCCTGGCGCCGTTCCAGCTGGCCCGGCCGACCCCTGCCTTCGTACTGCGCGACATTTTTGTCGACCGTGGCCGGGCCTTTACACCGGACGACAGTTTCGCCAACCTGGACCATGGCAAGGTCACGCGCGCCGGCGACTTCGCAACCGAATTTTTCCGCGCGGTTCTTGCGGACCGCAAGTTCAGCGCCCTGGCGCAGGTGCAGGTGCCGAACACAAAGGAATGGCAGGCTGCCGGCGTTCAGATCAAGACATTCATGTTCGACCCGTTTGCCGCCACGGCCTTGCCCGAGCTGCCGCTGCCCGGCACCGTGGTCACGGTCAATGGCGACCACCCGAACCGCAGCGTGTATGCGCCGTTACTTGCCGACGACACGGTGACCGCCGTGCATCTGCTCTCCGACGGGCGCGCGGCGGCACCACTGCTCGGCATCAACATCACCCGGCTTGGAAATGCCGAGCTTTTTACCAACGCATACCATTTCGACAAGGCCTTCGCCGCCGTCGATCACGCCTTGGATACCGGTGACGTGGAGCTGCGGATGAAGTCGAATATCAATTCGGCTGACCCCAGTCACACGCTGGCCCTTTTCCCGTGCCGCGAGGTCATCGTCTACGAGCGGACGAACCTCTCACGCCTGACCGATTTCCCCCACCGCACGGATCTCAATGTGCAATTCGTACCATTGATCGGCACCCAGAACGATCCACCGCGGAAATTCGGTTTCGGCCCGGGTGTATTCTGTTTGACATCGACCAAAAAACAGATTTTCAGGACTGGCCCGGTGGCCTTCTATTTCGAGCCGGACGTGAAGTTCAAACTGATGACCGCCGAAAAGTACCTGGTGCTCAACGCCAGCGACACCGGGGCCGACGGCGGGGTCCCACAGTTCGGTGTGGGGTTTGCAGACACCGCTGCACTCGGCCCGGATTTCATGCGTCGCAGCGCCCGTGACATGGGGTTCCTGAATCGCTATCGGCTCGGTCGATTCCAGGGCGTCAAGGACACCGTGGCAGACTATTTCCTCGAGCGCGGCGCGGCGGCCCTGGAACAGGCGGACGCGGATTTTTCCCGGCAGCATCATGCCGCCGGCCGGCGGTCGCTCTACGAGGCGATGGGCGCCGAGCGCAAAGCATACCAGCGGGTCGCTTTCATCACCAACGACATGCTGAAAGTCATTGTTTTTTACATGGCGTTGTTGTTGCCGTTCTGTTTCTTCGTCCAGAAGCTCTTGTTCAACTTCGTCCGGATCGAGGCGCAGATGGGCATGTTTGTCGTTCTTTTCACCGGCACTTACGTGCTGTTCCGGCATATTCATCCGGCATTCAATGTTGCCCAAAGTCCGGAGGCGATGTTCGTCGCCTTCGTGATGGCGGCTCTGGGCATTTACGTGATGATCATCCTCCACTCCCGGTTTGAGGGCGAGATGCACCTGTTGTTGAGCAGCATCACTTCCGGGCCGGGCGGCGAGATGTCGGCCGCCGGCGCCTCGGCCACTGCGATGATGCTCGGCATCGGCAACATGAGGCGTCGCCGGGTGCGGACAGTCCTGACAACCGCCACGATCCTGTTGATTACATTTACGCTGCTGGCGTTCTCGAGTATTTCAGTGCGCTTGCAGCCGACCCTGGTCCGGCGCGGCGGCACCCCGCCGTACACCGGCATGATGTATCAATGGCTCGGCACCCAGACGCATTATGAAAATGTTGCCCAGGTGCTGGCCGACATTCTGGATGACCGCGGCCAGGTGCTGATGCGGCGCTGGCTGGTTCCCGCATCGGACGACGGCGTTGAATACCATACGTTTCACATTTCGGGGTCCACGGACAAGGCCGTGGAAATTGAAGCGGTGCTCGGGCTCGAGGCCGGGGAAGACGGATTTATCAGCCCGATGCCGATGCTGGCCGGCCGCTTTTTCCGGGACGGCGAGCGTGATGTCGCCGTACTGCCGTTCCAAGCGGCGCGCGCGCTGGGCATCGGCCGCGACAATTTCGCCGCCGCCGCCATCACTTTTCGCGGCCATCGTTATCCTGTCGTCGGCATTCTCGATGCGACCGCGTTTCGACGGATCAAGGAGATCAACGGCAGGTCGCTGTTGCCCGTGAAACCCGCGCCCTTAGAGAATACAGATCCGGCGGGCGAAAGCGCCCCGCCGGAGAGTGACGAGGACCTGTTTTATGTGGCGCCGGGATCACTCGTCATCCTGCCGGCCGCGACGGTAGCGAGTCTTGGCGGCGGCCCGGCCAGCATCTCGGTAAAGCTGCCGGACGATGCCGACGTCCGGCAGCTGTTCGATGAGCTGTTGATGATGACGGAGGGCCATTATTTCCTCAGCAGCCTGACGCCGTTCCAGGTCAGTGCGGCATCCAACATCGAGACCCGGCCCGGGATTTATTACATCGGCGCCGGCCACAAGACGTCGATCGGTGGATTGGCGTACCTGCTGATCCCGTTGCTGATCGGCGGCACGATTATTTTCAACACCATGCTCGGTTCCGTATACGAGCGCAAGAACGAGATCGCCGTGTACAACGCCATCGGTATCGATCCCCGGAAAATCGGCTTTCTGTTTGTCGCGGAAGGTTTCGTTTACAGCATCATCGGCGCCGTTGGCGGCTATCTCACCGGGCAGGCGGCGGCCATTTGCCTGAGCCGCCTGCCGATGTTCGCCGCGATCAATCTCAACTTCTCGTCGCTCACCGTCGTCTACGTCATTGCCTTCACGATCGCCGTCGTGCTGCTGTCGACGCTGTACCCGGCACACGTGGCGACGCGCACGGCGGTGCCGTCCGGCAAACGGGAGTGGTCGCTGCCGGAGCACGATGGGCAGCAGATGGCGCTCACCTTTCCTTTCGTGTATACGGGCGCCCTCGCCTTGGGTGTGGCCGGCTATCTGCACGAATATTTTGCCAAGTTCACGGAGGCGACGATCGGGGACTTGATCGCGCAGCTGGACCAGTTCGAAACCGTCAGGGACACCGACGGCCGCGACGCCTACGAGCTGCACTATCATGTTGCCCTGGCGCCGTACGACCTCGGTGTCACCCAGCAGGTTGTCGCCCGCATCGCGTTCAGCAGCGCCCTGGAAACCTACCAGATGCATTTTCATATCGAACGCGTGTCGGGACAGGACAGCACGTGGGTGGCAACCAACCGGCCGTTCCTGAAGAAACTCCGAAAGTATCTGATGGCCTGGCGAAACCTCGACCGTGAAACCCAGGAAACGTACGTCCAGGCCGCCAGGGAAAGATTGGGAACCGGGAATTAACGTTGCGAACTCACGACAAAGAACTCGAAGACTATCGCCAGATCATGAAGCCGCCGGGCACCTTCGCCGACGGCTT
>JASLZG010000197.1:0-8904 GCA_030754995.1 Lentisphaeria bacterium
TGAGCCGGTATCGCCTGATTCGGCGAATGAAATTACCCAGCTGATGCAGGAGGTGTATCACGTGGTAGAGCAGTTCCTCCACAGCGGGGTTCGGAACGTGGAAGGGGCGCCGCAGTTGCGGCATGACCTTTTGCTGGTACTGGCGATTCTGCCGGACGTTCTCGACATGGACGCCGCGGAAAACCTGAAGCTCCCGCCTGGCCTGACCCTGTATGACTGGCTGCTCGAGTTCACGGATTCTGATCGATTCGATAGAGATGCCACGCACCCGTTGTCGCTGTCACACGTTGCTGTGCGTGCCCTGATATTTTGCGGACTGGATGCGGACGATCAATACGCTGTCGGCAAAATTTTTCGGCGAATTGCCGCAGCAGTCTTCAGGCGCGAGATCCACCATTCGTATTTTGACTACGCAACGCGATATGTACAGTTGAAGTTTTACGGCGAGTAGTCCGTAATCCGAAAATTGCCCTGCTTCCCTGGCTCGGACCCCACTGCCGGGGAGTTCGTCGACGTTGACAACCGGTCACGCGGACTGTACAATAATCGTTGTTCCCACGCCCCTGTATAGCCTTTTCCTGCACTTTCGCAATGGGCATCTATGCCGACGATCCTCGACAAAATAGTTGAAGTCAAGCGCGACGAGATCGCTGCTCGAAAAGCGCGCATGCCGCTTCCCGGCCTGCAGGCACAGCTCGACGAACAGCCGGTGCCACGCGGCTTCGCGTCGCAGCTCAACGCGGCGGTCGCCGCCGGCCGGCCCGGCGTCATCGCGGAAATCAAGCGCGGCTCGCCCTCGCTCGGCTGCATTCGCCCGGACCTCGACGCCGCGGCCCAGGCCAGGGCTTACGAAGACGGCGGTGCGGCGGCGCTGTCGGTGCTCACGGACGAGACTTTCTTCTTCGGCAGCGACCGTGACTTCACCGACACCCGCGATGCCGTGGGCCTGCCGTTGCTTCGCAAGGAATTCATCATTGACGAATACCAGGTCTACGAGAGCCGTGCTCTCGGTGCCGACTGCATCCTGCTCATCCTCAGCATCCTGGATGATGCGGCGGCGCGGGCGCTGTGTGATTGTGTGCATGGGCTGGGCATGGACGTGCTCGCCGAGACACACAGCCGCGAGGAGATCGAGCGGGCCGTAGCCCATCTCGATTTCGACCTGCTCGGCATCAACAACCGCAACCTTAACACCTTCGACACCCAGATCGAACACACCAGCGAAATGGCCGATGCCGTCGCCGATCGCAGCACCCTGGTCGCCGAGTCCGGGCTGCATGACCCGGCGGATATAGCGGCGCTGTGGGAGCAGGGGATTGGCCGCTTTCTCGTTGGTGAAGCGTTCGTACGCCACGACGATCCTGCCGCCGCCGTGCGTAGTTTTGTGGAATGCCGGACAATTTGCAGAGAGACCACATGAACAGTGTAGATTTTCGCACCTTCGGCGGCCGTTTCGGGGAGTTCGGCGGCCAGTACATCGCCGAGACCCTGATGCCGGCGGTGAACGATCTCGCCGCCGCCTTCCGCGAGGCCTGGGACGACCCGTCGTTTCACGCCGAGTTCGATCGCTACATGCGCGACTATGTCGGGCGCCCGTCTGCCTTGTACCAGGCCGAGGCACTGACCGCCAGGCTTGGTGGCGCGCAGATCTACTTCAAGCGCGAAGACCTCAATCACACCGGCGCCCACAAGATCAACAACACGATCGGCCAGGGGCTGTTGGCGAAGCGCATGGGGAAGGGGCGGATCATCGCCGAGACCGGTGCCGGCCAGCATGGTGTTGCCACCGCCACCGCCGCCGCGATCTTCAAGTTCGAGTGCGAGATCTTCATGGGTGAGGAGGACATCCGGCGCCAGGCGGAGAACGTCAAGCGCATGAAGCTGCTGGGAGCCCGGGTTATTCCCGTCACCAGCGGCACCGGCACGCTCAAGGACGCCATGAACGAAGCGCTGCGCAACTGGGTGGCGACGGTCGACGACACATTCTACATCATCGGCTCGGTCGCCGGCCCGCATCCGTACCCGCTCATGGTGCGGGAATTCCAACGGGTGATCGGCGACGAGACCCGGGCGCAGTTCCTCGAGCGCCAAGGGCGCCTGCCCGACACGGTCGTTGCCTGTGTGGGCGGCGGCAGCAATTCAATCGGCATTTTCGCGCCGTTCATCGACGAGCCGTCGGTCCATCTCATCGGCGTCGAGGCGGCGGGCAGCGGCCTGGACACCGGCAAGCACGCGGCCGCAATTGGCGGCGGCAGCGTCGGGGTGCTGCACGGCAGCAAGACATACATCATGCAGACTGATGAGGGGCAGGTGGTCAACGCGCACTCGATCAGTGCCGGTCTCGACTACCCCGGCATCGGGCCTGAACACTCCCATTTGTTCGCGACCGAACGGGTCGAGTTTGTGCCGATTGACGACGCCGAAGCGGTCGCGGCGTTTCTCGAACTGACGCGGGTCGAGGGCATTGTGCCGGCGCTGGAGTCGAGTCACGCGGTTGCGCACGTCATGAAGATCGCTCCCGAGCTGCCGGCGGACCATGCCATCATCATCAATCTCAGTGGCCGGGGCGACAAGGACATCGCGTCGGTCAATGAGTTCATGGAGGCGTCGCCGTGAATCGTATCGATCAATTGACCGGCAACGGCAAGAAGTTTTTTGTCGCCTACTACACTGCCGGTTTTCCCACTGTGGCAGCCTCCGGTGCGATCCTCGACACCCTCGTCGAATCCGGCTGCGACCTTATCGAGCTCGGGTATCCGTTTTCCGACCCTACCGCCGACGGCCCGACCATTCAGGCCTCGTCGCAGACGGCGCTGGAGAACGGCTTCACGCGCGCTGGTTACTTCCAGTTGCTGCAGGAGTTCCGGGAGCGCCACCCCGATGTGCCCGCGGTCGTGTTCAGCTATTACAATCCCATCTTCCACTACGGCATCGACAAGTTTGCGGAGTTCGCAAAGACGGCCGGTGCCGATGGCATGCTGGTGGTCGACTTGCCGCATGAGGAACAGGCCGATGTCCGCGCCGTCCTCGATCGTCAAGGCTTACACCTGATTCAGCTCGTGGCGCCCACGACCGGCCAGGAACGGACCGGGAAAATCCTCAAAAACGCCAGCGGCTTCGTCTATCAGATTTCACTGCGCGGGGTCACCGGCGTACGCGACACGATCGCCGCCGACGCCGGCGAGAATATCGCCCGCACCCGTGCCGTGACCGGGCTGCCGATTGCCCTCGGCTTCGGCGTTGGCACCGGTGAGCAGGCGCGCGCTGTGGCGGCTGCCGCCGACGGGGTGGTGGTCGGCAGTGCGATCGTCACGTGCATTGCCGAGAATCAGCCGGAACCTCTGCCGGCCTTGCGTGCACTGGTGACGGAACTGACCGCAGCTGTACATGGCTAAAGCATGAAAATAGGCATCCTCGGCGACATCCACGCGAACCTTGAGGCGTTTCACGCGATCCTTGGCGCCCTGCAGGCAGAGGAATGCGGGAAGATCCTTTGCACCGGCGATGTGGTTGGCTATGGGCCCAACCCGCAGGAGTGTGTTGACCTGGTCCGTGAGCTGGAGCTGCCGTGTGTCATGGGCAACCACGACGAGTGGACCGTTGTGCAGCAGGTGCGCTGGGAAATTTCGGACTTGGTCAGGGAAGACATCAGCTGGACCCGCGGTATCCTCACCGAAGACGCCATGGCCTGGCTCACCGAGCTGCCGCGGTTCTGTGCGTACGGCGGTGTCGAAGTGGTCCACGCGTCCAATGCACCGTCGATGAGCTGGCCATATGTGAGGGACGAAAAGTCACTGGTCATGAACTTCAAATATCAGAAGTGCAGCATCTGCTTCAATGGCCACACGCATGTGCCGGCGGTCGCCTGCAAATCGCCCGACACGGACCCGCTGTTTCTCGAGTTGCCGGAGCAGATGCAGTTGCCGTCCGGCTGTAAGCTGTTGATCAATCCGGGCTCCGTCGGCCAGCCGCGCGACCGGGATCCGCGAGCCGCCTGCGCCATTTACGAAACCCGCGACCGCTCCCTCCGTTTTGTGCGGGTGCCCTACGACCTAGCGCGCACGCAGGCGGCGATGGCTGCCGTCGAGCGCCCGCAGCATTTCATCGATCGCCTGGCACTTGGCCAATAGGTATTGCGCGGTTGCGCCTTTACCCTTTATCAACCCCATAAGTCACAACCCAAAATGCACTTCGGAATCATTGACGATATTGCCGCGCACCTCGCTGCCGCTGCCAAACTCGAGGTGGTCGAGATTGCTGCCGACCCGTGTCCTGCCGATATGGCCGGCGACATCACCGTCAACTGCTTCCGCCTGGCGAAAGCCCTGCGCCGGAAGCCGGACGATATTGCGGCCGACGTGGCGGCCTTCTGCAACAGCCATGAGGACGTCGAGAGCGCCGAGTGCATCAAGGCGTTCGTAAATGTCACCCTCACCACTGTTGCATTGTTTCGTGACACGGTTGCCAACAGTGCAGCGCTGTTGCCGCGCACCATCGTTGCGGACGGCGAGAAAGAGAGGTTCCTGGTTGAGTATTCAGCGCCGAACACCAACAAGCCGCAGCATCTCGGCCACGTCCGCAACAACACGCTGGGCATGGCGATCGGCAGCATCCTCAAGCGCGTCGGGCACGACGTCACACTGGTCAACCTGATCAATGACCGTGGCGTGCACATCTGCAAGTCGATGATTGCCTACCAGAGATTCGGCGATGATTGCACGCCCGAATCCACCGGCATGAAGGGCGACCACCTGGTGGGCGATTTCTATGTCCGTTTCGATCAGGAGTTCAAGAAACAGGTGGCCGAACTCAAGGAGCGGCAACCGGAACTGGCCGACGCCAAGGAGGAAGAGCTCTTACCGCAGACCGAGCTCGGTGCTGCGGCGTACGCCATGTTGCGTGCCTGGGAGGACGACGACCCCGAGGTGCGCGCCCTGTGGGAGAAGCTCAACGGCTGGGTGCTCGATGGATTCAACGCCACCTACGCACGCGCCGGTACCGAATTCGACCGGGTCTATTTCGAAAGCGACACCTATATCCTGGGACGCGACATTATCGATGACGGGCTGCAACGCGGTGTCTTCACCCGGCGCCAGGACGGCGCTGTCGAGATCGACCTCGAGGCCAGAAAACTTGGCCGCAAGGTTGTCCTGCGCAGCGACGGCACCAGTGTCTATGTGACGCAGGACATCGGTACCACGGTGCTCAAGCACCGTGACTTCGAGCCGACCGCCATGGTCTGGGTCGTCGGCGACGAACAGAAGTATCATTTCGATGTGCTCTTTGCCATCCTGCAGGCACTGGGCTACGAATGGGCCGGCAATCTGCACCACCTGGCCTATGGCATGGTCAACCTGCCGCAGGGCAAGATGAAGAGCCGCGAAGGCACGGTCGTCGATGCCGATGACCTGTTCGACGGCATGACCGACCTGGCGCGGCAGAAGACGCTCGAGAAATGGCCGGAGGTGCCGGACGACATCGACCGGCGGGCTCATGTCATCGCCATGGCGGCGATCAAGTTGATGCTGCTCAAGGTCGGTCTTCGCTCGACCATCAAGTTCGACCCGGAAGCGGCGATCCGCTTCGAGGGCGACAGCGGCCCGTTCGTGCTCTATAACTACGCCCGGATCGCCTCGCTCAAGCGCAAGACCGCCGACGCCGACCTGCCGGCTGCCGTCGACTGGTCCCTGCTCGGCGAACCGGCCGAGCGGGCTCTGGCGATGCGCTGTGCCGGTTATGTCGAGGTTTTAGGCCGCGCGGCACGCGAGTTCGATGCGTCGCTGGTGGCCGGGTACCTCATTGACCTGGCCCGGGATTTCAGCAGCTTCTGGAACGCTTGCCCGGTGCTCAAGGCCAAGCCGGTTGTCGCCCGCACGCGTCTCGAGTTGTGCACTGTTGTCGCCGCGATTCTCGGTGACGGCCTGGATACGTTGACGATCGGCAAGCTGGAGTCGATGTAATGGCTGGCGGCGACGGATTGTTTCGGAAAAACATTGCGGCGATGCACGGGTACGTGCCTGGCGAGCAGCCGCGCGACCGTCAATACGTCAAACTGAACACCAACGAGAATCCGTACCCGCCATCGCCCGCTGTCGGTGAGGTGGTGAACGCTTTTGACTGGGCCTGGCTGAATCGCTACCCGGACCCGCTGGCCGATGACGCGCGCGATGCCGCTGCCGGCGTCATGGGGGTCGAGCGTGACTGGATTCTAACCGGCAACGGTTCCGATGACATCCTGACGATCGTGACGCGGGCATTTGTCGGCGAAGGCGACGATCTCGCCTATTTCGAGCCGAGCTATTCCCTTTATCCGGTGCTGGCGGATATCCAGGGCGCCAACCACCGAGTGGTCGTGCTGACCGGTGATTTTGAAATGCCGGACGATACGCCGGCGCAGATTGAGGGGAGCCGCCTGTTGTTCATCGCGCGCCCCAACGCGCCGACCGGCAATTCCTTTCCATTGGCGCGGGTCGACGAACTTTGTGCCGCGTTTGGCGGGGTCGTCGTCATCGATGAAGCCTACGCCGACTTTGGTGATGACAGTTGTGTGGAGCTGGTGAAACGCCATGACAACGTCGTGGTCAGCCGGACCGTCTCGAAGGGATATTCACTGGCCGGTGTGCGCTTTGGCTGGGCCTGCGCGCCGCCGCACCTGATCGCCGGGTTGATGGCGGTCAAGGATTCATACAACGTCAATGCCCTGACCCAGGCCGTGGCGGTTGCCGCGCTGGCTGATCAGACCCATTTCCAGGCCAATGTCGACCGCATCACGGCGACCCGCGGTCGTGTCGCCGCTGCCCTGGCGGGCGGCGGCTTCGAGGTGCTGGCGTCGGCGGCCAACTTCCTCTTTGTCAAACCGCCAATCGCGGCCGACCAGTTCATGGCCGAGCTGCGCGAGGCGGGGGTCCTGGTCCGCCATTTCGGTGGTGTCCGAACCCGCGACTATGTTCGCATCACAATCGGCACGGACGCGGAGATGGATGTGCTGCTGGCGCTGCCTTGTGTCCGGCGTTGCGATTGACATTCGACCTGCAGCATCTATACTGCGCGACTGCGCTGAAGACTTTCAATCCTCGTCAATTAACGGGTTTTTCATGAGCAGAATTTTTATTTTTCCAGGCCAGGGCTCCCAGGAAAAAGGCATGGGTGCCGACTGTTTCGACTTGTTCCCGGAGCTGGTCGAGCAGGCCGACGATATCCTCGGGTACTCGATTGCCGACCTTTGCCTCAACGACGCCGAGGCGAATCTGGACAAGACGCAGTACACCCAGCCGGCGCTTTATACGGTCAACGCTTTGATGTACCTTCAGCGGCTGCAGGACGGTGCCGAAGCGCTTCCCGACCTCGCCGCCGGCCACAGCCTCGGCGAGTATAACGCGCTGTTTGCCGCCGGAGCGTTTGACTTCGCGACCGGCCTGCAGCTGGTGCAGCGGCGCGGCCAGATCATGAGCCGGGTCGAGGGCGGCGGCATGGCGGCAGTCCTCGGCATGACGGTCGATGAAATTCGACAGGTGCTGGCGGATTCAGGGTGTGACGGCATCGACATCGCGAATTTCAATGCGCCGAAGCAGACGGTGATTACCGGTCCGAAGACGGACATTGAAGCGGCCCAGGCGGCGTTCGAAAGTGCCGGCGCCCGGATGTATGTGGTGCTCAAGGTCAGCGGTGCCTTTCATTCGCGCCACATGAAAGACCCGGCGGCGGAGTTCGCCGAGTTCATCGACAGCTTCAGCTTTCAGCCGCTCAACTTCCCGGTGATCGCCAACCACAACGCCGCGGCCTATGGGGCGGACGACATTCACGAGCAGCTGGTCATGCAGATCAGTAATTCGGTGCGGTGGACCGACACTGTCCAGTATTTGATGAGTCAGCCGGATCCAGACTTCGAAGAGATCGGCCCCGGCAAGGTCCTCACGGGCCTGATCCGCCAGATCCAGCGTGGCCGCTGATGCCGTTTGCCGGGATGGATTTTTCGCCATCCCGCCGACGTGCTCCGGGCCACTTCAAGGGCGCTCGATCATGATCCGGCGGATCGCGTCCATCGCCATTTCACTCACGCCGATATGGGACAGGTAGGCGGCGACGGTTTCTCTGGCGTCGTCGCCTTGAAGGGAGCCATAGCTGCCGAGTGCCCGCAACAGGTTGACGAAGTCGATGGAACCGCCGCTGCGCTCGCCCCAGATCGCCAGGCTGGTCAATTCGTAGTCAGCAACCAGATCGTCAATCGAGACGCCGAGCAGGCCGTTGATCAGCAGGGCGACGGTCCCCCCACGGTCGGCGCCGCCGACGCAGTGCAGGTAGATCGGGTAGCGCTCGTCGTCGGCCAGCAGTTCGAAAATTGCCCGGTAGGGGGCGACCATTGACTCTTCGGCAATCGCGCCATACGGGGAGATGGGAATATGGACCCAATCGACATTGGCCTCGTCCAGTGCCGGACTGGCGTCTTCGCTGGAACTGCGAAAGTCGAGATCGGTGCGGATGCCCAGTTCGGTTTCGAGACATGCCAGGCCATCGTCGCTGACCGGCAGGCGGTTGTTGAGTTCCGAGCCGCGGTAGATCAGGCCCTGGCGAACCATGCCGCTGCCGTCGGCCAGGGGCCAGCCGCCGAGGTCACGGACATTGGTGGTGCCCTCGACGTGGAGCCAGCGCGGTGTCTGGGCGTTCGTCGTGAAGCTGTGTATTGCGGACTCCGCAGTGGCGCTGCCATGGGCGCGAACGCGCCAGAAATATTGCGTGCCGAGATACAGGTGATAGACGTCCGCCTGACAGTCGCTGAGGTTGTCGATGAGGATTGCATCGGCGAGGTCGGCAGTGCGGGAGACGCGCAGTTCATATAGGGTGGCGCTGTCGCCCACGGGATCCCAGCTGAACTGGACCGGGGCCGGGCGGCTGCGGTCCTCGTTG
>JASLZG010000197.1:8914-9237 GCA_030754995.1 Lentisphaeria bacterium
CCCATTTATACGGTACGGCGTCGACGGTTTCGTCGTCGTAGCACACTTCTGGCAGTGGCCAGGTGTAGCGTTGCATGGGCGGGGTCGTGGCGCCGTCTGGCGGCTGGCTTAGTTGTATTTTCATCGGCCTGAAAGGGTCATCGGATGATGCACGTAGTACAGTACCTGCGGCGCGGTTTTGAAATGCACCTCGGATGTACCGGTAATGGTAACTCGATTAAGGATGTTTGCCAGAGAAAAACGCTCGGACTTGCCGGACTCAGCACCTGTGGACAAGCGCACCCCATGCCGATGGAAGTGAATTGATGGTTTCTATGCGACGG
>JASLZG010000198.1 GCA_030754995.1 Lentisphaeria bacterium
CTTCGCCACCGTCTACTGGCCGGACGCCGAGGTGATTGCCGATGGTACGGCGATCGTCATCACCGGTGTCGAGACGGCAACTGCGGACTTCGCAAATCTCCCGAGGCGTACGAGCCTGAGCGGCACCGTGACCGTGCCGGAGGGTGAAAAAGCATTTCAGATGACCGTGGCCGTGTATGATTCGCTGACGTTTGCCGAGCAGGATTTCGTGTACGCCCAGGCGGATGGGACCTACGAGGTGTACGCGCTGCCCGGCACCTATGTCCTGGCGGCCGGCGAAGGGAGTGACCTTGTCAGCACTTTTTCCGATGAATTGACGGTCGATGTGCTGCCGCTGGTCGACATTGATTTTACGCTGGTCCCGGGCGGGACGATATCGGGATTGGTGGTCGATGAAGGCGAGTTCCCGGCGCCGAATGTTTACGTTGACTTTTACACGGTCAGCGGCGATGACGTCATCTATGTGGACTCGGCAGTGACCAATGCGACCGGGGACTATCTCTCGCCGAACCTGCCGCCGGCCACCTATGTTGCGCAGGTATACGGCGATCCGCTTTACAGTAATGTGTGGTATCCGGCCGCGGCGGAGCCGGCGGGCGCAACGACGATTTCACTGCTGGCGTACGAAGACATCGAAGACATTGATTTTCAGGTGCAGCAACAATGAGTGCCCAACCGTCGACAAATGTGTCCCGGGAAGAGACGGACGCGCTGATTCGTCGAATTCTCAACGGCGACAGCCAGGCGTTTGCCGAGCTCGTGGACACCATGAAACATTTGGCATACGCGCCGGCCTATCGGCGCACACGGGACCGTGAACTGTCGATGGAGATCGTCCAGGACTCGTTCCTGAAGCTGTACCGGAAACTGCCGGAATGGGATTTTTCATGTCATGTCAAGACCTGGCTGTACCGTGTCGTGACGAACGCCTGCATCGACCACCATCGCCGCAACAAGGCGATGCTGGTTTCGATTGATGACCCGGAGACCGGTAACAGTTTCGAGCTCGCCGCGAGTTCGACCCGTGACGATCCGGCACGCCGGGCGGCATCCACTGACTGGCGGCGGTTGGCCGAGATGTGCATCAACGAGTTGCCCGAACGCATGCAGGGCGCCTTTCGTCTCAAGTATATCGACGGGTTATCGCTGAAAGAGGTTGCCGAGGTCCAGCAGTGCTCGATCGGCACGATCAAGGCGACGCTGCACAAGGCCACACGCAAAGTGCAGGAACGACTACTCACTTTTGAAACGATCTGACAACACACGGAGCAAATGATGAACAAGGACGAACAGTACGAATCAACGGATCCGGAATCCACTTTGGACCCGGCCATCGCGAAGGCATTGATCATGCCCGACGAGGAAATCGACTACCCCGGCGACGAAACCTGGAACAACCTGGGCCAGGTGGTGCTGGAGAAGGCGGTCAGCGCCGGGAACCCCGAAAAACGCCCGACGCCGATGCCGTTGCTGATGAAGGCGGGGTGGTGGACGGCGGTTGCGGCGGCGGTCGTGTTGATTGCGGCAATCTGGCCGCGGCAGGCGGCCGGGCCGGTGGATCAGCAGGCAAGCGAACTGCAGAACGACAGCACGACTCAACAGGCGGGGACCGACTGGGCCGAGGCCGCCGGCTTCCTGTCCGTGGCAGAGGAAGACCTCGCGGTTCTCGACGCCCTCGAATGGCAGGCGGAGCTCGATATATTGATGCTCGATCTCGAGATCGCCGGCATCGTCAACACAGATGACGCGGCAGCGCTGGACGCGCTGCTCGAGGGGTATGGAATCAACACCGAGGATCGGGTGTCGAGTTACCTCGAGCAGTTTTGAGAAGGGCGGTGTAGATTTGTGGCGCGGTAGATTCCCGCCGGCGTTTTGGGATCGTCCGGTACAAGAGGAAGTTCACCGCCCTGCAAAGGAATAACGGATTGGTATTTTGCGGTTCGAGTTCAACGGCAGGCATGTGCCGTGTCACAAAGCCACACGTTCTTGCCGCCGCGTTGCCTGCCATTGCCGCCGTATTGCTCTACGGACAGGCCTTGTCTGCCCAGGGCATCCCGGAGGCGTGGGATAACGTCGACTATCACCTCCTGGTCGGTGACACGGACGCCGCTCTCGAATTGCTGGCCGAGCTCTCGCTGATCGAGTCGGAAACCGCGGCGGCGCTCGAAGCGGCGGCGGCGATCTATATCGACGACGGCGACCTGGGACAAGCCGCCGTTATCCTGGAGGAGCTCGTGGCCCTGCCGGGTTACGGCGGTGTCGCACCGGCACTCGCGGCGCTCTACTGGAAGCTGGGCAAGAAAGAAGAGGTCGTCGACCTCTACGAATCCAGGCACGAGGCGGAATGGAGCGACGCAGCTTTGTCGCTCGTGCGCCAGGCATACATCGCGGTGCGCGGTTCGGCGCCCGAATTGGCGTCGATGAGAAGATCGCGCCTGCACTACTACTGGACCTCTACCGGGTCATCTTCCGAGTATCCGCCGTTCGATCGCGACAGCGTCCGTGACACGGAGTATGTCGCGGGTTCGCGGCTGCGCCTGCGACTGCCGCGTGGCGGACTGCGTATCGAACCGGAAATCATTTGGCAGCACTATTTCTCCGAATCCACGCCGGCATCGTTTCCGCGATATGCCTTCGACCGCTACACCCTGTCCCTGGGCGGCCATTATGAAACCGGGAACTGGCAGATCAAGGCCAAGGCGGGCAACTACACGACGGACAACGAAAACACCGACATCGCGACGGATTTCCATCACTTGTGGAATTACACGGTCGATGTCGAGTACGAGAACGAGGCATGGCTGATCGGCCTCGACGTGTTGCGGGAGCCATTCCTGGACACCGATGCAGACAAGGTGGCGTTCGAGAGATTCAGCCGTTACCGAGTCCGGCTCGAGCTTTGTCCATCCGCCGATACGATCTGGCGCACCAGCCTCAGCCAGCGCGAGTTCAGCGGGACCGTGACCGATTACCGGCGGATCGATTCGGGGATCATGTCGATGCTGCCGGCTGGCGTTCCGCTGTCGGCCGGTGTGGGCATCATTCATGAATTCCGTGACGAAGACGAGACCATCGTGACAGGCACCGTGGATTTGCCTGTTGTCGCGGCTGCCGGGAACCTGTACCTGAGCGTTGCACTCGAAGCGAACACGCACAATGGCGACCGCGAGCTCGACACGTTCCTGTCCTGGTCGCGGACTTTCAGCGGTCGACAAGTGAACGCCGGCATGAGCGTGCGCCGGGAACTGGCCACCACCGACCGCCAGAGCATCTACGCCTTTCTGACCATCTCTGGAACGCGGTAGGCGACAGCCGTGAGCGCCGTGCCACAAGGGCGGGCGCGGCCGGTGCTGCGATTCACGGTGTCAGATCGACGACGGCATCGCCGTCGGCCAGGATCCAGTAACCGACGCTGGGCGCCAATAGGCCGTTGTCGACGGACATGTACCGTGCCGCCGCGGCATCCCACGTCCAGATGGTGGCAGTGGATGCGGGCGTGGCAACGGCTTGCGCAACCCCGACGAGATTCCACCCGGTATAAAGCAACAGTGTATTGTCGATGATCGCCTGGCCGGTGACGGCGATCTCCTGCTGCTCTGTTGCGTGTATCCAGTACCCGGTCTTGCCCGCCACCGTGCGGCCGAACACGAAACTGTGCTCGAGAGCATCCCACGACCAGCTCACGGTGATTGCTGCGGGCCATAGGGCTGTTTCCGGCTGCACCGTCGGCGCGACAAGGTTCCAGCCGGCGGTGACCGACACGTTGTCGTTCGTCGCTGTGCCGCTTTGCGGATCGGTGCCGAGGCGAAATTCATCACGATTTGACAGGTCGTCCGCATCCGCGTCGGCCTCGGGGTCTAGCGCCGTCGTGCCGAAATGACGAACTGCCCAGTCATCGCTTATCACCGGGCCGAATACCGCTTCGACCTGTCGTGTGACATCCATCGGGAGCAGCAGTGGATTGTTTGCAGTGTCGGCGGCGGGGACGTCGCCGGTCCACTCCACAAACTCATGCAGTGGTCCTGCGGTTGCGGTGAGCTCGGCATTGACGAAGTCGGCGTAGTCACCAGCAACGTCGTCGACGGCGCCGGCACCTTCGCTGTCGACCGTCAGCTCATTAAATACGAATGGTTGCCACACGACATCCGTTGCCGAGGCGCGATGACTGGCTGGATCGGTGAGCGGCAGAAACGCATCCTGCGCCGTGGCGTCTGCGAGGTCTGCAATCATCAGGTTGTCCCAGTCGACGACTTTGAGCCTGGCATCGACCAGGGCGTTGTCCAGGTTGATGGTGCCGATGAAATGCCCGTTGCCTGCAACATCGAGCCCGATGGTGTCGGCTTCGCCCACAAAGTTGTCTGCCAGGTCGAACACACCGGGGCGGATGTTTTCGAGATCGCCGATCGTGGCGACGGCGCCGCTCGGCAGGCGAAACGGCGACCCGGCGCTGCCGAGCTCAAGCAGCAATGCCGTGCCGCGGGCATTTGCCAGGCAAAACAGTGAGAGGATTATTACGCGTACCATCATGTGTCAGAACGGCCGGTCGAAGGTCAGCGTGGCAGAGGCGGTGCCGCTGTTGTAGTAGAGGAAGGCGGTTGCCGGTTCGATGACGGGGTCGGCAAGGTTCCCCTGCCATGCACCGCCGACCCGGTCATAGGTTTCCCAGTCTGCAGCGGCGGCATCCCAGATTTTGACCTGGTCGCCATCGGCGGCACCGGTCCACGCCAGGCTGTTCAGCGTGACTGCGACGGGCCACGGGTACGCCAGGAGCTGCCAGCTCTGCGGCGGTGCCAATATGCCGATGCTGTCATCTTCGGGGACGCCGCCGTACAGTTGAACCGTTGTCGTGCCGTTGCCGCTGCGGCTGCGCATCCAGGCGGCGCCGTGTTCGTCGATGGCGATGCGGCCTGCCGGCATCGCGGCCTGGGTGCCGTAGATGCGCCACTGCCCCCCCGTCAACTGGTAAACGTTGAAGGAGTTGCCGGTCCAGACATGGAGCAGTTCACCGTCGTTGGCGTCGCCGTTCAGCATCGAGGCGACCGTATGCGTCGTTTCGAACGGGCAGCTGAGCGGTGCCACTGCATCGTCTACAAGGGATGCGGTGACCGTGCCGGCGACTGGCGACAGCGTTTCGGCCGCAACGGCGAGGGCGGCGAGCATGGCGATGACAGAGTATTGAAACATCGATGGTACTACGGGTGCCCGGCATGATGTATTACACGGATTGAGCTTGCAGGGTGGTGGTGATGGCACCGTTGTCATCCGTTTCACCTGTACCGTATCCTGGCCAATGTCCGGTCAGCCACCCGCGGCACGTCTCGGAATTTGCGCCGAACTGTTCTGCCCGGTCGTCATCTTCTCCATCCCATTGACGAACAGCCTCACCAGGTCCGGCTGAGCAAGCGGGTCCAGTTCCCCGACAGGATCCCGGTGACATCCTCTGCCGAGTATCCCCGCTTCTCCAGCAGGTCCGGCAATTGTTGCAGATCGGCGATGGTGTTCAGGCCGCGTGGCGACTGTTCGGTGCCGAAACCGCCATCCAGGTCCGTACCGATCCCGGAATGGCGTGCGTTGCCGGCGAGCTGGGCGATGTGATCGATGTGGTCGACGACGGTATCGAGGGTTGCCGATGTCGCCTGGTCATATGCCGGCGTGTCCTTTTCCCAGGCCGGGTCGAGCATCCACGTATCGAATGCCGCACCGATCACGCCGTCACGCTCGACAATCGCCTTGATCATCTCGTCGGAGAGTTGCCGTTGTCCAGGGACCAGGGCCCGGCAGTTGTGATGCGAGGCCGCCACTGGTCCATCGTACGTTTCAAGGGTTTCCCGGAACGCCTGGTCCGTAGTATGGGTCAGGTCAACGATGATCCCGGCGGCAGCCAGTGCCTCGAGCAGAGGTTTGGCTCGTGGCAGCAGCCCCCCTTCGGTCCCGGTCCCGTGCGAATAGGAACTGATGCCGTAGTGTGCCAGGCTGACCATACGCAATCCCAGGTCCCACCACTCCGCCACGTTGTCCGGAGAGAGAATCGGATCGGCACTTTCCATCGCCAGCACCAGTCCGATCGGGGTGTCCGCCGCCGGCGCCTGCCAGGCGTCAACGAGTTCGTTGAGGTCGGACACATTGTGAATGAACCGGATCAGGCCTTCCCGCTCGAGCACCTGGTAATAAGCGACGTGGCCGCGCCCAATGCCATGGCATTGATCCTGGCAGTACATGGCCGATCGTGTCCATTCGTCATTGGGATCGATACGGCTCATCACCGTGCCGAAAACGATGCCGACATGTCCCCGGCGCAACTCCGGCCACGTCACCGTGCAGCTCCCGAACGAGCGCCTGACGTTTTCACCGTCCTGAGTGCGCACGGTTGCCGCAGGAACGGTGAGGTCGCGGTTGACCTGAACAGCAGAGAAGGCCAGGTCGAGGTGCGCGTCGATGATCAGTTGATGTGCCATTGGTGATTGGTGGTTGGTGATGCGCCCTCAGCGCCAGTTATCGCGGAAAAGGCGCAGCAGGTTGCCGTGTGCGATTGCGGCAACGTCGTCCTCGCTGTAGCCCGCCCTACGCAGCAGATCGAGAAACCGCTGTAAATCGGCGATCGTGTCCATGTCCACCGGCGCCAGTTCCCGGCCGAAGCCGCCGTCGAGGTCGGTGCCGATCGCCACATGCCGGCTGTTGCCCGCCAGCTGGCAGATATGATCGACATGTTCTATCATGGCCTGCATCGGCCGCGCCGCCTGCGACACGAACGTACTGGGCTTGTCCCAGTTCACCTGCGGATTAACCATAGTGTCAATGAACACGATGCCGATTACCCCATCCCGTTCGATGATCGCCCGCAGCATGTCGTCGCTCAACATCCGTTGCCCCTGCACCAGTGCCCGGCACATACAGTGGCTGGCATGGACGGGGCCGTCCCAGTAATCGAGGATCTGCCAGAACGCCTGGTCGCTGGCGTGGGTCAGGTCGATGATCATCTCGGTCTCCCGCATCGCGTCCAGGAGCGGGTACGCCGTTGGGTAGAGCCCCCCCAGGGTGCCGGTGCCGTGGCCGTAGGTATTGACCCCGAAGTGGGTGAGCGACACCGAGCGCAGCCCGGCCTCCCACCACTCTGCCACCGCCGCCGGCGAGTCAATCGGATCGGCGCTCTCCATGCTCAGAATCAAGCCGACCGGGGTATCCGGCTGCGGGTTTTCCCATGCAGTGACAGAGCGCTCGAGGTCGTCCTTGGACTTGATGAAAGTCACTTCACCGCGGCGCTCGAGCGCCTGGTAATAGGCCAGGTGCGCCCGCCCGCGGGCTTCCGCCGTGTGCCGCGTGCGGCAGGCGTTGTGCGTAGTCGGACTCGGTGCCTGGACGCGGGCCATGATCGTTGTCAGCATGATGCCGACCTCGGCGCGGCGCATCTCCGGCAGGCTGACGGTGGTAACTCCCTTGTACAGGGTGTAGGGGCTGTCGCCGCGCCGCTCCAGGGAATCAGGATGCGAAGACAGGCCGGAACGAACCGGATCTTCACGCTCACGCAGTTCCTGAATGCTCCTGGTCAGGTCACGCCGGTGGAACAAGGCGTTGAACGCCATATCGAGATGGCCGTCAATGATCAACATGGTGAAAAAAAGGAAGGGGTTCACAGTTCATGATCTACGCCGAACCGCGTACAATACATCCTGTTGCAGATTTCACCCCGCGAATCCAGGTTAATCCGACCTGTGAAATAATCTGCGGGTGAGTGGCACCATCTATACTTGCGACTATTTTCTGACTTACGTTTTTCCACGAGGGACAGGAACATGAGCTCCAACGAACGAGGTGTGATCGTCACCGGCGGCGCCGGTGGCGGCATCGGGATCGGCGCGACGCGTGTGCTTGCCCAGGCCGGCTGGCGGGTACTGGTCGTCGAGATCAATCGGCCGGCGGTCACGGCCATGCAGGCGGAAGCGGCCGCGGACGGCTGGCACGCGGACGTGCTGTTTGCCGATATCACCGAACCCGACGCACCGGCACGGATCGTCGACCATGCGCTTGAACTGTACGGCGGCCTGGATGGATGTGTCAACAACGCGGGGGTCGGCCTGGTCAAGGGGTCGACAGAGGTCACCGACGCCCAGTTCGACACCCTCATGGCGGTCAATATTCGGGCGATGTTCCGGCTGTCACGTGCCGCCTACAGCGCGCTCGAGGCGAGCCAGGGCGCGATCGTCAACATCGGCTCGATAAACAGTCGCGCGACGCTGCCGAAGTACGCGGTGTACGCTGCCTCGAAGGGCGCCGTCGAGAGCTTGACGCGCGGCATGGCTTTGGATTACGGGCCGCAGGGTGTCCGGGTGAACTGTGTCCTGCCGGGACTGGTCGACGGTCCGCAAACCCGCGAGGTGCTCTCCCATTTGACCGACGATGTCGAAGGTTACCTCGAGAGTTGGATAAAGTCGAAGCAGGCACTGCCGTATTTAACCGGCCGGGATGATGTGGGCCGTGTTATCGCCTTCCTGCTCAGCGACGATGCCCGGGCGATCACGGGCCAGTCGATCGTCGTTGACGGCGGTACACTGGCGCAGGTTTCCGACCGGTGAGAGTGGGGGCATCGCGACGTCATCACAATAACAGGTTGGCCAGGAAGACACTATGCAGCTTAACAGTCGAGAGCGTGAGCGCTACCGTGAACAGGGGTTCATCTCTTTGGATCCGGTCATTGCGGCGGATGAAGTCGCACGGTTGCAGGAGATCTTCGATCGATTGTTCAGCAAGCCCGCCGATGGCGGCAGCCCCCTCTACTTCGACTTGACCGGCAATGACCCGGGCGCCGAGCTCGATGGCGGGTCGATCCCGCAGATGCTGCATCCGTCGCATCACGTGGCCGGGCTGGCGGGGTCACCGGCCTGGCAGGCGGGGCTCGACATTGCCATGCAACTGCTGGACACCGGTGACTGCACGCGCGACGACCTCATCGTACGTGACCATGCGATCGTCAAGCCGCCAGGCTCCACAGGGGCGACGCCGTGGCACCAGGACGAGCCCTACTGGGATGATGACAAGGCGTACCAGGAGCTGTCGGTCTGGATCGCCCTGCAGGAAACGACCGAGGAGATGGGCTGCCTGCAGTTCATCCCCGGTTCGCACAAGGGCGATGTGCATCCGCATCATACCTGGCAGAACGATCCGAACATCATCGCCCTGGAGATCGACGACGGCTGTGTTGACCAAGGGAATAAAGTT
>JASLZG010000199.1 GCA_030754995.1 Lentisphaeria bacterium
GCTACAAGTCCGTCCGGCCCGGCGACAAGTATCGACAGGAGTACCTCGAGCAACTCAGTGTTGATGGCCGACCCGCCGTGATCTATACCCGCAACGATTATGGTGACGGACTCGAGATCGATCCGAAGACCCACCCGCTGATGGGGTCACTCACCGATCTGTCGCCGGCCGAAATGCAGGAGTCCTCAGTGCGAATGGGCATCAACATCGTCATGTTCTTCTACAGCAAGGGCGGCACGCCCGATGACACCCTGAAGGCGGCAATCGCCGGCAGCACAGAAACGGCGGAGGCTGAGCAATGGACCGGCAAACAAGAGATTCCGTTCCCACTGCTACGACTGGACCGCCGCTGGCAGGTGCCGGAGGGTTGGGAAGGCCTGCTGTCTGCGCGCCCGGTGTATCGCAACGACAACGGTATCATCGTTGATTTCCGACAGAACCCGGTGCGTTCGACCAACGGCAGTGAGAAAGCGGTGATCGAGGCATTTGTCGACGATCTCCAAATTGCCAATGACCGGGTGATGCTGATCGACGTCAAGAGCAGTCTGGGCAGTGGTGCGCGCCTGGCGATCGCGCTTATCGGCAAGGGTGAAGATTCCTACGTGGAGAGCTCGCCGGCCTTCATTCGTCCCGGGAAAAATGATAATGTCAGCTTCGACTTTCGCGCCGGCACCTTCAAGACATTGAACAGCAATTGGGAATATAAGGCCACCGTCCCGATCCCTTATGAAATGGCCAACTGGTTCTTCATCGTGTATCCGATGGAGGCCTCCGGCAAAGTAGAGATCAACAACGTCCGCATGATCAAGCCGTAGCGAAACGAATCGCCGCCGCCACCGTGGCAGCCGTATTATCTGTTCACATGAACTAAACGGCAGACCTTTTCACATGGGTGATTTCGTGAACGGTTTCTCAAGATCGGATGCTGTGTCTGCCCGCATGCCGGACGCCGGCAGGGGTCCGGTCAGAAGTCAAGCTGACAAACACGCGCAACTTCGGCAGCGGTGGTGATGGCGTTGCGCACTTTTTCCTCGCCGTCTTCACGCAGGTTGACCATGCCGCTATCGCGGGCAATCCGGTTGAGCGTGGCATTGTCGACTTCCTGGGTGATGGCGCGGCGGATTTCGTCGTTGACCGGCAGGAACTCATAGATGCCGACACGTTCGCGATAGCCGGAACCGCCGCAAGTGCGGCAGTTACGGAACTGTTCGTTGCCGGCGTCGACGCCGCGAATGACGGTGCCGGTACGCGCTTCGGTAGTAGTGCCGCTGCCCTTGCAGTCACCGCAAACGCGGCGCACGAGCCGTTGCGACAGGACGCCGACCAGGGCGGATGAGATGAGGAAGTTCTCGACGCCCATGTCGAGCAACCGGCTGATGGCGCCGGTTGCGTCGTTGGTGTGCAGGGTGCTGAGCACGAGGTGTCCGGTAAGGGCGGCGTTGATGGCGATCTCCGCAGTTTCCTTGTCGCGAATCTCACCAACCAGAATGATGTCGGGATCCTGGCGCACGATATGCCGCAGGCCGCTGGCGAATGTGAGGCCGATCGCCGGCCGCACCTGGATCTGGGTGACCCCGTTGATCTGGTACTCGATCGGGTCCTCGATGGTGATGATCTTCTTGCGTTCGGTATCGAGCAGGTTCATGATGCAATAGAGCGTCGTCGTCTTGCCGCTGCCGGTGGGGCCAACGACGAGGACCATGCCATGCGGCAGTTGCACGAGCTCGGTGAAGGCCTCGCGCACCGCGTCCTGCATACCGATGTTGGTGATGTTGAAGGTCTCGATGTTTTTGCGAAGGATACGCAGAACGATGCTCTCGCCGTGCATGCAGGGAATTGTGCTCAGGCGGATGTCGATCTGCGTCCGGCCGATCTGCAGATCGGTGCGGCCGTCCTGCGGCAAGCGACGCTCAGCGATATTGAGGCCGCCGATGAGCTTGAGCCGGCCGGCAATGGCGGGGTACGAGGCGACCGGCGGCGTCATCGCAGTCTGCAGAATACCGTCGACGCGGAAGCGGATGGCCAGTTCGTTCTCGGACGGTTCGACATGGATGTCGCTGGCGTTCATCTCGACGGCACGGGCGAACATGTCGTTGACCAGCCGCACGATGGGCGCTTCCAGAGCGAGGTCGCGCAGGGCCTCTTCGCTGGCGTTTGGATCGATCTCGTAGTTGCCATCTTCGCCGCCGGCGGCGCTCTGGTCGTAGACGGCGGTGACGACACGTTCGATATGGGTGCGCTGGGAGAGGTAGAAGTTTACCTTGCGCCCCATCAAATGGCGCCAGTGCGCGGCGATTTCGCCAAGACGATACGGCGTGGCAATGGCCAGGGCCACCGACAGGGCGTCCCACGAAATAGGGATGCAGATCCAGTTGCTGAGGTAGTCGAAAGAGATTTCGGAGAAGGTCTCGATGTTGTCGAGTTCCTCCTCGTCGATCACTTCCAGATCGGCCGCGGTGGCGTAGATATTGAGTAGATCGAACTCGGATATCTTGCCCTGGTTGACCAGCTCCCATTCGTCCATGGACTTGAAATCGGAGAAGTCTTCACTGCTGCCGAGGGCGTTGAGCAGGCCCTGCCGAACACGATCGACGACGCTGTCCGGATCGGTCAGCGGCAGCACGGCGTTCGGCAACATTGCGGACTCCGCAATATCGGCTTCGGTGGCGGGCGATTCGTGTTCGGACATGACTGTTGCTACGGGGCTTCGATCTCGGCGTACTCGTCGGCCAGCAGTTCAAGGGCACGCTGGTAGCGTTCCATGAGCTTGCCATAATCGGTTTCAAGCTCGAGCACCTTGACGGTGATCAGCAAAAGGACTTCGCGGCGTGAATCGGTATTGCTCTGGCCACGGAACAACAGGCCAATGCCGGGAACATCCTGAAGGAACGGTACGCCGTCGGACGAATCGATCTCGTCCCGGCGGATCAGGCCGCCGAGCATGATGGTGGCGCCGTCCTCGACGATCAGCGTCGAGGTGATACGGCTGGTGGCGATGGTCGGCGAATCGATCGACGAGGAGGTCGTGGCCTCGGGCTTGGAAACCTCGCCGGTGATGTCGAGCTTGACCATGCCGCGGGCGGTGATCGACGGCGTCACTTCGAGCCGTGTGCCGGTGTCGACATAGTCGACTTCTGAACGGCTGACGGAGGTGGTGTCGTCGCCGGTAGTGGTATCCGTGGCAATCGGCACACTGTCGCCAACGTCGATGGTGGCGGTCCGATCACTGATGACGGTGACCTGCGGTGTCGACAACACGCGGGTCTTGCCCTTGCCGGCGACGGCAGTGACCGTGTTGATCACATCCGCAGTAGTCAACTGCCGGCCGAGCTCGAGGGCGAGGTTGGGTTCGTCGGCGACCGATTTTAACTGGAAGTCCAGTTCATGGTTGCTGATGTAGGTCTGGAAGGCGTAGCGGAACCCGAACGACGTGGCCTCGCTCAGCTCGATGTCAACGATGTACATCTGAATCATCACCTGCAGCGGCGGCGTGTCGAGCTTTTCAAGCAGTGCCAGCAGGTGAGCGTAGGCGCGCGGCGTAGTGCGAATAAGCAGGCGATTGTGGCTGCCGTCGGCAAAGATGATGACCGGCGTATCGTAGATGCTGTGGACCTCCTGCTGACGCTGGCTCGAGCCCGTAGCGCGCGGGGTCGGAGGCCGCGCGGTGGTGCTTTGGTTCTGGCGGTTGAGACGGCGACTCGAATCATCGCCCTGGTCGGTGTCGCGCGGCACCGACGTGGTAGTGGAGCTGACGGAGGAGAAGAAGGCGGCGACGGCGGCAGCAAGCTCGTCGGCCTGGTTATACTTGACCTTGTATTCAAACATGTCCTCCTGGTCGCCGCCGATTTCGTCCCCCTTGTCGAGGATGTCGACCCACTTCCGAACCTCGTCCAGGACCTCGCGGGTCGGTGCCGCGACCAGCAGAATCTGCGGGCGCTCGAGCGCCACAAGTTTGATGCTGCGGCCATCGCCTTTTTCGGTAGTGATCACCGGAAAGCCGATTGTTGAAAGGATCCTCGCCAGTTCCTGCTGAATGTCATTGACGTCGACATGGCGGGAGGCAATGCTGATCTGCGGCCAGCGGGTCTCCCCGAGCTCGTCAAGGGCGGCGATGAGCTCGCGGATCTTGTCCATATTCGGCGGGGCCTCGACGATCATGATGCTGTTGAGATGGTTGATCGGCTGGGCCGTGGCGCCGTTCGTCATGAACGGGCGGATGAGTGTGGAGATTTCGGCAGGCGTCGTGTGGTAGAGCCGGATAAATGAAACATCGACATTCGGCGACGGCTTGTGCGTGGTCAGCACGCGACGTTCCTGCGGCATTTTGCCGAACGGCAGGATATTGATGAAGCCACTGTCCCGGGAGGCGTAGGAACCATTCATCCACAGGATGTGCTCGAAAAGCTGCCAGGCCTGGCGCCGCGGCATGTTCTCGTCGTGGATGTTGAGATTGATGCTGCCGGAAACGGCGGGATCGATGTAATATTGGAACTTAAGCGTCAAGGCAAACATCTTGACGACCTCCGAGAGCTCCTCTGCATCAAAGGTGAAATCGACGTT
The DNA here is from genome assembly GCA_030754995.1 of Lentisphaeria bacterium. Lineage (GTDB taxonomy): Bacteria > Verrucomicrobiota > Lentisphaeria > JABSQK01 > CAJWLW01 > CAJWLW01. The sequence continues at coordinate 4,561 of JASLZG010000199.1, forward strand.
GACCGGTTTGTCGGGCTCGTCGATCATGTCCTCGGCGAGGCTGTATGCCCGCTTGCGGGCCAACTCGGCGGGGGGCTCGAGATTGCGTGAGGGCAGAACGATGGTGAGCGGCGGCGTGATTGCCGGCTCTTCCTCTGCCAATTCATCACCTCCCAGCTGGTCGCCGAGTCTCACGCGGGTCGATGTGCGGGCGAGGATTTCGCCGGCGTCAAGCGTTTTGTCGAGCTCGGAGTCGAGCGGTTCAACGAGCTCCTGAAAGGTCTTGCAGCCCGGCAGGGCACAGAACACAAGCAGGGCAACGGCAATGCGAATCGACGTCCGACAGGTTTGGAAGGATGTTGTCATGCGGCAAGGGTGGATAGGGTTGCTGGTTGGCAAGGCGGCAGGTTGGTCACTACTTCTGGCTCCCCTTGGGATTGGCAACGGCGGTATTGGCGTTGCGGCTTTGGGAATTGGCACGTCGCTGGTTCTGTACGCTTTTGCCGGTGGCTCCGGGCGGCGGCGGCAAGCTGTTCGCGTTGGGTGGCGGCGGCGGCACCGGCGGTTTCGGTTTCGTTGACGACCGCTCCCTCGAGGAGACTTTGGCGGCAATCTGTTTGGCGGCAATCTGTTTCTCCTTCGACTGCCGCGCCTGCTGCGCCCGGGCTTGGCGCGAGGCGGTGGTGCGTCGAGCCTTACTCCTGTCGTCGGCGGTGTCCAGCAGCAGTTCGATATCCTCCTTGCCGTCCATCGTCAGGATGACCGAGTCGGTGCCGATCTCGCTGAGGACGTAGCCCGTTTCACCAACGGTTTCGTTGAGGCTGTAGATGGCGCGATTTTCCTTCTTCGCCTGTCGGCCTTTGGCCTTCGTCGCCGACGGCGGGGCGTTGCGGTTCTTGCGGAGTCGCCGCTGCGTCCTGCTCCGGTTCGACTGGCTCCCAGTGAGGGCATGCACGATGATGCTGGCACAGGCAGTGTCGCCGACGCGAGCGATACCGACGAGCTCGTACTGCTCGAAACCGGTCGGGGTCTCTATGGAATCGTTCTCCGTCGTCGGGGCAATGATCTCGAATGTGCGGTCCGGGTGAAACAGGGCGCGCTGCCAGGAGATGTCGGATTGCTCGCTGTCGATGGGCGGTATCTGGGCATGCGCCTGACGCGGCGGCAGGACGATAACCGAGCGACTGCTGTCGTCATACTCCGGCTGATGGTTTTGCGGTTCGGCTGAGAGCTGCGTCCACGCTTGACGCGTCAGCATGACGGCGGCAATGATCAGTACGACGTCGAATAAGAGTACGAGCCCTTTCATTGATCCACTCCGGCGACGAATTTGGCGGCGTCGTCCGACAGCACGTAGGCACGGATTTTACCGGTGATCTGCACACCGGTCGGTTCACGTGGTTGATTGGGGCGCAGAATGCAATTGAACCACTCCAGCCTGTACGGGCCGTTTTCCTCTATGGCCTGGATGAACTGGGCGGCGGATTTCATGGTGGTGTGACTGTTGATGTTCACGTCGACAGCGCGCACGTACTCGCTTACAGGAACCGGGTTGGGCGCCCCGACGGTCTTGAGCTGCAGCCCTGAGCGTCGCGCCAGCTGCTCGATGCGATCCTGGATCTTGTTGGTCTCGAACGGCCAGAAACCGGCGGTCGCATCCACCAGGTCAAGCCGCTCCATTTCAATGTCAAGGACCTCTTTCCTGGTGTCCTCGATACCCTGTCGCAATTCCCGGGCACGCTTTTCTTCCACCTGGATCTTCGCCGCCGTCGGCAACGCCAGTTCGAAGTTCAGGAAGCGCAACACATACACGGCGACCAGGACAACGATGATGGCGCCACCGATGGCCAGGGGGCGCTTGTTCTGTTTCGTGCCGTTTGCCATCAGTTCACACCTTCGGTGTTCTCGTACGCCTGGTTTGCGGCCGGGGCTTCTTCCTCGACGTTGTCGCCTTCGTATTGTTCGCCTTCGGGCTTGGGCAGGTCGATATCACTGTCCTCGAAGACCGGCATCGGCGGCGGCGGCGGCGGCGGTCCGCCCACGGTCGCCTGTTCGCGGCGCTCGGTGAGGCGCGCGTAGCGTTCCTCCTCGGCGGCCAAGCGCGCTTCTTCAGCAGCCTTGACGAGAGCGGCCTGGCGTTCGACAGCGCGCCTGGCGTCCCGCTCGGCCTTCGCCGGGAGGTAATCCTCCAAGGCCCTGACTGTACCTTCGAGCGTGATTTTTACGTTGCCGCTTGGGTCGGTATGGTGTCTTTGAAAAGCCTCGGGGAAAAAGATGATGCATTCGCGCAGGCCAGCCGTAAGGTTCTCGGTGCTCTGTTCGGCCTGCAGCTGGGCCGTGATGTGGCCCTCCTTCCACGTAAAATTCGTCGACCACAGGTCGTCGGAAACGACGTGGGTGAGTTCCGCCAGCGCTTCCGACAGGCGTACGCGTTCCTGCCGATTCTCCACCAGGTCGGCCTTGATTTTCGCAGCTATCTCCGGCCGCATGGCACGCTGATTGAGCTCGTAGAGCTGGCGCTCGAGCTGGCGCGTCGTCATGCGGGCGCTTTGCAATTGCTGGTGATGGTCGGAGATCCAGCAGCAACCCAGGATCGACAGCACGAACACCAGGTATGCGATGGCGGCGGTCGTCAGAAGCTTGATCGTGCGATTGCGGCGGGGCTGCAATTCGAGCGGCAACGGCAACCAGTGCTTGTGATCGCCGTGAAAGTGTTCGCTGAGGCCGTAGCGGCTGAGCAGGATGGCGGGCATGAAGCTGGCCTGCGCAGTCTTGTCAAGCTGGCCGAGCTCACCGGGAACGAGCCAGTCCTCCAGCAACGGCTGTTCGCCGACGCCGATGAGAGCAGCGTCATCCGGCGCTTCGGTCGTATAGGTGACCTGGCGCTGGCCGTTGGTGCCGTGTTTGAAAACGAAGTAGTCACCGTTCACCCCTTCACTAAAGGCGATATCGCGGTTTCCGAGCATTGGGTCGAGCACCGCGGAGGCGGGGATGATCATGTCAACGCCGTGTCCCAGGCCGCTGGCAGCTTCGATCCAGCGGTTCCAATCGTCGCGGCGCACATAGATGACCCGGGTGAGCTGCATTTCGGTACCGGCGATCCGGTTGACATTGCGATAGCCCCAGACCAGGTCATCGACGGCGATGGGTGAATACTTGCCAAGCTCGAACTGGACGGCGCCGTGCATGTCTTCGGGTGCGATCCGCGGCATCGTGAGGTCGACGAAGCAGGCCTTGCGGAAATTGCCGCCCACAATCACGATGGTGTCGTCGTCGAACCCCAGTTCGCGGCGTCCGGCAGCGAGAAGCTCCGCCGCCGACTGGCTGGTTTTCTTCTGGGCCTGCCAGTAACGTCGCACCCGCGTGGCGTCGCTGGTGCGGTCACAGAACACACCATAATAGTTGCTGTCTTGATCCCAGGTGAATGCGGCACATTTGTTGTGGTGGAACAAGAACATCGTACGCAGCACCGGGGGCGGCGGGCAACACCCGCTGAGGTGGGTTATTTCGCTTGGATATAAGACGTCCGCGTGGCGCTAAAGTTCCATGTTTCAAGCGGTTGAGACAGCACAAACCGACCAGTCTTAGTTTAGCGGGTGTCGCTCGATTTGCAATCTGCGGAAGCTTCGCAAGGTCCGGCACAAACGGGTTTGTGCCGACCGCGACTCAACCGTGGCGCCGGCGGAATTCCTGCATGAAGTCGACAAGCGCGGTGACACCGGCGGGCGGCATCCCGTTGTAGATGCTGGCGCGAATGCCGCCGATGGAGCGGTAGCCTTTGAGCCCGACCAGGCCGGCGCCAGCGGCGGCTTCGACAAAGGCGGCTTCCTGCCCGGCGGTCGGCAGATTGAAACAGACGTTCATCACAGACCGCGAATCGGCCCGGGCTCTGCCACGATAGAAGTCGTCGTGGTCGATGCAGCTGTAGATGTCCGCCGCCTTACGGCAATTGACCCCGGCAACTGCGGACAAGCCGCCCTGCTCACAGATCCAGTCGGTGACCAGGGCCAGCATGTAGATCGAGAAAGTTGGCGGCGTGTTATAGAGCGAGTCGTTTTTGATGTGGGTACGGTAGTCGAGCATCGACGGCAGGTTCGCGGCACCGCTTTCGGCCAGTTCCCGGCAGACGATGACCAGGGTCACGCCGCTCGGCCCGAGATTCTTCTGGGCCCCGGCATAGATCAGGTCGAACGACTCGAAAGACAAAGGGCGCGAGAGGATGTCACTGGACATGTCGGCAAAAAGCGGCACCGAATCGGGAAGTTCGGGTACCGCCTGGTACTGGGTGCCATAGATCGTGTTGTTGGTGGTGATGTGCAGGTAAGCGGCGTCCGGCGCCACGGTGCCGGCAGGCAGCTCGGGGATATGGTCGTAGCCCGCGTCGGCAGTGCCGGCGACAACGGCAGCTTGGCCGATTTTCCGGGCCTCCTTGACTGCTTTGCCGCTCCACAACCCGGTGTCGACATACGCCGCGGTGCGATCAGGCGGCAGGAAATTCATTGGGATCATGGCGAACTGCGTACTCGCACCGCCCTGCAGAAAGAGCACGGCAAAATCGTCACCGATACCGGTGAGTTGACGGACGTTACCCTCGGCACGGGCAATAATCTCCTCGAACTCCGCACTGCGGTGGCTGGCTTCGATAAT
>JASLZG010000019.1 GCA_030754995.1 Lentisphaeria bacterium
TGACAGTCCCGTGTGGCGACCATGTCCGGCCGTTGTCTTGCGACAGGAACAGGCAGAGCGCCCGGTTCTCCAACTCGTCGGGTGGTGTGCCGTAGGTCGCATCGCTTCCTTCCTTGCAGATCGGCATTGCCAGGAGTATTTCGTTGTCGGACAGCTTGATCATCTTGCCGCCCTGCGGATCCTGCAGATCGCCCTGGTCGGTGTCCGGCACGGGCAGGAACCACGGCTTGCCGCGGTGGTCTCCTGTCGGCCATTCCGGCCCGGCCGCCGGCGTGCCGTCGATCTTCAGGTCGCGCACGATGTACTTGGCAAAACCCGTGAGCCCCGCGCAGCCCGGACCGTAGGTGTCGTCCGTGACGCCCGGTCCCTTGACGCCGTCGACCCACATCTGGATGCGGTTGCCGCGGCGCTCGACCTTGAGTTTGAGCCAGGCATTCCAGTGACACACGACGTTGGGCATCAACTGCATTTTCAAAATGCGCAGGTACCCGCTGCCGTCGGCCTTGCAGATGCAGGCCCAGAACCCCCGGCCGCGCCACAGCTGCCCCCAGCGCGGGATCTGCACGGTGTAGTAGTGCCCGCTGTCGCGGGCGCCGAGGATGACTCCGAAGTTGCCCTCGGGCGCCATCTGAAAATTGCATTCGATCGTTTCGTCGCTCAGGCAGCGGTCGGCGGCGATGGCCATCGTGTGACCCCATTCCAGGGCAGTGCCGCCGGTGGACACCGCATCCCGGCGCGGCGGGCGGATTTCGCCGAGGTCCGGCAGGAACTGCCAGCTATCGGAGAAGGTGATGGATGCGAGCAGTGAGTCCCTGGCCGTCATCACGCCGGCTTTCAGGATCCAGCTCGCCTGCCCGCTGATCAGCCAGACACCCAGCAAATGTCTGCCCGCAGAGAGACGAGTAGTGAAGGTATGATCGGTGCTGCTCGGCGGGTGTGCCCCGTTGCCGTTTTCCACCGTATCGCAGACCGATTCACCGTCGATCCACCACTGCATCCAGTAGTCTGAGCCGGCACCTACGGTGATCTCAATCTCCTCGCTCACCTCGAGCTCGGCGAAGGCATAGGCCTGCTGCCCCGAACGACCTGCCAGGTCCTGAAAGAAAACGGTCTCGAAGCGGCCGAAATCCTTGCCCAGGTCCAGGGTGTCCCCATCGAAGTCGAACTCCTGCGCCTCGAACGTATCGTGGCCGATTTCCAGGGTGTCGGGTACCGTCTTCTGGCTCTGCACGACGGCGGTTGCGTCCGGGGCGCCCGCCACCCTTTCAGCGTTGGTGAACAGATGCGTTTCAAGCGGTCCGAACAGGCGCCAGCGGGTGGGGAGAATCACCGCCGGTGCCTCGCTTTCCGGCAGGCGCGTCTCGCTGCCTGTTGCGTCGACGAAATCCCAGAGCTCGTTGCCGATTTTGGTCAGATCCATTTTTAAGCTACCGATTTGTGCGTCGGTTGTTCGACATGTTCCCTCAGCATTGGTCTGGAATCATTGTACGTCTTCATCTTGCGTGAGGCGTTCATCTTCTGAGACCCTGGCACGCCTGTGCTTGGAAACCCCGACAGCATACCACCAGTGCGAGTGGATTCCAGTGCTCCTGCCAGGTTCTCACGAAAGACGGCGGCGGCAACGTCCGGGTGGCTGCCGGCATTCAGTTTTATGACCTGGTCGGTGAAGTTCTGCAAACGCCGATTCTGCACTCGCATCATGAACGGCGAAGCCATGGGCGGGACCTTGAAACCCGTCCATTTAGTGGTCAGTGACCAGGAACTGAACCGTCAGCAGGTCGCCGCCATAGTGGGGGGACAGGAGTGGCCGAGTGAATGGTGAAGCGCTGCCCGGCGACGTTTCGGCCGCGCCGTTTGGCCTGGCCCAGCACCTTCAAAAACTCACTGCCTCGTGATCGGCCTTTTCCCCGATGAAGAGTGTGGCGGGTAGGGGAGGCAGGCGTTTTACGGGAGTTCAAGCGATGCGACTGCCGCGGCAATGTCGACGTCCTGCCGGCGGCGTTCAACAAAGTAGCTCACCTGCTTGTAACCGGTTGCCGTGAGCAATTCGAGCGCTTCGCCGAACCGGTCACCAACGCGTACCGGCTGGTGCGAGTCGGAGGCGACGACGACCGGGATGTCGCGCTGCCGCATCTCGGCCAGCATTTCCGGGCCGGGGTTCATTTCCGGAATCGTCTTGTACTGTCCCGAGGTGTTCAATTCCATCGCCACCCCGGTCGCTGCTATGCGATCGAGACACGGCCGGATGTGCTGCATGGCAGCGCCCACGTCCCACTGCTGCGGGATCGTGTTCTTGACCATGTCCGGATGTGAGATGCAGTCAAACTCGCCGGTCTCCGCCGCCATGGCCAGGTGCTCGAAGTAATGTTCCTGGATCACCACGTGGCTGTCACCGGCATAGCGCTCGGAGTACTCGGTCATCTGTGGGTGCACCGAGCCGAGAACGTACTGGAAGTCCGCCATACTGTGCAACTCGTGGAGCCACGGTTCCATGCCGGGGACGTAATCGCTCTCAATTCCCAGGCGCACGTCAAGGCGGTCGGCCCATGCCTCGGCGGTGTCATGCACGATCGCCACGTATCCATCCAGTTCCGAGATCTCCATGCGGACACCGGTACTGTAGCCACTGGGAATTGGATTGTGGCAGGTGAAGATGATCCCCTTCAGACCCGCGGCGTAGCCATATTCGGCATACTCCCCGGGTTCGCCGTCGGCGTGCCTGCACAGCGGTGTGTGTAAATGTGAATCGTAATAGATCGGTTCCGGCATGAAGTTCCCCTGGTTCGCTGATTTGCAACCTTGTTCATTCAATCTTTCAACGGCAGCGTTCCGTCCGCAGTGATGCGGATCAACTGTGCCCGCGTGAATGACCGCCGTATTTCACCCATGGACTCGGGGTAGACAACCAGCACGACATCCGGTTCGACCTCGAGGATCTGGCCGTTGAACGAGGCATGGTAATCGATGATTGTACCCTGGTCCCAGTTCATGCCGCCGTCCGTGCTGACATGCAGGGACAGGGCCGGGCCGCGCTTGACGCTGACGAGATAACCGGACTGCGTGCATAACAGTTGCGGCCCGCCGGCGCCAGAGAAGGGTTCGTAGGTCACGACTCGCCAGGACCGGCCGCCGTCGTCGCTGTGGGTGCGCCACATGTAGGGCGCTGCGAACGGCCTGGCATGTGCCACGATACGACCGCTCGGCAGCTCGGCAAAACAGGTCTCCGAAAAGCCGCCGTGCGGTCCGTTCGGCTTGATGCCGTCGTTGACCGTGGCATTGTCCATCGGCACCGGCTCCGTCCAGGTCATGCCGTCGTCCTCCGAGCGGCTGACGTACGGTTGCGCACACTCCGAGCCCCAGGTGCCCTGGCCACGGTTGGGAATTATCTCCTGCAGTTGTCGGTAGCCGTGCAGGACGAGCATCAGCAGTGTGCCGTCCCTCAGGCGAGTACCGCCGTAGATGTGATTCCAGCAGCCTTCCCGAAAGATGTCGCGGTTCCAGTCACCGAGAAGTTCGCAGGGTGCCGGTGCGGACCAGGTTCTGCACTTGTCGTCACTGTCCTGCAAGGTGAGCAATGCACCGTCATCCGATCCGGGCATCTGCTCACCGCCCGTCCACACGTTGCTCAGGGTGAACGCCCGCACGATCCCCGGGCGCGGCACGAACCAGCGCAGGCCCCACGGCATTGCCCGCGGGTTGCCCGGCTCGAGCGACAGCTCGGCATGACGTTGCCAATTGCGCCCGTTATCCTTAGAGGTCATCAGGCTGATACGCGGCAGTGCGGGGTCGTTCGAACCCGGGCGTTGATCGTCGAACACCATCAGGATTTCGTCGTCCGACAGACGTAACAGTTCTCCGGACCCCTGCAGCACGTGGGTATCGTCAGTTGGTACCGGCAGGAACCATGGCTGGCCGCGATGGTCGCCGGCTTTCCAGGCCGGTCCGTCTACGGCTTCGCCGTCGATCCGCAAATGGCGTACCGTGTAACGGGTGAAGCCGGTGATGCCGACGCGCCCCGGCCCGTACGTGTCGTCGACAACCGAGGGGCCTCTGACGCCGTCGATCCAGGTCTGGATGCAGTTGCCACGGCGTTCCACCTTGAGGTGTATCCAGGTGTTCCACTGGCAGACGACGTACGGAACGAGCTGCATCTGCAGGTTGCGCAGATGGCCGCTGCCGTCGGCCATGCAGATACCGGCCCAAAAGGTGCGCGCCCGCCACAACTGCCCCCAGCGCGGGATTTGCACGGTGTAATAATGTCCGTTGTCCTGCGCCCCGAGAATGATCCCGAAATTCGCCTCACCGGTCATCTTGAATTCGCATTCGATGGTTTCCTCGGCCAGGCATCGGTCGGTGTTGATCGCCATCGTGTGACCCCAGTCGAGCGAGGTCTGGCCGAGCGAATCGGGTGAGTGCGGCGGCCGGATCTCGTCGAAGTCGGGTAGGAACAGCCAGCGATCGGACACCGTGATCTGCGACAGCGCTTCCTCGCGCGGGGTGAGCACGCCGGTCTCGAGTACCCAGCTGGTCTGGCCGCTGATCAACCGCACGGCCAGCAGGTGTTTCCCTGCCGCCATCGTGCACCGGAAAAAATGATCGGTGTGCGTTGGTGGGTGCATCTTGTTGCCGCCCTCGAGGGTGTCATAGACCGGCTGTCCGTCGATCCACCATTGCATCCAGAAATCCGATCCGGCACCGAAGGGCACGACCGTTTCTTCATCGAGCTCGAGCTCGGCGAAGACATAGGCCTGCCTGCCGACGCGTGCCGCGAGATCGCCGAAGGCGTCGAAAAACACGGTGGCGTAGGCCTCGCAAAACCGGTTCAGATCGAGGCGGTTCCCGTCGAGCTCGACGTCCTGGCCGCTCAAGGTCTCGCCGTCGATCGTCAAGGTCTCCGGCAAGGCCCGGAGCCCGGTGACAACATCCGGGACATCCCGGTCGGTGATGATCTGCACCGGCGCGATTTTGCTCTTGCTTTGCAACGGGCCGAAGACCCGCCAGGTGGTTGGAAACCTGATGTCCGCGGCCGGAGCATCTGCCGGCGGCAGAGCAATCTGCTCACCATCCGCATCGACAAAGTCCCACTGTTCATTTCCGATTTGCGTCAGCATGTCATCTGCCCCCCATTTAAATTAAATTCCGCGATGAGCGGAGTGTGGTCGGAACTGTCGAAGGCCAATGGCGAGCCGTCAAGATCACAGGAATCCAGGCAGCCCAGCAGTTTATGGTTGACAAAAATATAATCGACCCGGATACCATTCGGCAGGAATCGGCCCTGCAGCTCGTCGGCCGGAAATTGTTGCAGCATTTCAGGGTATCGCCCCCGCAATTCCTCAACACCATGGTGTTGCGAATAGCCTTTGGCTGAATGCAGTTGCCGGTAGCTGTCGGTAAACCCGTTCATCTTGAGGAAGTCCGTGGCGGCGACCCATTCATCGTTGGGGACCAGTCCTGCCAGGCCGGACAAAGTGGACAGATACCGGACCTGCCATTCTTCTCCACATTCACCTGCAGAGCGTGAATTAAAGTCACCGCAGATGCAGACGTACTGATCGCCGTCCGTGCAGTAGGCAGACAACAGTTCGTCCAGTATGGCAACGCGTTTCTTGTCTTCCGTGAGTTTCCATGGGAGATGAACATTGAGGACGATCAGCTCCGCATCTCCAAGGGGAACCTTGAAGTAGATGCCGCCCGGCTTGAAAAAATCCAGGGTTTCACATTCAGAAACCGGAAATTTCGAAGCTACAGACGGGGCATACGCGCCATCGACATTCCTGGAGAACACAAAATTGTTCTCCCTGATGATTGCCTCCCAGAAATCGCCGTAAGCCCCTTCCTGCAGGCACAGGATGTCCGGCTTGTGCCCGGCGATGAGTTGCTGAATATCTTTCTGCCGACAGCCGGCTTCCTTTTCACCGTTGGTCAGGATGTTAAATGTCATTAACTTCATCTGCGAAGTCCGCGCTACCCGTGTTGTACCGGCCAGTTTCATTCTTGTATCGATGGCGGTGCTCGCGTAACATATTGTTGCGTAGCATGCATTCAACAATTAGTGTCGGCGCCGGCGTCCCTGGGCATCGTCAAAGGGGCGGCTGGGTCGAAAAACGAGCATACGTTTGCAATGGATCAGCAGCTTCCCTTTCGTGTCGGATTGAGCGACGAGGACATCCATGAAAAGATCACGAGCGCCCAGGCTGCCCGCCAGGCACTGGATAGCCTGCCGGGGTCCGAGCTGGTTCAATTTTCCCGGGGTTTCCTGCCAATCACGCCCGAGGTTCTGAACGACGTCGATGCGATGATCCTGGGCGGTTCGTCGTACGTTGGCTGCGAGGACCTGGGCGGGGCCCGGCGATGTGCGGCACTGATACGCTTCGGCGCGGGGTTTGATCGCGTTGACCTGGACGCCTGTACGGCGGCCGACATCATGGTCGCCACGGTCCCGACGGCTTTGCGCCGCCCGATGGCGACGGCGGCGCTGACACACATCCTGGCCCTGGCTACCAGGCTGCTCGCCAGGTCCGGGCTGGTCTACAACGGCCGCTGGTCGGAGGGCTATCACACGGCCAACCTGGGCGGTGGGCTGACCGGCAAGACGATCGGCTTCGTGGGGTTCGGCAACATCGGCCGGGATCTCTATACGTTGATCCGGCCTTTCCAGATGCGGCACCTTGTCTTCGATCCCCACCTCGATGATGCGGCCGCAGATGGCCATGAGATCGAGCGGCTGGATCTGGCGGCGCTGCTGGAACAGGCGGATTTCGTGGTCATACTTTGCCCCCTCACCGATGAGACGCGGCAGCTCATCGGAGAAAAGGAACTGGGCCTGATGAAGCCCACGGCCTACCTGATCAACGTTGCCCGGGGCGCGATTGTTGATCAAGCAGCGTTGGCCCGGGCCCTGGCCGAAAAGCGGATCTGTGGGGCCGGCCTGGACGCCTTCGATCCCGAACCCATTGCTCCGGACGATCCCCTGCTGGCGTTGGACAACGTCGTTCTCACCCCGCATGCCCTGGGACACACGGTCGAGATGGTGAACCAGTGCAGCGAGATGTGTGTGGCGGGTGTTTGGGCCGTCGCGCGGGGCCAAGCGCCCGGCGGCGTCGTCAATCGCGCCGTGCTGGACCGTCCAAAACTGAAGGCAAAGCTGGAGGCGTTTCGACAGCGCTTCGACTCCGGGTGACGCGCGGCGGCGGCTAAGCTTGTTTTTTTCGGAACGGCACGCCAAAGTGCACCATCGTCTTTGCCGACAACCCATCATGCATCACGCATCATTGCAATGTCCGCGGCCCCGACAACCGAGACCCCGCCGTCCACGATACCGACCCCCCCGGAGATCATCGGGCTGATCGCCCCGGAGGCGATCCGCTCGGCGCTCATTCCCGGCCCGTCGATCGCGACATCTTACAACGACACTTCCGACTGGATGGAGTGGGCGGTCACGGCGTTCGAGGACGCTGGTGAGGAGACCTGCAACTTCGTCTGCGAATCGCCGGAATCCCTGCGGGCGCATTGCACCGTGACGCTGGATCGCGAGCATCGGGTGGCGGTGCATCGAGCCGTGCTGACCAACACGTCGAACCGGCGCACCCGGCCGATGAACGAAGCTGTCGCCTTGCGCCTGGGGCTCGAGGGCGTGAGGCGCCCGGCCATCTTCAGGTGCAGCGGTGCCGGCACCAGCGGCGGCTGGCCGCACGCCCGGGAGTTTCCGCCCGAGGCTTTCCGCCCGCACTGGATGATGCCGATAGCGCCGCGTCCCGTGCACTTGGAAAGCGGTGCCAGCGCCGGCCACAGCCTGGTGTCGTCGACCAAGGACCTGCCGATCTTCATGATCAGGCCGGAATTCGAATCGCACGAGGCCGACGACATTGGTGAGGATAAGCCGGGCTTTTTCGTCGGCCTCGAATGGCCGACGCGGTGGCGGGCGGAAATCACCTTCGGCGCCGACCGCACCGGTCAGCGCATCGACATCGGGCCGGGGTTGGATCAGTTGGTGCTCGAGCCCGGTGAAAGCATCGATCTGCCGACCGTCCATATCGGTTTCTTCGAAGGCCGGTTCGGCGAGGGCACCAATGCCTGCCGCCGGTACATCAATGAGCGGATCACGCCGCCGTACATGGGCCGGCCGATGGTGCCCCCGGTCGTCTACACGCTCTGGGGGTCGCCCCGGCATTACCGGGAGGATCACGTGATCAGGCAGATCGACGTGGCGGCGGCGCTGGGCGTCGAGATGTTCTGCTGCGATCAAAGTTGGTACAGCGGCGGCGACTGGAGCGGCATCGGCAACTGGGAGGTCGACCTCGAGCGCTTTCCCGCCGGCCTCGAGCCGGTCGCCGAGGCGGTGCGTTCGAAGGGCATGGGGATGGGCCTCTACTTCGAAAGCAATCCGCACGACGACACGAAACTGCTGCGCGAGCATCCGGAATTCTTCTTCCGCAGCGAATCGCTGTCGCCGCGGCATCACGTCTTCAACTTCGGCCTGCCCGCTGCCTGTGACTACTTCACCGACCTGATCAGCGGCTACGTCGAGCAACTGGACCTACGCTTCATCCGCGCCGATTTCGGCGGCTACCCGATCCCGCCCGACGGGCCGCTCACGTGGGCCATGCTGGACCCGGACGACAAGATCCAGTTCGCCTATGTTCAGGGCAAGTACCGTGTCTGGGAGACCCTGTTGCAGCGCCACCCGAAACTGATGTGGGAGCTCAACGCGGGCGGCGGCAACAGCATCGATCTGGGCAGCATGCGGCGGCATCACTGCGGCTGGGGCAGCGACATGATGGAGATGAATGCCAGTCGCATGATGCAGCTGGGCGCCGCCTCGTTTATTCCGGGCAACTTCATGGGTAACGCGATCATCTGCGACGAGGACGGGCTCCGAGGGGACGATGCGGGGCTCAGCGACATCTCGTTGCTCAGCCGTATGGCCGGGTCGTTCTACGTGTGCGGCTGCATCGATGCGTGGCCCGCCGAGGCGCAGCAGCGGGCCAGCCGGTGGGTTGCCCTGTACAAGCGCATCCGGCATCTGCTGGTCAAGGACTTCTATCGCCTGATGCCGCAGCCCCAGTCGGACGAGGAGTGGGATGCGGCCCAGTTCTGCGACGGTCCGCGGCAGGGCATGGTGTTTGTCTTTCGCCTGCAAGCGGCGGCGGAACAGCAGGTCGTGGTGCCGCGCGGGATCGACCCGGGCGCCACCTACTGCATTCGGGACGAGGGGGCGCAGGAGACGTTCACCATGTCCGGTGAGCAGCTGGGCCGCGACGGATTGACGGTAACGCTGGCGCCGCGGTCAGCAAAGCTGTACACCTACACCGCCGAGTGAGTGGCATTGCCGGAGTCCCCACCCGGCAATGAATGCGGCACAAAGGCAGATGCGGTGACCGCTGATCCTTGCGGTGCCGATTCGCGCGGCGTGGCCTGCCGGTGCGATTGCCTCGACCGCCCTGGGCGGTTGTACGGGACCGGGAGGCAAGGGCGCGATAAAGTGGTACTGTACCGCTCGCATGCACGGGCAGTTGCACCGGAGCCACACTGAACAACTTCAACCGGGAAAACTGTGAAAATCCCCGCCCCCGAACTGATTGAGCTTACCGAAAAGATCCTCGCTGCCGCCGGCGCCGCACCGGCGGACGCCGGACTTGTCGCGGCGAACCTGGTGGAGTCGAACCTCGTCGGGCACGACTCCCACGGCGTCATGCGGATCCCGCGCTACATCAAGGCGATTCGCGCCGGCGGCATCGATGTCACGACGCGGCCGACAACTGTCAGTGACGGGACTGTCACCACGGTGATCGATGCCGGTTGGGGTTTCGGCCAGGTCGCTGCAACGACGGCGATGGATCGGACTATCGAAAAGGCGCTGGCCCACGGCGTGGCCTGCGCCAGCGTTTTCAACTGCAACGATGTCGGCCGCCTCGGCGCCTATACGATCGTTGCGGTCGAGCACAACTGCATCGGCATCCTGACCAACAACGACGGCGGCTCGAACCCGTACGTGGCGCCGTGGGGCGGTGCCCAGGCGGTGCTCAGCACCAACCCGCTGTCGATCGCCGCCCCGGCCGGTGAGCATCCGCCGGTTTGCGTCGACATGTCGACCAGTGTCACCGCCGGCAGCCAGGTGCAGCTGGCGATCCAGCGTGAGGAACAGTTGCCGGAGGGCTGCCTGATCGATGCCGAGGGCCGGCCGACAACCGATCCCAAGGTGCTGTTCACCGATCCCAAGGGGGCCTTGTTGCCGCTCGGTTCGCCGGTGGCCGGGCACAAGGGGTTTGCGCTCAGCCTCGGCATCGACATCCTCGGCGGCGCCCTCAGCGGCGCCGGCTGCAGCGGTCCGGCCGGCCGCGACGCCCAGGGCCTGTTCGTGCAGGTGATCGATATTTCCGCCTTCACCACCAACGATGCGTACATCGCCCAGGTGACCGGTCTGATCGACCGGCTCAAGGCGACACCGGCGGCAGAGGGCGCCACAGGAATTCGCATCCCCGGCGAGCACAGTGCTGCAACAAAGGCGGAACGCCTGGCCGGCGGCATCTACATCGAAGAGGCGACCTGGCGGGGAATCATCGACGTTGGTGCCGAGCTCGGCGTCGCCTAACGCGGAGACCGGCACGTCGAAAATGACCAGCGCAGAGGCCGGTAGTCCTGGCGCTGCCGTTCGTCGAGCAGCAATTGGTGGTGCCCGAGCTTCGCGCCTAGCGTAATCGCTGCGGCTTGCGGGCGAGCGACATTTGCGGTTCGAAGACGATCAGCTTGGCGCCGCGCACCTCGAGGATCGGCAGGGCCGCCAGCAGATTGATGAGCGTGTGCTGGGTCGGATTCTTCTCGAAACTCGACTCGAAGAACTGCAGCTCGCCGTCGCCCTCCCAGGCTGCCGGGCATTCGCCGGTGCACGGGTACGTGCAGACGTACGACACGTCGGCGCCGTCATTCTCGATGCTCGGGAAGTACTTGAGGTTCATCCAGATCGCGTCGCTTTTGGCTTGCTCGATCCCGGCGCGCTGGTCGGCGGACATCTCGGTGAGCCCGGTCGCGGACACTTCGAGGATCGGATAGCCGAAATGCGTCACCTCGGCGCGGCAGGTGTCGCCATGCCGCCTCAGGTTGGTAATGTCCGCATACACCTTCGGCACGCCGCTGTGGTCGCGGCCGCCGAGAATCGGCTCGGTCATGTTTTCCCACATGATTGTGCAAAAGGTGCCGTGCACATCCTTGTCGACCTCGCCGTCGAACACGCAATGCGCGTCGACGCCGACGAGGTTGTACGCCTTGCCGGCCAGCCAGTCGACGTCCTCGCACTGGCAGACAGCGACAGAAATAAGGGCCTCCTCGTCAAGCCGAAACGGTTCCGGCAGGAGTTTCGCCGCCGCCTCCGGCTCGGTCAGGAAGGTTACTGCCAGGGCGGTGACCCGGCCGTAGCGCATGCCGCCGTTCTCCCACGGCCGCGGATCGCGAAAAATACTGGCAGTGGGCATCGTATAGGGGTAGCCAGGCTCGAATGTATACATGAACGGCTCCAGTTGGTTGATTGGGGTTTCGTCCGTCACTTTACGGCAGTTTAGCGGCATGCCAAGCAGGACAGCGCGGTACGGATTGTCTGAACAGTGGACACTGACACCAGGTTCACCCGTCCGTCGCGGGATGACGCCGGGCCTGATCCAGGCACGTCGCGGCTGGCCCGGGCGATTCGGCCCCGTGCAGTGCGGGGCTTGTCGTGACGGATGGTGCGTTGCCGGCCGAGCTGACCGTGGGCCTGCGGTACTGCAACAAGAATCCCGAGGTCCTGCCTCGGAGGCGCCAGGTGAAGACCTATCTTGCCAGCAGCAACACCCGCCGGTAAGTGCCGCCGAAACGGTTGCTCTTGAAGACCCGGAAGACGATGGTGTTCTGCTGCCCGGGCTTGACGTGCCGGGTCACGTCGAACTCACGCTCGTGGTCGTAGTTGTTTGCGAGGAACTCCTCGTCCCGCCATGTGACGGACGGGAAGCCAGCCTGTTTGAAGACGACCGGTTCGCCATTGACCCAGATCTGCAGCATCCTGCCGATAATGCCCGGGAAGAAAAGGGTCATCCTCTTCTTTCCGGCAAAGGAGTTGGGTACCTTCAGGTCGGTCCTGTAGAAGAAGGCGGCAGGTTCGTGTTGCGTCTTGTACTTCAGGTCAGGGGAGACGCAGACGTCCTGGTCATCCAGCTTCTGGACCGAAACCTCGGGATTGTGGTAACCCAGGGACCAGGCATGGTTGCGTGTGTCCAGCATGCCTTTCCAGTACCTCGGCAGGGCGAGGCTCGCCGCCATTCCCTTGATCTTCTTGTCGCAGCGCCGGAACAGGTTGTAATAGCCCCCGGTCATCCAAGAGGGTTGCGGTTGCTTGCCCAGGCGCCGCTTGCACATGAAGTTTGGGTGGAATTTGCTCAGCTTCTCCCGCACCGCAAAACATTTCTCCATTTTCTTCGCCGCCCTGCCGAAGTCGGCGGTTTCATCGGCAAGCTCCACGGCATCGCACATGGCGTCCGTGCTGCATTGCAGGTCGATCATCGTCTGGACGTGTGTCCTGGATCGGGGCGTGTCCGCCAGTTTCTTGGCTTTATGCAGAGTTGTCCGGCACGTTTCCCGGACCTCCGGGGTCAGGATCATGTGGTTGTCCCACACCTCGTTATCGTAAAGGTCGGGAATCTCGTCCATGCGCTTCTCCAGCACCTCGTAATACTCGATCATCGAGCCGGCGGCGCCACCGAAGCGGGCCCTTGCGTAGTCCGCAACGATATCCTTGTAGTCGCGGTCGGCGTTCCAGTAGAGGCGCATCATGACGTAGTTGTCGAGTCCGCACGCGGCCCACTCGTCCTGACCCAGGTCCGTGTGCCCCGTAAGTCCCAATTTGTGGAACCAACTATAGTTCTTCCCGATGATGGCCCACCGCGGGCAGATCATGGCTGAGTTCCAGCAGAAACCAAGGGGCTCGTAGTCGAAGTAGTAGGTCTCTGCCCCGGAGCTCCTTGCCATCAGCATCCAGTCCTCCAGCCATTTGCGGTAGGTGCGGTTGCTCTTGCACTTCCGGTCGCGCACATGGTGGAGGGGACAGATGCTCAGGGGTGCGAAGACAAGCGCCATGTTGGGGTGCACCTGCTCAATCCGCGGCGGTGACATGTTGTTGGAGAACACGAGCACGCCGAACTTCTTGTCCGGATGGACCTTGACAACCTTCTTGATCACGTGGTCCAGAAAGAACCAGAAGCGGTCCGTCGCCGTCGGGGCCGCGATGAAAGGGTCAAACTCCAGGCTGTCAAGCTCACGGCTCTCCGGGCGATGGTCAATGACAAGGCCGTCGGCTGCCGACAGCGAAACGTACTGTTCGAGCGGGTTTTCATTGAAGAAATCAATGCAGTAGTCGGCATACATTTCCCACACCCTGGGGTTGGACATGTTAGGTGTGTTCAGATATAGCGCCCCGCCTTCCAGCGCGTAGTATTCGTCGGGAAGCCCGATGATTTCCTTCTTCACCGTCACGGTTATCAATTTGCTCTCGGCTTCGCTCCACTTGCGAACCGGATACTTCCGCTTCACCCTGGCACGGTACTTCTCATGCTTGGCGCCCCAGTTGAGTATTCCGCCCAGGATGTGCTCGAGACGCACCTCCGGGTCGCCCAGGGCCCTCACGTAGTTTCCCTTGTTCCGGAGCGTCCAGCGCGGCAAATCGGCACTGGCGGGCTCACACGAATACCATAATCTTGGCGTATGAGACGGGTTCTCCGTCCTGTTGATGGTGGTTGATATAGTTTTAAGGGACGGATAGAGCTCGCCGAACGACCCCGCCATGACCCACCGGCAGCCGAGCGACTCGAGGAAGGTGTAGACGGCGTACAGGGTGCCGCGGGCGCGCCTGCCGGTCAGGATGAGAGAACTGCCCTTGACCGTGCAGATCAGGCCGTCGTCAGCGAGCTTGTCCAGCCGCCTGCCCAGGTTTGCCCTGCGAGCGAGTGTCGCCCCAAGGAGGATGGCCGGGCCTTCCGGAACTTCGAACTTCTCGGCGCGAACGATGGAAAGCCTCGCGCCCGATATCTTTTCAATGACAGACTGAAGCTCTTCCGCGGCAAGTTTCTCATCGTCGCCAGCGCGCTTTGCTTCTGCCCGCAGCGATCTCCGATGTTTCGCCAGGAGTTTGGCAAATTCTCCTGCCCCGAGGTTCGGGTGCGTCCTGCGGAGAGTCTGCTCGAGCCAGGGCGTTTTTTCCTCGACGAAGCGGTCGAACTCAGTCTCCGGCGGAAGCACGATGCTTGCCGCAGCTTTGCCATTGCTTACCAGGACAAATTCCATTTTGCACGCCATCTTCTGCGCTCCTTTATTTGACCAGTTCCCAACCGCCGAACTGTTGTTTCATGGGACAGGTTATCGAGGTGTACTGTCACGTTGCCGCCGCGTCGGCCGCAGCCGTGGTTCATTGACAGGTGTTGACGATCACTTTTAGAGCCTCAATCGTAGTACGGCACCGGGCTGAAGCTGAACGACGCGGGTGTTGTATTCGGGAAATCGGGCGCGGCCAGGAACTGGAGCATGAGCTGAATGTCTTCTTCCACCAGCGCCTGGTTGATGCCGTAGCCGAGCTGGTCGGTCAGCTGGATCTGTTCGTGGCGTGCCTCGATTTCCTCGAGCATCAGCTTGCGCAGCAACTCCGCCTCCCTTGTACTGTATGCCTCGAGAGCCCAGACCGAACGTCCGAGCGAGGCGATCAGGCTGGCGTACAGGCGCAGGTTAACTGCTTGTTCGCGCAGGAAATCAGCGCCGGCAGACTGCCCTTCCTGTTGGCAGAGGGCGCCCGCCTGTGCCGATTCGTCGGCCAGCCCGATGAACGTATCACGGTCGTCGAGTTGTGCCTGGCCATGGATGCTGCCGAGCCTGCCGTCAATCCAGATGCGGATGTGTTTCTGGAAATAATTGTCGCGCGGTCGTTCGTCGAGATCGAGAAAGTTCGGGATCAGCGGCAGATACAAATGCCCGCGCGCACCCTGCCGGCCGATGCCGGCATTGAGTCGCTGGAACCAGGTGAAGTATGCCTGGTCGTCGACGGCCTGCTCGATCTTGTCCCAGGCATCCAGGAGCGCGTTGGTCAGTTGCGGTAATTCCGGCCGGGCGCCGATTGCCTTTGCCGCAACTCGCCGCAGCAGTTCTTCGCGTGTTGCCTGCGGATCGTCGAGGTAGGCGCGCACCGCCATCATGTTGGCGTTGCGGGTGACCGGCGGGTAGTCGCCCCAGAAATCCATGATCCCGCTGAAGCCGTCGGCAGCCAGTTTGTGCAGCACGTTGATTGTCTTGCCGGGGAGCGCAAAGGCGTGGCACGGGTCGTAGACCTCGGACTGACAGAACTCGTGCAGGGCCAGGATCGGCCGGCCTTCCTCGCGGGCCATGTCGGCGTTCTCGGCGGTCAGCCAGCCCATGCGATCGATCGACAGCCATGGCTGTGCGGTCTCCAGGCGACCGGTGCGGCGCTGTTCGTCGACCAGGTCGGGGAACGGCAGAATCATACCGCAGGCCGGGTGCGATTTTCGAATGATCCAGTTGCGCACATCAATCTCCGGGTTCCAGACGACGACGTAGACCGGCAACTCCGGCCGCGCTTCGAGGACTGTCTCGACCGCCTCGTTCAAGAAGTTGATGTAGACCGCCCACGGTCCGCCGGGCGCGTTGCCGCAGCGTGGGCAGGAGTCGTCGCAGCATTCCGGGTTGTGATCGCCGGGAAAGAACACCAAGCCATCGAGCTCGGGGAAATCACGGCAGAGGTTGGCGTACAATTCGCGGTAGTACGCCTGCACGGTGGGCTGGCTGAGGCACAACGGGCGGTTGCCGCGCCAGCTGCAGCCCTCCGGATCGCGTTGCCCGAACAGATCGGGCTGGCGCTGCAGCAGCCCGCGCATCTCCAGCTTGATACGACGGTCCACGGTCTGTGAGTTGTTGGCGTATGCCGTTCCGTAGGATTCGTCGGGCCCGGGAACACCCCAGACTATCAGCCAGCAGTCGAGGCCGAGCGAACGGGTCAGCGTCATGCGTTGGCGGATGAGCTTTTCGTTGGACCGGCGGCTTTCCGGCATCAGGTCGGGAATGACCGTGGACTCGACGAACATTTCGGGCGACAGCCCGTCCGGGCCCATGCCGCTGCCGCCGCCGACAAAGATGCCGTTGAAGCCGCCGCCCTTGAGGTGCTCCAGGCCTTCGCGCGTATACGGTGTGGCGCTGCGAAACCCCCATTTCTCCCAGCTTGTGAGGCGGACGTTCAGTGGTGTTGTGGGCTCAGATTTCATGGTCGTTGGGGATGTGATCCTGAAGTTGGTCCCGGGTGTCTCTTATGTCAACTTAATCGAGGCAAGGGACAAAAGGGACGGGCGACTGTTTCCTGACAACTGAATGCCCTCCAAGGCAACACCGTGAAACTGGGCATATTCAGATCGTTTGCCGTATCTTCGCGGCATCGTGGAACAGCACGTCGCGCACGGCGTTGGTGGCTTTCTCGTGAAATGCCGTGACGGCTGGATCGAAATCCTTTTCGGGACGCGGTGTGTGAGTGAAATAGCCGTGCTTGTCTTCACCTCTTACCAGCGCGGCACTGTCCCAGTCACCGATGATCTGCCGGGTTTGTGTCGGCATGTAATGGAACGACAGGCCGATGCGCCGGTCGTTTGAACGATTCGGCGCGGATGCGTGGGCCAGACGGCCGTTGTGCAGCGATGCTTCGCCTGACTGCAACGGCATCGCGACGGTTTTCGATTCATCGACTTCGACGGAGATTTCCTGGCCGCGGGTCAGCAGGTTGTCGTCGCGGTATTCATCCTGGTGCGGCATCAATTCGCCCAGGTGACTGCCTGGCAGCACGCTCATGCAACCACTCTCCAGCGTAGCCGGTGACAGGGCGATCCATACGGTGATCAGGTCATTCGTATCCAGCCCCCAGTACCGCAGATCCTGGTGCCAGGACACATACATCGGGCTCTGTGCTTCCTTGACCCAGAACAGTGAGTTCCAACACAGGATGTCCGGCCCGATCAAATCCTCCACCGCATCCAGGATCGTGTCGTGACGCATGAGGTCGTCGACCCATTTGAAGAGCAGATGCGATTTGCTGCGCGTTGCACCGGAGATCGGCGCGCCCTGTGCCGCCTCGAACGCTTCCAGATTGGCGCGGCACTCGGCGTTCCGGGAGTCATCAAGTACCTTGAGCGGAAAGTAGTAACCTTGCTCGTGATACTGTTTGACGGCATCTTCAGTCAGTGATTTCGGCATGTTATTCTCCGGAACTTTGGATGGATGATCAGAATCATCTGTCAGTTTCAAATATGATTACAATTTAAGGGTGTTCACACGGATTATAAAGCATCAGAGTGCTTGCGCACATAGTCGATGATATCATCGCTTTCGTACATCTCCACGTTGCGGTCCGGGTCGACGAGGTACGGCACCTGTGCCTTGCCGCCGCGCCCCTTCAGTTCCAGGGCGACCGGCGTTTCGGAGCGGACGATTACCGGCCGCAGGACGTAGGGGATCTGCATCTCCTCCATGACGTTGCGGACTTTGACACAGTATGGGCAGTGTTCAGAGAGATAGAGTTCAATCATTTTTTTCTCCAACCGGTCAGTCGGTTCATGGTGTGGGTCGCCTTTGTTTGAGCCGACGCGCCAGGAATCGATCCAGCTCGTTGGCGAAGGCGTGGCAGTCTTTCTGGTTCAGTGGCGGCGGGCCGCCGGTCTCGATGCCGTCGTTGTTGCGCAGGTCGGTCATCAGGTCGCGCATGGCCAGGCGCTGGCCGATATTGCGCTCGGTAAACAGGTCGCCACGCGGGCTGAGGCCCTGCGCCCCCTTGTCGACGACGGCCGCGGCCAATGGAATGTCCGCGGTGATGACCAGGTCTCCAGCGTTGACCAGGTCGACAATTTTCTCGTCGGCCACGTCGGGGCCGGCCGCCACCTGGATCATCTCGAAGAGCTCCGACTCCGGCAGCTGCATGTACTGGTTGGCGATGAAGGTCACCGGTACCCTGGTCCGGGTCGCGGCCCGAAGGAGCAGGTCTTTGATGTCGCGCGGAACGGCATCGGCATCGACATAGATCCGCATCGGCGGCAGGTCGTCTGTCTGCTCGTCTGGCATCGGCGATGTTCTCGTTTGCAAGGTGAACTCGGGAGATCAAAGGTACACCCTCCGTCCGGCATGGGAAGTGGAGTTTGACGGGGTTCCCGCGCCATTGTATGGTGGGGCGGATGGCCGCCATCATTAACCGAGGTGTCGATAGCCGATGAAGATTTACTTTGCTGCTGCAATCAGGGGTGGACGCGAGTACGCGGCAACCTATCACGCCCTGATTGCGTACATCGAGACCCTTGCAGAAGTGCTGACAGAGCACATTGGCGATCGTGACCTGTCGGCTCATGGCGAAACGAGCCTGACCGATACCGACATCTACAGTCGGGACATGGAATGGGTCACTGCCAGCGACGCGATGATCGCCGAGGTAACCGCCCCGTCTCTGGGCGTCGGCTACGAGATCGGCAGAGCGGTGGCTGCGGGCACGCCCGTGCTGTGCCTCTTTAATATCAGCAGTGACGGCCGGTTGTCGGCGATGATCTCCGGCAATCCCGAAGTGAAAGTGGAGAGCTACGGGGAGCTGGCTGAAGCGGAGCTGGCAATTCGCGAATTTATTGAACAGCTGATGCAGTGCGAATAGCCGCTGAACAAGAAACAGTGAGCCTGGCCGGAAGACGATCGCGCCGGCGAGGTCAGGTCAGGTACTGTCCGAAGTTCTCACGCATATACGCCAGGCTTATCTGCATCCAGGCTTCGGGGTCCTGATGGGGTTGCGGGGCTACTTCCACACATAAGGCCAGGTTGTCCGGATCGGCGACGCTGCTTTGCAGGACCTCCAGAATCTCCGGGATCGGCACATTGCCCTGGCCGAGCGGGGCGGTCAGAATGCGCGGTTCACCGTCCAGCGTTTTCGACTGGATGCGCATGTCCTTGATATGGGTCATCACCGTCCACTCCGCTACTGCTTTCGCGGCCTCGAGCGGGTCCTCGATCACTGCGAGGGAGTTGCCGAAGTCGTAGTTGACCCGCAACCAGGGCGAGTCGACCGCGCTTACCACTTCGGCGATTTCAGTGCAGCGGTAGTCCATGTGATTCTCGAAAGCCATGACGATGCCGATTGCTTCGGCGCTCGATGTCAGTTCATTGAAGTTGGCGATCATGCGTTTGATCTGTTCGGCGATCGGCGGGTTCTTGCTGAAATGATGGTGCTCCAGCGCGCCGTGGTGGACGGCGACGATGATGTCGGCGCCGGCGGCCTTGCCCAGGCGCATCTGCCGGACGAAGTTGTCGCGCTCGACCTGCCATTCGTCACCGGTGGTGGCCCAATCACCGGTGCCGGCGGCAATCAGCTTGATATTTTTCTCCGCCATGAGTCTGCCGGTCCGGCGGGCGTGATCCTCGTCGTCAAACCATGTGACGCACAAATAAAGCGGCGACAGCCGGAGTGCTGCGGCGCGGTCAATGGTCCACTCGATGTGATCGCCGGGTGCCGGCGGTGTGATCGACAGTGTGTACGGCAGCGGCATGCCGGTGTTGAGATAGGCCGGGTGCGTGACGCTGTGGATTGTGGCGCCGTGATTGTCGTGCAAGGTCGGCGGATAGCAGACCCAGCGGTAAGAGGCGACTGACAGGCCGAGTTTCATGACAGGGGATTCAGGGGGGTTGGCGTAAAGAAGTACGAAATGAGATCAACATCCGTCAATTTAGTCGTCGAGCAACGTTTTGCCCATAATAAACTGCCCCGGTGCCGACGTGAATTTCCGCATTACAACGGGGCGTATATGAAGAGGGATGACTGTGACGGCGAGAGAATACTGCTTCGTGCTTATCCCGGTACTACAGGTATTGTATAGGCGCTGTGAAACAAGAAATAATTTACCAGGCAAACCATGAGAAAAAAGAAATCGCCCCCGACAACCCGCATCTGTCTCAGCCCGGCCGCCGACAAGCTCCAGCAGTTTGCCGCAGCCGAGCTCAAGCGCTATCTCAAGCGGCTGTTCGGTGTCACCGCGGAGGTCACGTCCGGATCAACCGTCGGCGCCGGCCGGCGCTTTATCGTTGGTTTGCGCAGTGACGACCATGTTCGCGCCGCGGCGGGTCGACTGCCGAGGCTTTCCGACCAGGGCCACCTCGTGCGTCGCCAGTCACCGCAGGTCATGATCCTTGCCGGCGGCAGCAGCGCCGCCGTTGCCTGGGCCGTCTACGAGCTTGTCGAGCAGTACGGCGTGCGATACCTCCTGCACGGCGACGTCTTCCCGGAGAATCCCGGGGCCTTTCGGCTGCCCGATGTGGACGCGGTGCTCGAGCCGACATTACAGATTCGTTCCTGGCGGCAATGGAATGGCTTGCCCACCGGCCCCGAGATGTGGACGGCCAAACAGCAGAAAGCTTTTATCCGGCAGATCTTCAAGCTCAAATACAATGGCGTCTTTCTCAGCTTGTGGCCGCATCAACCGGTGGTCCATTACGAATGCGGCGGTATCGAGAAGTCGACCGGTCTTCTGCTGTTCGATCAGAAGTTCCCGATCACCCGGGCGAACATCGGCAGGGAGCACCTGATCGACGCACCCCGCCTGGTCAATCCGGAGTTCGTCGGCGCGCGGACCTACGAGGAACGCCTGTCGATTTGCGTGCGCCTGATGAAGACAATCATCCGTACCGCGAAGTCGCTCGGCATGCACACGTCGTTTGCCATGCAGCCGCTCGAGTTTCCGAAGGAATTCCGCCCGGTGCTGCAGGCGCCCTCGACCGAGTCGATTCAACTCGGCGACCTGAGCTGCGCGGAAACGGGTGACCTCTTCAACCCCGGGCACGTCAGCCTGGTTGAAACCCGGATACGCGCCTATCTCGACCAGTACAGCGAGGTTGACGCCATGTACCTGGAAATGCCGGAGCACCCGCAGGCCGGCCGCGTGTTCGAGCAATCCTGGCGCGAGCTCGACGCGCGCCACGGGCTCGCCCGGGATTGCGACATAGCGACGCTGCTCCGGAAGGCCGCGCACAATGCCCTGGTGCCGGGCGACACCGAACGCGCCAGCCGCGAGTTCAAGTCGTCGGTGTCCATGTTCAATTTTTTCGATCGTTTCTTCGCGAGCAACGATATTTTAGAGCGGGCGGCGGCCGACAATATCAAGATCAATCTCACGATCGGCATGAACGCCGAGCATCTCTTTCCGATCATGGATCGGGTGCTGTGGGACGGCGCCGGCATCGCAACGACCTTGGGCTATACCGCGTCCCGTGCGGTGCGCGCCATGGACAGCATGGCGCGGATGGACACCGCGAAGGTACCGGCGGAATTGATCGTTACTTTTCAGGACGACAACATCGGATCGCTGCCGCAGGTGGCGACGCACAGCCTGCACAATCTGGTCCGGAACATGCAGCGCCATGGCTGGCGCGGTTTTTTGACGCGTTATTGGCCGATCGGCGATCTCGACCCGGTGGTGGCGTTCCTGGCGAAAGCATCGTGGGATGCCACGATGACGCCGCACGCCGCGTACGTCGATCACTTTTCACAGGTGTACGGTCCCGAGGCGGTGGATGACATGTGCCGCGCCATGCGGATTCTCGAAGATATCACGGTCATTCTCGACCTGGATTTTCTCTCCCTGTTTTTCCCGGTGCTGACGATCATGTGCCGTGAACTCGACGAGGACAAGGTGATGCCGCAGGGCCTGCTGCACGTGCGTGCGATGTTCCAGGCGGTCGATAACCTGTTCACGGAAGTCGAGAAGAACGTAAGCACTGAACGGGGCAGGGCGGAGCTGGCCTATTGGCGCCAGCGCATCGTCTTCAGCATCGAGGCGCTGAATGAAAAGGAACTGCTGCACGAAGGCGCGAGGTGGATCGCCGCCGCGCAGCGCGCCCGCAGCAAAAAGGCGAAGGCCGAACGCACCGCCGAGGCGAAACAGAGCTTTGCGAAAGCGATTGCCGCCGGCAAGGCGGCGGTCCGCGCCATGGCATCCGAGGTCCGCGACGACTCGGACCGCGGCAGTCTCGCCACATATTTTCATCTCTTCGTCCGCGAGGTCCAGGAGCAGACCGCCGCGGTGCTCGCGGGCCGCGCGGCAGATGCCAACAGCGATCCGATGTGAGGCGGCGAAGGGATTTCACGAGAAATGTTTTGATCAGGATGACACGGAACTCAGGGGGACGAACCGAATGAAGAATATTCTCGTTATGGGCGGCACGGCGTTTGCCGGCAAAGCCCTGGTCCGCGAATTGTTGCGCCAGGACTGCCATGTTACGGTCGCAACCCGCGGCCAGGCCAAGGTTGACTTTGAGGGCTCTGTCGAGTGGGTGCAATTCGAGCGCACCGACCTTGACAGCATGGTGACGGCGTTTTCCGGGAACGCGTATGATGTGGTGTTCGATCAGATCGGCTACTGCGCGGATGATGTGGCCGATGCCTGCGAAGTGTTTGCCGGGAAGATCGGACACTACGTCTTTACCTCGAGCATCGCGGCGTACACCACTATCCACACCGGCGGGATGGTCGAGACGGACCTGGACCTGGAAGTGGGCTGGGTGCCGGGCCGGCACTCCACCGGCGAAATCGGGTACGGCGAGGGCAAACTGCAAGCCGAAGCGTATCTGGAACAGATGGCGCCGTTCCCTTTCGCGACGGCCCGCATCCCGATTGTCCTGGGGGCAGACGATCCGCTCAATCGACTGGGGTGGCTGGTCGGGCGGATCCTGGACGGCGCGCCGATTGTCATTCCGCCGGGATGCGGCGTGCTGGGCTACATCGGCATAGCCGAGAAGGGCAGGTTCCTGACCTGGCTCGGATTGTCCGGGCAGGAGGGCACCTACAACGCCAGCTCGGAGCCTTGGCTTGATCCGCTCGAGTTCACCCGGAAGGCGGGGGAAATCCTCGGTGTCGAGCCGATTGTCCTGGCCGAAGGCGATGAGCCTGACCGGATGAATTGGATCAACTCGTTCGATCTCACGCTGGATGTGTCCAAAGCCAGGCACGCCGGCTTCGAATTCGCTGAATTCGACCAGTGGTTTCCGAGCGTTGTGAAGGAAGCTGCGGCATTGCACACCGTGTCGAAAGAAGATTGAATGTAACGGCGACGGAGATTGTCGTGGTGTAATTTTTGCCGGAGGAGGTGATGGCCGCGGTGCCGGATCTGGAGGCGCTCGACGGCGAGCCTTTTGTGCGTCGACAACCCGGCAAGGCCGGGGACGGCGTGCAGAATATCAGTTGTGTCTTCATGGAGGACATGCTGTTCTTCGCGAAAGAACAAGCGTTTCGTGAAAGCACCCACTGCAAAGCCATGGGTGCGACCGGTATTGGATCCCGGCCATCGGGTTACAAGCGGAAGTTGTAACACGTTTCGGGCACAGACTGCAATCCAAAACAGGGATCAGGATGCACAACAGAAGATGGGCGGCTGTCCTGGTTGTCATGCTGCTGGGGGCGTTAGCGGTGATGGCCTGGGTTCTTTGGCGCAACAATCAGCGCGCCGAGAAACGATTCAACGTGCTGCTGATCACCCTGGACACGACGCGGGCCGACCGTCTCGGGTGCTACGGCTACGACAAGGCTGAGACCCCGACGCTGGACGAACTGGCGGCCCGCGGCGTGCGCTATGAGAACGTCTATGCCCCGGTGCCGCTGACCCTGCCGTCCCACGCAACGATCCTGACCGGCCTGAACCCGCCCGAACACGGGCTGCATGACAACGCCCGCGGCAGCCTGGGTCCGGACCCGGCAGTGTTGGCCGAGATTTTCAGGGATCGCGGGTATCGGACGGCGGCCTTTCCGGCCGCATTCGTATTGGACAAGCAGTTCGGCCTGGATCGGGGATTCGAGGTCTATGACGACCGGATGGGCCCGCCAACCACCGGAACGAACGTCTTCCACCAGCAGAATCCCGGAAACATCGTGGCGGAGCGGGCCGTCGCCTGGCTGGGAAGAACGGGCCAGCCTTTTTTCGCATGGGTGCATTTCTACGATCCCCACCTGCCTTATGATGCGCCTGAGCCCTACAGATCCCGCCATGGCGATTCGTACGACGCTGAGATCGCTTTCATGGATGCACAGATAAAGCGGCTGCTGGATTGGCTGGACGGCGCCGGACTTCGTGAGAATACACTGATCCTGGTTGCGGGTGATCACGGCGAGTCGCTTGGCGAACACCGGGAGCGGGAACATGGGGCGTTGATTTATAACTCAACGATGCGGGTGCCGCTGATCTTCAGCCTGCCCGGGCAGCTGCCCGAAGGGAAAGTCCAGTCGGCAGTGGCAGGACTGATAGATGTCGCTGCGACCATCCTCGATGTGCTCGATTGGCCACAAGCCGAGGACATCGGCGGGCGCAGCCTGCTTCGCCCCGGCGCCGCTGACCAGGCGGCCCCCGGCATCTATGGAGAGAGCGAATGGTTGATGAACAGCTACGGCTGGGCACCACTCTACAGCATCACAGCAGGTCGCTGGAAATACATCGAGGCGCCTGAGCCGGAGCTTTATGATTGCCAGGCCGACCCTGGAGAGCTGAAAAACCTGGCATCGGTTGAAGGTGTCATCGTTGACGAGATGCGGTTTCGCCTGCAAACCATGCGAGCGGCCATGAAGACGGGCGTGCCCGCGGCGGTCGCGCTCGACGCGGAGGAACTCGCTCGCCTGCGCTCATTGGGCTATGTGGGCGGTGCCCCCGTCCCGACCCCGCCGGCCGAACCCGGGCAGAGGCAAGACCCCAAGAAGATGATGCACATTTACAACGGTTGCCGCGACGCAGAAGAACTGCAGGCTGCATCGATGCACCGCGAAGCCATAGAACGGCTGCTCCCCCTGATACAACAGACCCCGCAGTCGCTGAAATTACGAAAAACCATCATCATCTCTTATGTCGAGCTGGATGAACTCATCACCGCCAAACCACATGCGGAAGAATACCTGCGCCAGGATCCTTACAACCGCAATATTATCGGTTGCCTGGCCGGGGCGTTTGTCAAGCTGGGAAAGTGGGACCGGGCGGCAGCTCTATATCGTGATGGCCTGCTGCTGCCGGCGCGGCCGGATGAACCGGTCAAGCCCGGGACCAAGTCGGTGACAACGGCAATTCTGCAAAGGGGCCTGGGACAGGTTTTGGAGCTGCAAAACAAGTTGCCCGAGGCAGTCGTGCAATATGAGATATACCTGAAACAGGTGCCCGATGACAAACCGATTCGTCGAAAACTGACCAGGATATGTTTTTTGCTGGGCAAATACGAGACAGCAAAAAAATACCAGCTTGTTGCGCTCCAGGATAGTCCCTTAAATCCAAAATTGCATGAGCAGATGGGGCAGATCCTGCAGGCTGCCGGTGATCACGATTCGGCTATTTATCACTATCAAAAAGCCGTTGAGTTGAATCCTCTCGTTGGCGGCGCCAGCCGTGACCTTGGTATAATCCTGTGGGAAAAAAAGAAATACGGAAAGGCGATTGAAGTCTGGAGAAACGGCCACGAACATCTGCCGGAAGCACTCACGATGACTTATTTCCTGGCCTTCTCCCTGGCTACCTGCCCGGATCCCCAATACCGCAACGGGACTGACGCACTTAAACTTGCTTCCACCCTTTGCGAGCAGACGCAACATGCGAATCCCCAATTTCTGGATGCCCTCGCGGCGGCCCATGCCGAGACCGGGAATTTCAACAGGGCGGTGGCGGTCGCTCGTCAGGCCGCGCAGGTGGCGAGACGCTCGAGTGACGACGGGCTGGCCAGGGAGATCGAGATGCGGTTAAGGCTTTACGAAGCAGACAAACCCTTCCGCACAACAACGACGGTTATCCAAAACCGATGACGGCGGGAGCGGCACCGGCACCTTTTGCGATTCCGGTGCGTTGCCAAACCGGCGATCCAGACAAGTCAGCCCCACCCCAATAAAAATCAAGCCCACCCGCCGCGGCGGATGGGCTTGATGATTTTGTCCCCGGTTGGCGTGCCGAATCAGTTCTGCAGGTTCTTCAGCTCCTCCAGCTCCACTTTCATGGCTTCCATTTGGAGTTGCTGTTCCTGGACCACCTTGGTCAAGACACCGACGACATCCATCGGGCTGAGGTTCTTGCGGTTGTTGGTTGCAACCAACGCCGGTACATCCTCGGCAATGAAGCCTACGTACTCTTCATCCTGTTCTTTCTTGTAGTTGTACTTGACAGGTGTCAGCGCGGTGAGTGCCTCGACAGCTTCTTCAGTCGACAGCTCTGCGATGTTCTCTTTCATATCGCGCGAGGACGCATTGGTCCACACACCACCGCTCGTGACGTGGGCATCGCTCGCCATGTGCAACGGATGCAGAGGCCACTGACCGCCTTGACCGATGTAACCGACCTGATTGATCACCAGTCTTTCCACCAATTCCTCGCCGGGGCCCTCGGCCACATTGAAGTACATAGTCGTTTGCCCTGCGGTGCCGATGTATTTTGCCTCAATGCTCGCCCGGGGTCTGCCAGAGCCGCCGGCAATGTTTGCTTCATTGCCGTACCACTGGATCTGGCCCAAGGATTCTCCACCAAAACATGAGAAATCTTTCAATATAAACCGCAATACACCTGCTGGATCAGCTGTCGTGCCGTAACCGCCACTGCCAGCATCGGCCAGGATCTGTAAGTCAATTTTATCGCCGGAACCTTCCTCCCACACCCCATATCCACGACCCATGCCTATGCCAACGGCCTTGGCCGTCCATATCCCTGCGATCGGATTTGCCGCTTCACTCGGAATCCACTGGGAGTCACCAGCGGCACCGTCCGTGCCGGCCGGTCCCTGCTTACCCTGCGGCCCCTGGGCGCCGGCGCCGGCGTCTTCCCAGGTCGCCAGGCCATCGGCATCGGAGGTCAGCACCTTGCCTGCACCGGGGTTGCCGCCGCTAATTTTCACCTGGCCGACAACATCAAGCTTGGCGGTGGGCACATCCGTGCCGATGCCGACCCGGCCCGGTTGGTTAATCGTCAGCGCAGGTCCGCTATCTGAATTGGCGATACGCAACCGCATGCCTTGATCACCGCCGGTGTAATTTGCTGCGATGCTCCAAGTTACACCGGTTCTCTGTGCTTCGAGTTCCATCCGGGGCTCGCGCCCGGTGAGACGAAGCAGAAGCCCCTGGTCACCCGAATTCTCCGGCATTTCCATAACATGCAATTTCGCTACGGGCGTTTCCGCCCCGATACCGACACGACCCACCTGGTTGATCGCCATCGCGGTGCCCATATGGTTATTGCCGATCACCAACCGCATGCCATTGTCGTCAAGGCCGCTCATGTTACCGCCAATATTCCACGTTGTAGCGTTTCTTGTTGCCTCTATCTGCATGGAAGGCTCGTGCCCGGTAATACGGAACAGCTGGCCCCCCAGCGAGCCCGCCACGTTCGGCGACTCGTTGACATGCAACCTTGCTGCGGGAGTCAGGTCACCGATGCCGAAAAAACCCTGGGCGTCAAGTATCGTCCGAATCAAGCCGGCCGTCGCATCGACGGTTTGGAGACGCATTCCCGGGTCGCCCGTGTTTAGATTACCGGCTTGCAAGCCAAAGAGGTAGTCGCGCGGCCCATATGTGGGCCTTGTTCCTGACATACGTATGGCGCTGGGCTCGGATCCCGAAATATGCAACAGGCTCGTGGGCGTCGTCGTGCCAATACCGACGTTGCCGCTGTTGACCTTGTAGATATCCCCGGCAATATCTCCGTCCCAGAATTCCGAGCCCACCGGCCCGGGATCGCCCTGCTTACCCTGCGGTCCCTGGCCGCCGCCGGCAGCATCCTCCCATGCCGCGACGCCGCCGCCCTGGTCGACCAGGATACTCCCGGTACCCGGCGACGGGACGCTGGTGTCGAGGGTGATTTGGGCCTGCGTTAAGCCGGCCGTGATGAGTCCGGTGCAGATGAGCGTGCCGGTGAGGAAACGCGTGATTTTCATGGTAATTTGCCTGTGGTTGTCTGGGTTACTGTGACGAAATGGCATTCTGGAAAGTCTGGGTGATATAGGCTGAGCAGCCTTCCGGCGAACCGCCGCCCGACGCGCCGTCGGCACAGACGTCGACGCTGGCCAAATCGGAGTTGCCGAGGATCTGTGTCAACAGGGTCAGCATCTCGCTGTAGGAGGTCGGCAAGGCCGTTGTCATCTCGGTGCAGGCCTGCGCCAGGAACTGGTCGCAGGGCTGGCAGTTGCAGCCGGATATCACCTGCGGGATGTAACCGCCGGCGGCCTCATGGGAGGCACCGGTCACCGCGTCGCTGCCGATACCGCCGACGCTGTCGTGGAGAGTGTAGGTCGAGCCGC
>JASLZG010000001.1:0-25114 GCA_030754995.1 Lentisphaeria bacterium
CACGGAGGCGGCGCTGATCTCGCCGGCGTTGCGGATGTTGGTGGCGAGGAAGATGATGAAGTCGGCGGCCGAGATCGAGCCTTCATTGACGATCGAGGCGGTGGAGTCGCCCTCGAAGATATTCTTGCCGGCGAGGAAGTTGGCGTTGCTGATGTCGAGGGTCGAGGCGACCAGGGCGGCGGCGTCGATCCGAGAGTTCTCCCCGAAGTAGATGCCGTTCTGGTTGACCAGGTAGACAATGCCGGTAGCGTCGAGCAGGCCGTGAATGACCGAGGGATCGGCGCCGACGACCCGTGAAAGCAACGCCGAGGTGGCGCCGGGCTGGGTGATGTAGACACCATTCTGGGCGCCGATGCTGAAGCTGTCAAAGTTGACGACAGCAGCATTGGACGACTGGTTCATGAACAGGTTGGCACCCTGCTGATTGAAATCAACGCTGCCGTGGACCAGGTCCGGGTTGGTGGGTAACTGCGCAACTGCGCTGAACGGTGTTGCCAGCATGATGCCGCTGAGCAAGATGCTGAGGAACCGTGTCGTCCATGAGGTTCGAGGGGTCAGTTCAAGGCGATCCATGCCTGTCTCCTTGTGGGTTGTGTAGAAAACGAAAATCGTGATTGCTCGAGGTTCGAAAAAGTGGGGTGGAACACGCTCTTACATAGCTTTTGTCGCCCGTACGCGCGCGTAACTCCCCAATAGGGGTCGTATATGATACGTTCTCGCGCGCGAAATTCTTATGAAAACTAGTGAAAAATCCGGAAAATCCACAGAGCCACTGCCTTTGACCGGGTACGGGCTATGAAAAATAGACGTAACCTACTTAATTATAAATAGTTATGAATTGTATTCCAAGCCGCCGCAGGGCGAATGCCGGCAGGGCGGGCCGGAAAAATCTAAAAAAAAGTCCCCGGACAACCGTCAACCGCCTCATTTACAGGAAGTTCCACAGCGAATTATGCCGGTCGGGGGGATGGCCGAAAAAGGGGTATTTCCGCGGCTCAAAGAGAAGGCGCCGGGGGGGGCTGCACCCTCAGCATCGATGAAGGGAGGAGATTACGGATATACGCCGTCGAGGTGGAAGCGCAGCAGCTTGGCGAGCTCGGGGATTTCCTGGTCTCGCACGTAGCGGCACTGGTCGATTTTTTCCTGCACCATCCTGGCGTCGTAAACGATGCCGTAGCAATAGCCGTAGCCCAGCATCGGGTCGCGGTCAATCAGCGGCAAAGCGCGCTCGCTATTGGCGATTTCCTCAGTCAGAATATCCTGCAGTTCAACGAATTGTGAATCACGCAAGGCCTGGTCTCCGCCGCCGCCGAAGCAACGGTCACGGAGCTCGTAGAAGCGTGCGAGATTCCAGGTCGTACGGAAATGGATGGCGAAAATATCGCCCAGCCCGAGCATCGTCGCGGCCTGCGGGTTTGCCGCCGGCAGTCCCTGGTGCAGGAGATCACAGCCGGCATCCCAGGCCTCGACCGTTTCATGGATCATCCCGATGAACCGCTCGACCCCGACCGGCATGGTCCACAGCAGATCGGAGACGTAGGTCGGGGAACCAGTGGCGTCGATCTCCTGCATTCGCGTTTCGTCGTTGAAGCTCTCCCGGGCATCGCCGCGGAGGGCACGGAAGCCGCGGTGCAGGCCGTAGTCGTTCTGGACATCGAGGATGAACGGATGCGCCGGGCCGGCAAAGATCGGTCCTTTCATGTAGTACTGCCGCCCACCGCAGAGCGTTGCCGAGTAGGGCAGCAGCGCCCAGGCATCACTGAGCCGGCGCCAGCCCTCGAGGATCTGCGGCGCGAACATGCCATACTCGCGGCGGCACCAGGCCTCGAGAAAGGTGTCGACGTCGATATCCTCCCAGACGGACGCTGCGAGGATTTCCTCGGCCAGACTGCCGTTGAACCCGAAAAATCGCCAGTGCGAGATGTATCCGGCGACGCCGTGCGCCTTCATTTCGGCGGCGCGCCTGGCCCAGCGATAGGGCACCGGAATCATCGGGTGCTGAAACATGAGCGGTGTCGTGGTACACTCGATCTTGGCATAATGCCGCTTTCCGTGCTTCGCCAGCGCCTCGGTTTGCGCCCTGAAAACGCTGCTGGGTCCGGTTTCCATGATGTTGTAATCGAAGAGTGCCGCACCGGTTCGCGGATGGCGGTCACCGGTGGCGAGGTTGGAGAGCAGCTCGACGTCCGCCGACAGGCCCTCGATCATCTCGATCTGGGCCTTGTCCTCGCCGGACCAGGCGAAGGCACTGTACGGCCAGCACATGACCGTGACCTGCGGATCGACAGGCTTGACCGCAGCGCCGATCCGGTTCATCAGCCCGGCGACGTCGGCCGAGGGGTTGCGACCGCTGCAATTGGGGCAGTTGGTGGCACCGTCGTAAGGCGGGGCCGGCCGGGTGTAGCAGTGGATGAAGCCTTCGCCGCCAACGACGAACACGAGGCCGCCGAGACCATCGACGTCGCGGCATATACCGGTGAACGCCTGCTCGTAGAACGTCAGGACATCCGGATTCGAGCTGCACAGGCAGCAGCCCCGGAACAAATCGTCCATGTACGTGCCGAAAGATCCCCTGACAGCGGGGTGCTTGCGGAAAACCTCGTGATCATCGGGTAAAAACGGCGACATGACCACGAGGTACACGTCGACACCGAAGCGGGCGGTCCGATCGATGAAGGCCTGTAGGTTCTGCAGATAGGCGTCGCGCCCGGGCGCCGTCAACTCTGGGAGCTGGTCACCGTGGCAGAATTCCCAGAAGTTGGCAAACACATGGATGCCGTTGATGCCGAAGAAGCTCATCAGCGTGAGATAATCGTCGGAGAACTGGAACTCATGGTTATCGAGGCGCTGGGCGGCGGGGAGGAAAACGGTATTGCCGATGCGCGGGTGGAAGGCGGGGGTGAAGGTACGCTCACCAACGGCAACGATCGGGGCACGGCGCATTGCGAAATCATGGAGCAGCCGCATGGCGCCGGCCAGCAGGCCGCGCTCGCCGGCCGACTCGATCGTGATGGCACCGGCCGTGACAGTACGCCGGAAGCCCTCGCCTGCCGGTGCCTCTGCAGCGAGCGCCAGGGTGATGGCCGGCCCGTCACCGGCGGCCAGCTCGACATCCATGCAGGCGCTGCAGAACTGGCGAAAGGAGATCGCCGCCTGCTCGAGGCACGCTGTGGCGGGAATCGTCAGCGACCATTCCGCGGTGATTTCCACGTCGTCCGGGCCCGGCGCCACCCCGGGGTCACGGCGATACCGCAGGAACCGCTGCTCGATGATTTCGCGAACTTGTTCGCCGCGCTGGTTGTCGATGATCGAGGCCATGGCAGAATGTACACGACAAATGCCGATATGCAGTATGGGATTGGTCATCACGCCGGCGCAAAAGCGCGGACAGGGGACGGGGAACCCCGGACGGATGGATCGCCCCGGCGCTTAAGCTGACCGCCGCATGATTACAATTTTACACCAACTTTATACGGTTCTTAATTGAATTTTTTTTTGAAAAAGCAACCGTTGTGAATTTTTGCCGGTTATTTGTATACTTTTTCATGTCGAGGCGATTGTCCTCCCGCCACAGCCCACGGGAAAAAATCATGTTTTTTGAATTTTTCGGGAGATCATGTACCTTCCCACAGACACCTCAAGGCCAGGTAGTCAAGTTCCTTTTTGTCCCTGCGTTCAAGGCAGAAGGCGATTCAACAGAAAACAACTGGAAGGAGTATCCGTTGAACAAACCAATCACTGAAAGCGCCGCCGCCGGCGGGGGCCTGGGCGCACAGATCATCAAGGAGCTGTCATGACATCCAATCCGGTGAAAGACAAACTTCTCGACGGCAAGACGAGCGTCGGGACATTCATGGGTCTCGGCAGCCCGCAGGTAACGGAAGTGCTGGCGCACACCGGGCTCGAGTGGTTGATCATCGAGTGCGAGCACAGTGCCGTCGACATTCCCCACGTCGAGGAGATCCTGCGCGCCATGAACGGCACGGACACGGTCCCGATCGTGCGCATCCCGTCGGCGGACCCGGTGTGGGTCCAGCGTTCCCTGGATATCGGCGGCATGGGCGTCCTGGTACCCTTAGTGAAGAGCGTCGAGGAAGCGCAGGCGATTGTCGACGCGGCCCGTTATCCGCCGGCCGGCAAGCGCGGCTTCGGGCCGCTGCGTGCTTCCGACTTTTACATGAACACTGCGGAGTACTTCAACAGCATCGACGACAATGTGCTGGTGTCGCTGATCGTCGAGACGAAAGAATTGGTCGACAACATGGAGGAGATCGCGGCGATCGACGGTATTGACGCGCTGTTCATGGGCGTCTCCGATCTCTCTCTTTCGCTGGGTCTCGACGTCCTCAACACGGACTATGACAGGCCGGAAATCATTGCCGTGATCGAGAAGATGATCGCGGTCAGCAAGGCGACCGGCGTGGCGCTGGGCATCCACGCGTTCAGCGTTGAAGAGCTGCAGGCGTGGCAGCGGCGTGGTTTTCACTTTCTCAGCTACAAGACCGAATACAAAATGCTGATCGAACAGGCACAGGAAGGGCTGGCGGCAGCGCGCGGGTGAGTTGAGACGGCATCTTCTGGCCGGGCAACCTGTACTTTTTCCGACCTGTTGCAAAGGAGAATCCATGGCAAGGAAACCGATCAAGCTCGCCGTCGCCGGGCTTGGGCGCTCGGGCTGGAACATTCATGTTGCGGGTGTTCGCGGCGACGAGCGCTACCGTATCGTTGCGGTCATGGACCCGGTGGCGGCGCGGCGCGCCGAAGCGGCGGCGGAGTTCGCCTGCGCGACCTACGACGATTACGCAAAGATGCTTCGCGCGACGAACGCCGACGTCATCACGGTCGCGACGCCCTCGGCATTGCACGGGCCGCAGACGATCGCGGCGCTGAAGGCGGGCAAGCACGTGGTGGTGGAAAAACCGCTGTCGACCAGCGTCCGTGAAGCTGACCGGATGATTGCCGCGGCGGCAAGGTGCCGGCGGCAGCTGATGATCCATCAGAACTATCGCGTCTCCCGCAGTTTCACGTTCATGCAGGGGCTCGTCAAGAGCGGCAAGCTCGGCAAGCTGACGCACCTGGCCTTCAACTTTTCCAGTTACACGCGCCGCAACGACTGGCAGTGCCTGCGCCTCAACGCCGGCGGCCTGCTGAACAACCACGGCACCCACGCGCTCGATCAGCTTCTGACCCTGGCCGGGGCGCCGATCGAGGATGTGCTTTGCGACATGAAACACGTCTCCGACGCCGGCGACGTCGAGGATCAGGTCACGATGCTGCTGCGGGCCGCGAACGGGGTGACTGTTGGTGTCAACATCTCAACCGCGGCGGCAACGGTTGAGCAGGCGCCGGAGTGGACGATCCTCGGCAGCTCGGGCGCCGCGACGATCACCGGTGGCAAGGCACATCTGAAATATTACGATCCGAAGAAAGCACCGAAGATCCGGGTCCGCAAAACCACCGCGGTCGACGGCCGCAAGTACGGCAATGCCGACGTGCTGCCGTGGGTCGAGGAGGAGTGCGACGCGGCCGGCCCGGACCCCGGCTCGTTCTACGATGCCGTCTACGCCACCGTGCGGCAACGGAAGAAGTTCATCGTGCCGCCTTCGGAAGTGCGCGAAATGATGCGGGTCATCGACCTCTGCCGCAGGCAGAATCCGGCGTTCCCGGGACGTTAGTCGCGTCGATCAACGCCTGCATTGCCGGGATTTTCCAGATCACCGCCCGAAAGAAACCAGCGTGCCGGGATACCAAGTCGGGGGTGATGGGCTATACTTCCACCCGCCTGCCGCGCCGCATCAACCCCTGGAATCCGGGAAGCGGCAACAGCTGACAGATCGACGCGCAACCTGGGAGAAATTACCGTGCCATCAGGATCCACGACAGACGTATCCGAGGTCACAGTCGGTCGAACAACGGTCGAGCTGCTGACCGCTGACGGCCGTTTCCAGGGCCTGGGTTCGGTGACGATCAACGGGGTGGTGGTGCGCTCGGCAGCAGTGCCGTTGCGTCCCGACATTTCGACGCCCGACGGGATTCGCTACGACGCCTTCCGCCTCGACAACATCGTGACCGATGGCGACGATGTCGTGCTGGAAACCAGCGCCTTCGGCACGCATGGCTTGTATGGCGAGTACCGTGACGAGTACGACAGCCAGCAGGCGTGGCCCCGGGTGGAGACGGGGCCGCATGTCGACCGGCTCGACTGGCGGCTGCGTCCGGCGCACCTGGAGCTTGACGGCGTGCAGTATGACGGCTTCTCGTATGCCCTGCGGTTCCGCAGCGATTCACGGGCGATCCACCAGGTCACGATGATCACCACCTGGGAGCTTGGCGGCGCCGCCGAGGGCAACACGGTGCTCAGCCAGGGCCAGGTGAATCCGCCGGTGTACCGGTGTGAGAAAGAGACCGGCTTCACCACGACCTGCTGGCGGCAGCTGGGCTATGTCGGCGACCCGAACGGCGTCTCCTTTCAGTTCAGCGCCCGCTACAGCCCGATGCAGTGCTTCGATTTCCAGTATGGCCCGGCGGGCAGCCTGATCGGCTATTGGCCGGAGTTCTGTGACGTGCATTCGGTCGTCCAGAAGAACCCGGGCGAGGATGTCGTTTTCTCGGTGGACAAGTGTCTGCTGCCGCTGGGGTCCGACGTAAGTTTCGCGCCCAAGTCCATTTTGTTTGCCGCGGCACCGGCCGAAGGTGCCGGGGAGCATCTGATGCACGACCGCTGGCTGCGGGCCCTCGAGGAAGCCCAGCGCGTCATGCGCGATGCATTCGGCATTCGCAAGCCGTACCTGCTGCCGGAGACCGGGGTGCTGTACCGCTGCGGCCTGGACGAGCATGGCAAGCTGCTGGTGTATATCGCCGGCGAGCCGCATGAGCCGCAGGACACGCTGGCCGGTTGGGCAAAACACCTGCCGGAGCTGGCGGCCGCCGGGGTGCGGCGCATTTTCCCCGAGCCCATGGCGGCATCGGACATTACGGAGATTGGTTACGACTACAAGCTGCAGACCGGCGTGCACGGCGACCTGGTGATGAGTTCGATCTGCAACGTGTGGGAATACCGGATGTCGGATTTCTGGGGCGGCTGGGATGCCTGGGAAGATTTTTACCAAAAGGGCAAGGCCGCCGGCATGGAGATCGGGCACTGGATCGGGATGCACCTGTCGTGCAACGCGCCGATCCTCACCGAACACCCGGAGTTCGTCTGTCGCGCCGTCAACACGCGCCCGCACTCGGGCGGCTACATCATCAATCTCACTGCCGGCCTGAACTGGAACGCCGCCTGTGACTGGCTGCTCGAGTCGTTCGCGGAATGGAAGCGGCACGGCCTCGATTACATCTTCTTCGACTCGATCGGCAACCTGGGATTCATGGGTGTCGACTACCAGGCACAGATGCAGCCGAACGCCGCGGGCATCGCCCGCTTCATCGGCGGCCTCAACAAGATGGGGATCGAGGCGATCACCGTTGAGGGTGTCAGCCCGGTGGGTATCGGGCGCTTCGGCATGGCGGACAACATGACGGAAAACGTCGCGGCCAGCCACGCCGTGGCCGGGCAGAACGACTGGTCGTGGTGGATCGGTCATGAAGACATGCTGATCGGCACGACGGCGATCGTGACTCCACACGCCAACCGCACGGAGCAGGAATTGCAGGCGCAGATCTTCCGGGGCCTGGCCAACGGCTCACTGCTGATGTTCGGCGACGAAGGCGATGCCGATGAGTGGCCGAAGAACCTCGAGCAGACCGCCGACGCTTATCATACCTACAACCAGGTGCAGGCGCTGATGCAATCCCGGCGTTTGCTGGCGGACGGGCGCGGGGTCGAGTGGCAGGGCGACAGCGGGCGCGTGCTGTTTGCGTACACCGCGTTCGACTACGAGCTGCCGGCGGGCGCCGGCGTCGAGATTGTCGAGGGCCAGCAGGCGCGGCGGCTCGCTACGGACGGGCTACTGGCGACGGAACCATACACAATCTACCGGATCTCGGAATAGAAGAGCCTGGAAAGAAGATATCCGCAAAGATTCTGAAAGTAACTGACCCCCAACCCGGAGAAACGGCAATCATGCAGGACATGGAACAGATCGCCAACGACATGGCGACGTACACGGACATGCTGGTCAGTTCTGGACTGCTCCATCTCAAGGGTGGAAACTGCAGTGCCCGGCTCGGTGACGACGTGGTGATCACCCGCACCAAGAGTTTCAAGCAGGACATCGTCGCGGACCGCCTGATCCGTACCCCGGTCGATTCCGACGAGCCGGTGGAGAACGCCTCGAGCACGCTGTCGATGCATCGCTGGATCTACCGGAAGACGGACGCGCAGGCAATCATTCATGCGCATTCGTACTACACCGCACTGGTGTCCTTCTATGTCGACGAGTTTCGTATCATCGACGACAACGGCTTCCTCTACCTGGGGGCCACCGTGCCGATTGTTGCGGCGAAGAAGCATTGGGGCTGGGCGGAAGTGGACGAGGAGATTGCCGAGGCCCTGGTCGACCATCCCGTCGTCATTCTCAAGTGGCACGGCCCGTTCGCCAAGGGCGATTCGATGGCGCAGGCCTACCACAACATCCAGGCGATGGAAACGGCGGCGCGATTTTACATGGACATCTGGCGCCTGCGAAACGACATCGGCGAGCCGGACTATGTGCCGTGGATAGGGCCGCCGGAGTGGAGTGAGAAGAAATGACCTGGAAGGGGCAGGCCGCCGGCAGCCACTGTGACTGTGGCGGGCAATGACCGCAGCTGATCCCGAAACCCGAAACCCGAAAACTGACTATGGATTTCATTTTCATGCTGACACGCTCGGACCAGACGGTGCCGGACGGTCTCGAAGTGCTGGAATACATCCGGCCGCTCGGCCTCGAGCACATCGGCTTCAAGGACATCGGCGTTGATGTCGAAACCATGCGGGCGCTGAACCGCGAGATCAAGGATGCCGGCGCCACGAGCTACATCGAGCTGGTGAGCTTCGACGCGGACGCCTGCCGCGAATCGGCGCGGGCGGCGAAAGACATCGGGATTGACCGCCTGATGGGCGGCACGGACGTCGAGGGAATCCTGGCGGCGCTCGAGGGCAGTGAGGTCAGTTACCTGCCGTTTCCCGGGCGGCCATACGGCCATCCGGTCCTGTGGGAAGCAACGGCCGAGGGCGTCGAGGCGCAGTGCCGCAGGTTCATCGAGATGGGCTGCGGCGGTTGCGACGCCCTCGCCTACCGCGCTGCCGACGCCGAACCAATGGACCTGATCCGCGCCGCCCGGAAGGGGTTGGGCGACGGTTACCTGGTCAACGCCGGGAGCGTCAACAACCGGGACCAGATCGCCGAGATGAAAGCGGCGGGGTGCGATGCCTTTACGATCGGTTCGGCGGCATTCGACGGTTCCTTCTCGCCGCTCAAGGGGTCGCTGCGCTCCCAGCTCACGGACATCGTGGAAGCCTGCCGTTGAAAGCCGGTGGCGCCGGCGGCGGCGGCTGACGCGCGCCGGCCGCCTGGCGGGCGGTGGGGCTTCAGGCGGTGCTTTTCATCTGTGCGAGGGTCCGCAGATAGGCTTGATATGCCGTTTCGTAAGCGCGGCTGTCGGCCTCGTCCGGTTCATGCTGGCGGGCCGTCCTGCTCATTGCCGCGACGGCCGAACGGAAATCGGCGAACTCGCCGACCGCGACCGCGGCAACGATGGCTGCCCCCAGCGCGGTCGATTCGCTGCTGACCGGGACCGAGACCGGCAGCCCGGTGACATCGGCCATGATCTGCGACCACAGTTCGGAGGTGCTGCCGCCGCCGGAAAAACAGAGGCGGTTGATCGGTGCCACGACCTCCTGCAGGGTCTCGAGGGCATGGCGTTCGGCGAAAGCGACCCCCTCGAGCACGGCCCTTGCCAGGTGGCCGGCACCGTGCGACAAGCGCAGCCCGACGATCATCCCGTTGGCTTCCGGCTGCCACAACGGCGTACCGGCACCGGCGAAATGCGGCACCACGACCACCCCGTCGCTGCCGGCCGGCACGGCGGCGGCCAGCGCATTCAACTCGTCGAAGCCGACAGTTTCCCCGGTGCCCCGGGAATCACCCAGAAGCGTTCGGACCCATTTGTAGGCGGCGCCACCGGTCAACAGCAGGCCCTGCACATCCCACTGTCCGGGCAGTGCCGAAGGCGTGCAGGTCAGCCGGGGGTCGCGTACGGGTTTGTCGGTGATCACGCCAACCACTCCGGCGGTGCCGACATAGGCGGAGGCGGAGCCGGCGCTCTCGACACCGGTGCCCAGGGTGAAACAGGAGGCGTCG
Organism: Lentisphaeria bacterium; assembly: GCA_030754995.1. Taxonomy (GTDB): domain Bacteria; phylum Verrucomicrobiota; class Lentisphaeria; order JABSQK01; family CAJWLW01; genus CAJWLW01. Next base: position 10,284 of record JASLZG010000001.1, read on the forward strand.
GCGCCGGCGGCGACAACCGGCGTTTGAGAGTTCAACCCGGTGGCCGCGGCCACCGCTGCGGACGTTGTGCCGACGATGGTCCCGGGCGCCACCAGCTGCGGCAGTGAGTCCGGTGAAAGGTCGGCAGCGGCGAGCAGCTCATCGCTCCATTCCCGGGCCTCGAGGTCCATCAGTCCGAAGTACGGGCCATGGCTGTCGTCGCAGAACCACCGTGTACCGGTCATCGCGTGCATGACCGCGGTCTGGGGATGTGCGAAGACGGCGGTTGCCCCACAGGCCTCGGGGTGTTCGGCGCGAAACCAGAGGATTTTCGAGACAACCGGCACGTGGTCGAGGGGCACCCCGGTCAACTCGGCGAAGCGATCCGCGCCCAGTCGATCGGTGAGGCCGGGCACGGCCGTGCTGGACCGGCGGTCATACCACAGGATCAATGGGCCGGTGGCCGTGCCGTCGGCGCCGATGGGCAGCACGGAGCCGGTCGAACCGGTGATGCCGACGGCGCGAACGTCGGCGCCGGGGATGCCGCTCGTCTGCAGCGCCTCGGCCAGCAGTTCGACCGGCCAGCGCAAGAGCACGGCCGCCGGGCAGTCGGCCCAACCCGGCTTCGGCGAGCTGACCGGGCAGTCACGACGGGCGTTCGCGACTTCATTGCCGGCGGTGTCGAAGATGGACGCCTTGATCTCGGACGCGCCCGCATCCACGGCGGCTATGTATGGCATGTTGTGGTCAAATGTGTTTCAGGTTTGCCCGAAAACTCTACCGCCTGATCGCTCAACTGACAACCGCCTGGCTCCAAGGCGCAGTAAATAGTGCCCGCCGCGAAAAAAATCAGCCAGTGCAGCTTGCGCCGGCCCGTGGCCACGGCAACGTTACGCCTCAATCCGACAAAACTTGACACGGCAGCACCCATGGGCGAAGTGCAAAATCAGATCGCTGCGGACCTGGAAAAGGCGCTGGCAGCGGGAACCCTCACGACCGACGCCTTGCGTCGGGGGATTCGCGAGATTACCGGGCGGTCCGACAGGGCGATGCAGGACCTGCTCTACCTGCAGACCGAGCGTTCCAGCCCATGTTCCAAGGTCATCGGCATGATGATGATCGAGAACGGCCAGCGCCACGATGGCGCGGCGGATGCCGATGAGTGGCCGTACCAGACCGTTCTCGAGGCGATGGCGGACGGCTGGCGGGTTGTCTCATTTCCGAACCTGGCGCTCATGGCACTGAACCACAACGACAGTCACGGACTGGAATTCGAATTCATCCTGGAGCGGTGACAGATGACCCCTTCCGAACAGCAGACCTTTGATTGTGCCCCGACCCTGACCGATTTGCAGGTGCTCGATTTCTGCAGGAACGGCTACCTGCTGCTGGAAGGCGTCGTCGAAGATGACGTCAACCAGCGGGTGACCGACTTTCTTGACACGTGCGACGAATCGGAGCCCAGCGAGATTCTGGCCGAGGACTGGTTCGTCGAGGCCGTGCTCATGAACCCGGTGGCGACCGGTGCGGTGCGTTCGCTGCTCGGCGCGAATTTTCACCTGCCGGTGCTCATGAGCAACCACCGCATCCCCTGTCCGCGAGGCGCCCAGCAGTGGCACGTCGACGGCAACTACAACTTCACGCTGGAGTTGAACAACCTGCAGGTTTTTTATTTGCCCCAGGACACGCCTGTGGAATTGGCGCCGACACAACTGCTTCCGGGTTCGCATCTGCTGCACAACAAGACCCGTCACATGGATCATTACGGCAGCCTCCGCGGGCAGATATCGACCAAGTCGCCGGCGGGTTCCATTTTCCTGACGGCCTATCACATCTGGCACCGTCGCGGGCCTGGTCCGGGCAGCGGCTTGCGGAATCTGCTGAAGTATTTCTATTGGCGCACGACGCCACCGTGCCGGGACTGGATCGTCGATCCCGGCCTGGACTTTGCGACGCTCAACTACGCCTGCCCGATCGACCGGATGCTCGAGCAGTTCCAGGGGCACGTGAAAGTGGCCAAGCTGTTCCTCTGGCTGTGCGGATATGGTGGGGCGTTTCAGAATCTCGGCGGCCAGAGCTGGCCGGTGCCGGCCAATCGCAGCGGGGCGCCTTACGGCTTGCCCGCCGAATTGCCGGTGCCGGAGAAAGAGTGACGCCGCAGTCACCGGAGGCAACAGCCGTTGGGGTCGATTTCAAAAATTGCCGTAGTCAGCACGGACAACGTCAACTGTCGAAAATCGCTGCAGTTTTTTGAAGTTTTCCAGATGCTGCCGGTCAGCGCCAGCTGGCGCGTGTTTTCCTTCCTGCTCGACCCGTATGTACTGAGCCGCACCGGCATTTTCCCGCAGCTGGTTTCACCGGAGGCGGTCGCCGGTCTCCGTAACGCCCTGCTGATAGTGCCGCACGGCGGCATCCTACCGCCCGACGCCCTGGCGGCGGCCGATGCCAAGGGGATCATCCCGGTACTGGTCCAGCCGTCGGCCCGGGAGCTGGCAAAGTTCGGGGCGTTCGCCGATGTGCATCTCACCGGGGAGATGAGCTCGCAGATGGAAGAGTGGGTTTTCGAGACCTCGCCGTCCTCGCCGTTTTACCATCCGCATTCGCTGCCGATGCAATGCCTCGAGCTGACCGGCCAGGCCCGGGCCTGCGCGCGGGTGGGAGAGTTTCCCGACGCCGTGCTGACGAGTGGCGGGGTTGTTTTTTCCACCGATTTTTTCCACGCTCTCGAGCTTTTCCGGGCGCAGCCGTTCCAATTCATCGGGGAGGCGAGCAAGCTTTTCGTCTTCCTGGTTCGCAGGCTGCTGAAAGCCGGCGTCGCCAGGCGGACGATGGCGGCGGTCGAAAAGGAGTTCGACTTGCGGCGCGACTTCCATGCCTGGGGCGTCTCCTACCTGCTCCTGCATCGCCTGGCGGCAAACCTCGGCAGCGAGCTCGATGACGCTGCCCTGCAGCAGTCAGTGGTGAAAGCGGCGACAAAGACGGCGGCGGGAAACGCCAGCGCCGGGCGCCGGGCGCTTGGCGCGTCGTTCCGGCGGATGGCGAAGCTGCGGCAGCAGATGGCGCCGCTGGATATTCACATCATGGACGGGTTCCACGGTGGCGTGCTGTATGACGACGTGGGCTTTGTTGAGCTCGACTGGCCGACGTTCGCGGCAAGATGGCTGGAGGACTGCCTGTGGCTGGCGGAGAACAAGTCGTGGCCGTTCAACATGCAGTTTGATGCGGGCACGATCGAATGCCTCAACAAGCGCTATCCCGGCCTGTTCAAGAAGCTCGCCGGGGCGTGGGACAAGGGCCTCATCGATATCGTGGACGGCACGTACAGCCAGCCGCTTACCTTCTACAGCTGGGAAGCGTGGAGCCGCAATTTCGAACAGGGCCTGGGCGCCATGGAGGAGGTCTTCGGCAGGCGCCCGGAGACGTATGTCCGGCAGGAGTTCGGGTTTACGCCGCAACTGCCGTCGCTGCTGAACCGCTTCGGGTACAAGCAGGCCGTGCAGCGTGTGGCAGGGCCTTCCACACCAACCCCGGCGGAAGACGAACGGCGGATCATTTGGCAAGGCAAGGACGGCAGCCGCATCGACACGCTGCCGTCGCACCCGACGCGCTCGGAGCACGCGCAATGGTTCATGTTCCACGCGATACCCGACCTGATCACGCAGGCTCTCGAGCGCGGCGACGCATACCTTGCCCTGACGAACGACGCGGATGCCATGCGTCACCCGCTGCTGCGGGAGGACGTGATCCGCACGCATCATTATGCGCCTGTGTGGGGACGCTTCGTCACCTACAACGATTTCTTCAGGGAAACCGAACCACCGGAGAAAACCGTCGCCTACACCTTCGACGACTACGGCCCGCCGCTTCTCTCGCAGAACCCCTTTCACGGCAATCCGGTGGAAGCGCTCCGCACCGGCCATGAAATGGAAACGACCCTGCTTGCCGCGGAAGCCCTGGCAGCGTTCAACTCGATCGTTCTTGGCCAGCAGCTTCCCGACAACAACGATCGGTGGCGGGGTTTGCTCTATCTGCAGCAGCACGACATTCCCCAGATAGCAAGAATCGCAGCGGGACAGTTTCTCCAGACCAACCTGGTCAACTACGAGGGGCCGCAGCAAACAATCACCGTGGAGCAGCGGGCGATGAAGGAGGCGCTGCCGGCCGACGATTCGGCAAAGAACGATATCGAGCTGCACCTCCATGAAATTTCCCGGCACGTGGCGGTTGAAGGGGGCCCGGGACGTGTCGCCTATATGCTTTTCAACCCTTCGCCCCTGAGTACGCAGGCGATTATCGAGCTGCCGCACGAGCGGGCGGCCTGCAGCTGCCAGGGCGCCCCGATCCCGTCACAGGCGAGCGCGGCAGGGACAAAGATCGCGCTCGAGATCGCCCCGCTCGGCTATCGGACGGTGGCGGTCGACCCCGCAAAGAAAAGCGGGCGCGGCGGCAGGCGATCAGCCCGGCGAATCGAAAACGAACGCCTGCGCGTGGAGATGGACGAGAAAACCGGCGCTGTCTCGCAACTCTTTCGCAAGGGAACGAAAAAGAAGGTTCTGCAGGGGTTGGGCAATGAGCTCGTGGTCGGGGACGAGTCGGAGATGGTGGCCGAGAGCATCGAGAGGATCGAGTCGGGAGACGTCGTGGAAAGCATCCGGTCGAAGGGGAGGATCAGGGAAAACGGCAAGGACGTGTACCTGTATGAGACAGTCGCAAGCCTGCCGGCGACGGACGACCGCGTCGATTTCAGGACGACGCTTACATTCCTCGGTTCGCAGGAGCGCGACATCTGGGACTTCTCCTTCGACACCGACAAGATCTGGCGGCAGACGACGCGCGTCCGGTTCTGCACCGCCATGGACCGGCCAAAAGCGATGCGCTGTTACATGAACGTGAGCGAGGAGACCGGTGAGCCACGGTACAGCAGCCAGTACTTCACCGCCTTGCTGGCCGGGGAGAGTGTTTTCTGCATGTATAACCGGGGCAATCAGCATTACGGCCACGCCAACGGCGTCCTGGACAATGTCATGTGCCGGGGCAGAGCGCATGTCGAAGATTTCCGGTACGCCATCAGGCCTGGATCTGCACCGGTGAACGGGCTGGTTGAATCGATGCGCTGGCAGGCGCCGGTATTCGTGACGCCGGTCGAGGCCGGCGGCAAGGGCCTGCCCGGGGAGTTCAGCCTGCTCGAGACCGCACCGGACAACATCCTTGCCACCAGCTTGCGGTCGGCCGACGGCAGCCTTGTCCTGCGACTGGCGGAGACCTGCGGCAAAAATACGAGAGCTGCCGTGACCTTCACAAAAGCTCCCACACGGGTCCGAGTCGATGGCAACACCCTGGTGCCGCGGAAAGGTAAGGTCACCTTCCAGATGAAAGCGTGGCAGGTGCAGGAGCTGGTGGTCGGGTAGTGGGATTTTCGTTCAGGCACTGCCCGGTGCCATTGCCAACTACCCGTGGGATGGCGGTGGGTTGATTCTTGAAGCTCACACTGCCATGGTGAACTCCAGCCCGGTCACCGACCAGGCCGGGAATGTCCGCCGCAACGTCGACGCGGGCGTGACTGCCTCCTCGACCGGCACGACATTCTGCTTGCGTTCAAAGGCGTTCACCGCACTTGAATCCGGCCCGGTGATGGTGACGCACTTCACCGCCGCCGGCACACCGATCTCTTCGAGTGACACCGTGCGTTCGACGTCCTGCGCGAGGGGATTGACGACCCACACCATGAAGCGGCGGCAGTCTGAATCCATTGTACCCGAGATATCCAGATCGCCCGGGTCCCCCCCGATCGTCACCGCCACCCGGCCACTCGCTGTTGCGTAGAGCTTCTGCACATAGTACGCCGGGGTGAAACAGATATCGGTGGGCCTGGTCTGTACGGAGCCGCTGCAGCAACTGTTCACCAGGTTCGACCGGTTGGCGAGGCGGATAAGGTCGCCGTTGCGTTGGAAATGGTTCAACATCCGGGCCACGAAAACGCCATTGTAAAGCGTCAGCAGCCACGCCCGTTGCTCGCCCCAGTCGCCGGCGGTGTGGTTCCATTCGGTGACGCCGAGTTTCAGTCCGGGGTTTTCGGGACTGGCGGCAATGCTTGCCCGAAGCCTCGCCGTTTCCGTGTGGGCGTATGCGATGTCGGGCGCGTAGAAATGCGGGCAGACGAAATCCAGGTCGCCGGCGAGGGCATTGACGATATTCTCCGACGGGAAGGCGGCCAGCAGCTTGACGGACGGGTCGGCGTCTTTCATGGCATCGATGTATTCCAGCAGGGTGCGCTCGTACGGCTCACCGCTCAGTTCGTTGCCGATCTGCCAGTAGCGCACGCCGTATGGTTCCGGATGCCCGTTTTCGGCGCGCCGACGGCCGTATTGCGAGTCGACGGGGCCGTTGGTGTATTCGATCTGGTCGGCAATGTCCCGGGGCGTGTGCGAGTTCGAATTGACGCAGACCAGCGGCTCGGGCTGCGGCCGTGCCCCTGGTTGATCGCCGCGACAGAATCCGGCGGCAGATCCACTGCCGACGACCTGCGAACTTATTGCTGCGCCGCCGGCAACTCCACGAGCACCTCGATGTCCGCTGCCTGGCGCAGCGCCTGCATGTAGCCTTCTCTCTGCCAGTTCAGCCTGGCAGTCTCCAGGAAAGCGCGAAAGGCGTCCTGCCCCCATGCCTGTCCCTGGTTCATCAGCGCCTGCATGATCGCCAGGTACCACTCGTCGAGCTCGGCGCCGGTCACTTCGACGTCCTCGACACCCGTCTCCGTATCGGCCAGGTTCGCGGCCTGGCCGCCGGCCAGGCGGCCTTCTTTCTGCGAGTTCCGCCTGGCAGTGTCGAGGTAGGCGCGGAAAGCCTCCTGCCCCCCTGTCTGTCCCCGGTCCATCAGCGCGCGCATGATTGCCAGGTACCACTGGTCGAGCTCGGCGTCGGTCACTTCAACGGCGCCGGCGCCCAGGCCGTGACACGCGTAATAGGCGTCGGCCAGGGCATCGGCTTCGTTGTGCGCCGAGAGGAGTTCGATCTGCGCCCGCAGGGGGCCGAGCTTCTGTTGGAACGCGGGATCTTTGTCGATCCCCTTCTCGCGCGCCTCGGCGGCCAGGATGCTTTCCTTCATTGCCAGGAACAGGCTCGAATCGTACCCTGTGACCTCGATTTTACCGTCCTCATCCGTCATCGACAGCGAATGGGGAATGTGGCTCCGGACGATTTCCCGGCCGGGCGTCTCGATCTCGATCATCGCTTCGGTGAGGATTGCCTCGACAAGATCGGAATCCTTCTTGATCGCCCGGGACCGGACCCCCTGCCGTTTCGCCTCCTGCTTGATGGCCATCTCCTTGACCTTGTCAAAGAGGCCCACGGGAGCCGGCCCGGTGTAATCCGGCCCCTGTGCGGTCATCGCATCGACGGCTGTCTGAATGACCGCCGGCGGAATCTCTTTTCCGTTGACGCTGAAGCGGCAGTTTGACAGGCGCATCCTCAGCCACTCGGCCTGTGTCTTTGTATAGAGTCGGGTCGATATGGTCCTGGCGGCGGCGAGCCGGAGCTTGGCCCCGGCAAGTCGGCCGAAACTATCCGGGTTCGCTGCCAGGTGGGCGTCGATGTCCGCCGCCGGCACGTCCTCCGGGCCCACCCGGGTCAATTGCGGAATCATGCGCGAGTAGAAGAAGGCCAGCATGGCCGGCGGCCGCCGCTTCAGCCACGTCAGTTGCACAGCCTGCGCCCGTGCCTGTGACATTAGTCCCTGGTACTGAGGATTTTCGTCGAGCCCTTCCGTTGCGGCCTGTTGGGCGATCAGCTGCTGTTCGATGGCACGCTCGAGCGCCGGGGTGCTGAACCCGGCCGCGTCCGGGCTGGCAGGAACATCCTTTTTCAGGATTGGTTTACCGTTGACTTTGGCCAGTACGTCCGGCAGGTCAGCCGGTGCGACGGCAGCACCCGCCTCCTGTACCAGTGCGATCCCGCACACAGCCAGGACAGCGGTAAGTACCGCAACGAAAGCTGCCTGATTCCACCATGCTTTCTGCACATCTATCATCTTCCCCTCCTTTCTCTCGAGGACGTTGTGGTTCGCCGGACCCTAAGCCAAGCAGTGCTCGAACGAACACCCCTGCGGTCGTCTTTCGCCGCACGAGGGGGGCTGTTCAAAACCTCAAGTATACCCACGCCGCGGGCTTCTGTCCAGCCGGAGGATATTGTCGCGTGGCCAGCAGGTGGATGTGGTGTTCAGAGCAGCCGGGGGTGAAACGTCTTGAGATCAGGGCTGAGCCCGGCCGGATTCTGTGTCGCGGTCAGCGAGCACAAAAAAACGGGGGAGAACGTCGACGCTCTCCCCCGTTAAGTTCTTTTACCGCCCGTAAGCCAGGCGCGGCAACAACATGTTCCCGGACCTGGCGCCTTCGCCTGAGGTCACTGCACGTGCGGAGTAACCGCGGTCCCGTAATAGGCAACGTCGTCCACTGCTCCGGTATGACGCTCAGGCCCGCCATGCCAGGACATGCCCATTTCGGCCCAGCCCACCTGACCAGTAGTGGTCCACGCAGCGACGCTGCCGTCGATAGTCTTCGTGAGCGGTCCCCCGGTACTCATGTTCTTTGCCCAGCCCTGGACGGTGGCTGCGCCCGTGGACGTATCAGTCACGTGGAACGACACGCAGATATAATAGGTTTCAAATTCGGTGAGCGCTACGGAGGTCGATCCACCGACCAGATCGAAATACTCCCCCCCCTCGCGGACTATGATCTTCGAACCGTCGACAGGCGTCTTTATCGCATGCATATTTCCGGCGCCCGGGGCCCACCACCACTTAAAAAGGTATGTACCGTGCTGCGAGTCGACGCCCTCCGGCGTCACGAGCATTTCGATCGTGAAGGGGTTGTGGGTAGTATACCCGCCCATACACTTGATATAGGAACCGTTTGTATGGTCTCCAGAGAAACGCTGCGCATCGCCGCCGCCCAACCCCGCAACGATGTTGGGCGCTCCATCAAAGAAGTCCATCCTGTAACCATCGTCATTAGCCGCCGACCCGTAACGGGCTCGAAAACCCACGGCGTCCTCTCCTGAGTTCTCGAAATCCCAAAGAGCTACAAGGTTCCCATCACCCTGCTGTGCCGTGCGCATGGCCTCAACCGCCGCCGTCGGGTCATAGGGGTAGGTGCAGGAGCCATCGTCCACTTCTGCAAGCGGGTTGTAATTGGTGGCGTTTTGGTCCATGCAGCCCGGAACTGGGGGCGGCGGATGGGCCGTTGTGATGGCCGCCGTGTTGCTTGCGATGGATGTCGTGTTCGCGGCGACGGCTGCCTGCAGCGCCGTGATCTCGGCCGTGTCGGCGTCCGTACCGGGGTCACCCTGCTTACCCTGCGCACCCTGCGCACCGGTATCGCCAGTATCGCCCTTGTCACCCTTGTCACCTTGCGGCCCGGCACCGGCGGCGCCCCAAACGCCTTTGCCGTTGCCGTCATTGGTCAGCACATCGCCGGCGCCGCCGCCGTCGATCTGGACTCCGGCGGCATTGATGGCAGCAGGTGCCGAGAGCAACGGCACACGCGGTGTCATTTCGGGATCGCTGCCGACCGTCACACCGAGCTCATAGGCATCGGCGAAATCCACGTCGAGAGGGGTCACCGAACCTACATTGATGGTAAACAGGCCGTTGGCGACGGCAACGCCCGTGTGCGCTTCCGTATACACCGAGGCACCGCCACTGACGGCATAGATGTTGGCGGTCACGTCCACCGTCCCGGTGAAATTGCCAGTGCCGTCCTTGAGAACGCCCTGGAAGGCGAACTGTTTCGTAATCTGGGCGTCGGCAGTGCCAATGCCGAGGCAGATGGCGGCGATGATGGTGAGTGTTTTCAGTTTCATCAGTGTGTCTCCTTTCTGTTTTGGACTTGTAGTTCTGAGTTGTGTACTGGAAGTGATTGGTTACGGCGCGAGAATGCCCAGGATGTGGGCGGCACAGTCAGCCGAGCTCACGGAACCGGAACTGCCGTCGGCGCAGATATTGACGTTGAACAGGTTTGCGTCGTTGAGCAGCTGCTGAGCCACAGCCTGCAGGTCGGTAAAGGTGGTTGGCAGGTTCGCGACCAACGCGGTACAGACATTGTCGACAAAATCAGCGCATGGCACGCAGTTGCAGCCCGCCAGTGTTTGTGGCATGTAGCCGTTGGCAGCCGTGAAGTTCGTTGACATAATCGTGCCGACAACGCCGCCGACACTGCAGGACAACGTGAAGTTGGTACTGCTCTCGGTGTTGCCGCCTTGTGAGATGGTGTCGGGACAAACCGCGTCCTGGGCGTAAATCTGGCCAATCAGCAAGAAGGCGAAGGCAAGAAAAGCCGCGAAAGGTATACGTCTCATAGCATCATTCCATGTTGTCGAGGTCCGGGGGAACCTGAAATTTTCCTCGTTTGGAGTGGGTCCCGGGCAATCATCACGATAGCCCTTGCCTACCCGTCTCAATAATCACGCCAATGTTATAGGAAATATCCGGCAGAATTGCAAGTATTTTTTTGGGGGCGAATTTACCCCGAAAGTTGTCGGGGATCCCGGGCGGATTCCTGGCTGTTGCGGGCCCAGGCAATTCAGTTCAATTATCTCAATATCAATAGTTTACGTTATTTTATGTTTTTTTGGGGGGGGAGGAGGGGAAATGGCTTCTCATTGCCAAAAAATCGATGCTCCCTGCCCACAACATCGATCCGGGTGCCGGGCACCATGCCCGGAAACGGTTCTGGCGTATTCAGCGGGGCTGTCGGCGATGCGGTACGCGATAGTTGTTATTCCAGTATTCCAGCCACTAATGCGGCCCATTCCGGCGTATCGGTAAACAGCATTGATTCGGGCGGGGCATTCCCCAACGCCGTACCGGTGATGGCGATGACCCGGCCCTTGCCGATTCGCCAGCTGACCAGTACCGGCGCCGCGCCGCTGGAGAGGAGAACATCCGCCTCGTCCTTGACCGTGAACTCGTCGCCGGCATACACCATCACGGCGTTACCGAGCGGTGATTTCCGACCGGGCGCGACTTGTTTTTCGACCCGGCGACTCTTGAGATACTGCAGGCTGTCGCGACCGCGAGCCTCGGGAAAAGTAACGGGCAGAAGGTCTGCGAGTTTGCCGTCGCCGATATTGCCGTGGGCGTACGCCCACATGTCACCGCCGTAGATCAGCGTGCCGCCATGGGTGACAAAGTCGTGCAACATCTCCTCGCCCACCTCGCCCACCGCGACCGCATCGACGTTGATCAGGGCGATCACGTCGAGGCCCATCAATTCCTCATACGACGCCGGGAAATAACTCAGGCGCGCCGGCCACACGCCGGGGGTCTGGAAGTATGAAGTTTCGACGCCGGCATTGATCATCTCGAAGATGGTGGCGGGCAGATATTCGTCGGCATACATCCCTTTGCAAAGCAACACGTGCGGTTTGTCGTTGACGGTTTTCTCAATGACATCAGGCTTCAGGAACGTCACCTTGCGCGGTGGTGACGGCAAAACATAGAGTGGCGAGTTGTCGACCCGCCGGTTGCCGCCGTGTTCGGCGCCGTACCAGGTCTCGAAACGTTCCTCAACGACCGCATCGCCGGCTTTGGCGTTGACGACAAACCGCAGAGCCAGCGGTTGCGATGGCTCGTGCGGCAGCTTGAAGGTCAGCGTCGTTGGTGTCGAGGTGATCTTGTCCACGGCCTGCGGCTCGAACGGCATCGTCGGCCGATTCGCCTTTTTGACCAACGCCGCTTCGCCATTGACCGTCACGCCGGTCAGTTCCACATCTGCGGCGGCCAGGTGCAGGTGCACGGTCAAGGTACCGTCGGCATCGTCCGGTTCGACGCCGGCCACGATGCGGCGCGAGGCATAGTCGACGCGCGGCAGGCTGGTGATGGGATAGACCACGAAATCGGTGGACCACGCTTTGCCCCTGGGAATGCCGACCGCCTTGTACTGCCATTCCGTGGTGAACTGTCCGAGACAGCTATAGAGGAACATCAGCTCGTCGTACTGCATGACGAAGGCCAGGCCGCTTTTGCACTCCGCCCCGGTGACGGCGATCCAGCCTTCCTGGACGTCACGCACGAACCCGTTGACCGTTCCGACGTCGGCCGTTCTCTCGCCGCTTGTGCTGTCATAGCTGGCGGTACTCACACCTCTGCTGCTGGGGCGGAAGTACAACTGTTTCTCCTCCTTCCGGCCACCGGCGTAGAGAATACTCTGGCTCCAGTAGCCCACCAGGCGCCCGACGTCACCGACATTTTCCATGGTGACTTCGACCGCCAGTACGGGCGAGCCGGCGCGCAGGGTCATGCGCCGGATGATCTTGATGTTCTTCTGGGCGGTGTCGTCCTGCCATTGCTTCGACACGCACGACACCTCGAGCGTCACTTCCTCGGCCGTCTGCGTGAGGATCTTCGCGTCGTATGGCGCGCTGAGGAACTCGCCCGGCCAGAGCTGCTGCCAGAAATGATCGCCCAACATGAAGGTGCCGTCCGCAACCAGCTGCCGGCCGGTGGCCTTGACAACGTATTGGTCGACCATGCCGCCCTTGGCCGGATTGACCCGCAAGCTGACGAAGGCATTTTCCAGGACATACTTGTCGCCGTCCCGCTCCACAGTGGCGGCACCGAAGGTCGACAGTGTTGTCAAGACCGCCACAACTGTCAACAAACAGATCGTTGTTCTTATGTTCCGCGTCTCCATTATCCTGCCCCCATTAGTCTGTTGGTCTGTTTTCTTTTCTCATTCTTCCCGGCAATCAAACACGACATTCGTCCAGCCCCAAAAGTTCGGCAACTTCACCGCGATGCCACCATCCCGCCTGGTCGTCTGCAGCTGTACCCGGTGGGACACGGGTTCCGGCCCGACCTCCAAAGCGGTGACGGTTTCGCCCGGCCGCGGCTTGAAGAACACCTCGACACCATCGGCCCGCGCAACCGGCGTGATGCCGTTCACTTCCTCTTCCGCCGGCGGGTTGAACAGGGGCACGACCAGTTGCCGGTGCGTTGCATCGAGGATGCGTTCGCTGACCATCGGCTTCCACCACAGCGGGCGCCGGCTCTCCACCGACAACACCTTTTCGGGGTTGCCCAACTTCTGGGTGCGCAAGTCCCAGAAGTACGAGCCGTATTGAATCATGAACCGTTCGCAATTGCCGAACGGGCTTATCCTGACCGACCATGGATGGCCGCCCATTGCGTAACCGAGCGTCGTTGAATACCAGCTGCCGCCGCCATTGATGTAGGTGTATTGCGCACCGTGCGAACGGGCCAGATGCGAACCGTGCCGCATGTAGTCGATGAAATCCTCCCAGCGCCGGTGCGGGTCCGTTTCATGATAGAACGCATTATTGATATTCTCCTCCATCATCAGGGAGTCGTCCCGGCAATAAGTCCGCCAGTCATCGCTCGGCTCGGTACCCAAGACGTTGATGCCCAAGTTGTTACCGACCCCGACTGGCGGGTCGAGGGCGGCCAGCGCCGCCTTGACGATCGGAAAATGCTTGGTGCTGAGCGGGCCGGCGTCATAGCGGAATGCTTCCCAGCCATATTGCTTCGAGCTGGCCGCCAGCACCTCCATGTGGTATTGCAGATAGGTCTTGCCGTCGGCCGGAGAGGGGGTGTCGAAGTGCATTACGATATGGGGATAGACGTTGCCGCTGACAGTCTCGCCGTTGAAGTATTTCTCCATGACCGAGGTATTGAACCCGGCGCTCTTGTGCCATTCGGGCCGTTGCCGGATGACCTCGAAACCGGGCCAGCCGAAAGGGATCGAATTGGCGTAGGCCACCGGCGCGATGCCGTGTGACTTGAACAGACCGTTCAGGAGCAGGAGCTGCTTGCGCGAGACGGTATAAAAAGTCTGTCCGGTGAGGTACGGCTCGTCCGTCTCTTCCGTCATGCCCGTGGCATCCTCACGGGCCCAGGCGAAGTATTCGTCGTAAGTGACATAGGCGCGGCGCGAGGATTCGATGGCCAGCGTGCAGTCCTTGACGTACTGGTCCCAGTTGCCCATCACCTTCTCTTTGAACCCGGTCAGCCCCAGCGCGTGGGCACCGGCGAGGAAGTATGGCACACGCACCACACCGCTGCCCTGGATCATGCACCGGAACGGGCTGTCGCTGACGGCGAACACGTCACCTTGCCGGTCGATCACCTGCCCGGCAACCAGTAATTCGCCGACCGCCTCATAGCCGCCGGCGGCGGCCGGGACAGCAAACGGCACGGTGCCGCTGATGGTGGCCAATGCGGGCACCTTGAAGGTCTGTGCCGGGCCGGCATTTTCCTGGTCCGTATCGGTGATCACGACCGGCCGTACGCCGACAGTTTGCGGCTGGGCGGTGGCATTCGTCAGGCGAAACTCCAGGGCGCCGTTTTCGGCATGCTTGTAGCGCAGCTTGACCGGCCGGATCCAGCTGATCGCCACAGGCAGGTCCAGCTTCTCGAGCGTTACCGAGGTTTTCTCGACCTCGACCGTACCGGCCTCGCAGCCTTGGTCACCGACGTACACGAGGCCGACATTCATCGGCTTGCCGCTCTCGGCGGTGAAATCCAGCGAGAACCTTTGCCATTGCCCGGGGGTCTCGAAGGCGTAGCCGCTCATCGGCAGCACGGCTGCAGGCACCGGCATGACGCCGTAACCCGTGGGGTACTGCAGGCCGCCATGGGCGCCGTCGACCCAGGCCTGCAACGCCAGCGTGCTGGCGCCGTGCTGCCCGATACGGGCGCGCAGCGTCACGCGGTAGCGGCCCGGTTCGGTGATCGGCTCCCAACCCAGCACGGACGCCTGGGGATAATGCCTGGGGCCGGGCTGGCCGTTGCCCTGGACAAAGACCAGGTCATTCGCCAGCACTGCGCCATTGTGCGTCTC
>JASLZG010000001.1:25124-30785 GCA_030754995.1 Lentisphaeria bacterium
TCGGCTTCTTCGAACACCTTGAAGGTCTCCACGGCACAAAGCGGCGTCGCCTCGGCCGGCTTCAGCACAATCGTGCAGCCGGCCGCCAGCGCCGGCGCGATCTTCCGCGTCAACATGGAAATCGGATAGTTCCACGGCGTCACCGCGGCAGCGAGCCCGGGAATTGTCAATGTCGCCAACGCCGCGCAGCAAACTGCGTGCAGCAGACGGCTCAGAACGAATCTGGTTGTGCTTGTCATGTTGTCGATTCCCTTCCGGCCCGGGGTGCTGTTCAGTAACCACTGCATCTGTCGATTCTTGGACATCGGTGGTAGTCTATTCGTTTCCGGGATTGTTTCAATCGGCCTGCGGCACGACAATGATCTGGTCGACCGCGGTCTGCACCGTTTGCCTGGAGCCGTCCGGCCAGGCGATTGTCAGATCGACGTCGGCATCGTCCCTGCCGAGCCCGAAGTGGAGGAGCAGGTCGTTCTGATTCGCCGAGGCGGCGCCCGATTCGACCTGCCTGGTCATGGTGCCCAGCCCCGGCCTCTCGATCATCGCCCGGGCACCGATCGCGGCACGGTTGACGGTGGTGCCGTTACCGGCGAGGCGGACGCTCAGCCAGTGATTTACATTGCCCTGGTTCTGAAAGACCCTGCCATCCGTCACCAGGTCGACATAGCCGTCGTTGTTATAATCACCCCAGGCAGCCTGCTGGGTCGGAGGCATCCCACCGAGGCCCTCTGCCCCGGTCACATTGGTGAACTTCCAGTTGCCGTCATTGCGGTACAGGCGGGCATGGTTGCCGCCATAGACCGTGGTGATGAAAATGTCCACGTCCCCGTCGTTGTCATAGTCTGCCAAGGCGCAACTGCCGTACGATTCCTGCCAGTCGGCACCGCCGAAAGTGAATTTCTTCTCGAACTTCCAGCCGCCGGCGGGGCCCAGGTTGCGATAGAGGATCGCATCGTCCCGGCGGCGGCCGTCGTGGTGGTTGAAGTTGCAGGCGAACAGGTCGAAATGCCCGTCATTGTCCAGGTCGGCCCAGGCGCCACTGATCGTATGCCCGACCCCGTGGACGCCGGCCGGCCCACCGACATCGGTGAGCTTTCCCTTGCCGTCGTTCTGAAAGAGGGAGTTCGGCTGAAACCAGTAGCGTGTGGCGAAGACATCCATATCGTTGTCCTCGTCGTAGTCACAGGCGGTCACGGTTCGGGTGTAGAGCTTGCCGCCGATCGGCGTCACGGTGAACCTCTCGCCGCCATCGTTCATGGCAATTGCGTCGGTGTCAACACCGTTGGCGCCGCCGCCGATGTAGAGGTCGACGTAACCGTCGCCGTTCAGGTCGGCCCAGCTGTAACAGCCGGCCCAGGCCTGCGGCAGCTTTGGAAATTCCTGCCGCTCGAACACCCCTGTGCCCGACATGTTTCGGTGCAGCTGCGCGACCTTCAGGAAGCTCCGCCAGCCGAAACGGTCGAGGTAGCCGTCGTTGTCATAATCGGCGAAGATGGCCGGTCCCGCTTCGGCGGCGTTCCCGCCGACCTGCTGCTTGAGGTTCAGCAGCGCAAAGCCCTTACCGCCCTCGTTGCGCCAGAGCAGGCCGTCGCACAGGTCGACATAGCCGTCGTTATCGTAATCGACCCAGGCCGCGGTCTGGGTCGAATTCAGGCCGATTGTCGGAGGATGCGGCCATTCGATCCCGAGCGCCGCTGTCTGGTCAACGAACTTGCTGCCGGCAAACGGCTTGAGCGGCGGCTTCGGGTCGGCCAGGGCTGCAACGTGCCAGGCTATTGCCTTGGCGCTGAGCACGGTTTCGTAGAACGCCACTTCGTCCAGGCAGCCGCTCCAGGGCGCCCCGTACCCGCCGCCGCTGCGGCCCATGCCGAGCATTGCCCAGCCCAGCCCGGCGTCATTCGCCGCAACGGTCACATCCGCAACGTGCACGAGCTCGCCGCTGGTGGTCAGGTTCTTCGCATACCCGTCGATTTCGAAGACCGCATCGTCGGCGCCACCGGGCCCGTCGCCCTGGTTGTACGAATAGGTCAAGACGACATAATACGACTCCCCGGCCTTGAACGGCACCGCGCTGGGCCCGCCGATCAGCGGTGGGCCGGTATTCTTCCCGACGGCGGCGGCAATGATGCTCTCATGCTCGACAAGGCCGAACAGGTTCTGTTGCGGGCCCGGCAGCCACTGCACTCTCATGATGATGCCGTTCTGCGTCGTGGCGCTGGCCGGCGTCACGATCAGTTCGAGGGTGCCGGCCGGCGGCGCCGGGAAGCGTGCCGCGACATAGGCTGAAGCCCCGGGCAGTTTCAGTGCCTGCGACTTGACGGCGGCGCCCGAAGCGAGTGCGAGCCCCGAACCGTGCGCTGTCAGATCACGCTCCGGATCGTCGGTCCTGTTCTTTAGGGCGGTGGTCATATCCGCGCCCTCGAAGCTCCACTGGCACCGAATGCCGGCCTCCGCCTGCTGCGCCGCGCGCAGGCCTTCCACCGTGGCGCACGCCGTGTCCACCCGCAGGATGCCCACCGCTGCCAACCCGACTGAAAGCACAGAAATCTTCAAACGTCGCCTGCCTCTCTACTGAAGTTCGAATGAGCGAATGTACACCGGCGAACGCAACATCGTACACGGTCCCGGTCATCGTCTGCCGCCGGCATTGACCGGCCGGGTGACCAGGGCTGCGGTGGGTTCGACGCAGGCCCCCGACGGCAGGTCACCGTTGAACGCCGGGCGGACACACGGTCTCCGCCCCGGATCGGCCATAGGATCATCAAGGCAATGTGTCCTGGGTGAGATCCCAGAACGGATACCATTCGGAGTAATTGCGAAACTCACCGCCCTCGCGTGCGAGGCTGCGGCTCTGATCCCTGACAAAGCGCACCGAACCGTCAAAGAAGAGCATGCTGTAACCCTCTGGGAAACCATCACCTCCCAGGTGGGAACCAGCGGGTCCGGGCGGGATGCCCCTGGTGGGCATGCCGACGCCGTCAACAACAGCAAGATACCCCTCGGCCATGCTCGCGGAAAACCTGCCTCTTCCCCCCTCCCCGCCATACGGCCCGGCGCAGCCCGAACAATACTCGGTGTTCTCAAAGCGGCCCCGTTTATTCATGGAATAGGTTGAAAAGGCATGTCCAACGCTACCGGAACCCGGCGCGGCCTTTACCGCCTCAGCTATATTCCTCTCCAGGCCGAACCAGTCCTTATTGTAAATCCAGGTAGAGGGGCAAAGGAATGTGCCCATGCTGCCGACGTATCTTTCCTCATACAATCTACCCAAGGGATGCGTGTCACCGATATTGGGATTATAGGGGGACCTTTCAAAAAACATCATCTGTCCCTCCCAGGAATAGTCCACGAGGTTATGCGGCAAACTATCATTATTATTGGTGGCGTACAGTGTCAACCCAGCGCCTATCTGCCTCAGGTTGTTCATGCAGACGACCCGCTTTCCCCGCTCCTTTGCATTCTGCAATCCCGGCAGCAGCAAGGCGATCAAGACCACAATGATGGCAATCACGACCAGGAGTTCAATGAGCGTGAAACGGCAGCAAGCTCCGAGCCTGTCGAACGGTTCAATCAGGGTGAACCGTTGACAGCTGCGTTGTCGCAATAGCTGGTGCCGCTGTGTTTGCATGTCCCCTGTCTCCTCGACACAATGATGCGTATCCGCTTCCGCACGGACATGAAGCCGTCCCGACATGGCATTCGCCCGTTGACCGTTCGAAACGCCGAGGGAAAAAGGATCAGAACACCGCTTCTGCAGGGAAGGCTATACCATATGTGAATTTAACCGCATTGCCCCGGCTGCACAATAGACCCCGCAACATTCTACAGTGTTCTTCACAACCGATCTCGGCCGGCGGTGGGATCACCGCCCGGTATGAAGCAGCTCACCCTTGCCGCCCAAATCTGTGTTTGCAGAGTTGAGGCTACCTCGGCCGGCGGCGGGATCCCATGACGATCAGTTCCGCCATCAGCCCCGGCCAGTCGTTCCACTGCCAAAAGGGCATCCCGCCGACCTTCGGGTTGCGGCCGCCGCAGATCGAGATCAACAGGACGATGATGCGTCCCCGGCCCACCTGGCGCTCGACGATCAGCGGGATCTTTCCCGATGCCAGCAGCACCGCGGCCGGCGGGAGCAGTTCGGCGCTGTGGTAGTAGATGGTGTACGGTTTTTCGGCCCAGTTGAGGCGGTTGAAGGCGTTGCCCCGGGGCTGGAGCGGAAGAGGCTTCGGCGAATACACCAGGTCCTTCCCCTTCCGGGGCGCAACGGGCAGCACCGGCCCGAGCGCCGACTCAGTCCACCTTCCGGGGACGAGGCCGTGGGTGTCGCCCATCATGATCAGGCAGCCGCCGTCCTCGACGTACTGCTTGAGCATTAAACTCCCAACAAGGCCGACCGATTTCGCCGGCACATTATTCAGCACGACGACAGAATGTCCGTAGAGCTCCTCCCATTCGGCGGGGAATCCGGTGAGCCGGGTACTCTGGGAAGAGACCAGCAGATGCGACTGTGTCCGTTGGGCATCGTGCCGGCGGCCGGGCAAAGATTGCAACGCCTCCGACACTTTCCACATCGGCATATATGGGCCGTAGGTTTCATGCACACGGAAGGTGTCGGTTGCCAGGGCGAGGTTGGCCGGCTTGACCGGATGCTCGATCAGCTGCAGCAACTCTTCCGTCGAGAATTCCGAGATTTGTCCGATACTGACGCCATCGAACCAAATGGAAGTCACGCCCATGGTTTCCAGGGACCAGGAGGCAAAGCCGCGCTCGCCCTTGGCGATCTCGATATGGAAATCCTGGTACCTGTCGGGGGCCGCGAAATCGGTGCCCTTGAGCAATATCTCCTTGTACCTGCTGGAGAACTCCTTGAGCTCGGAGTTGCTGATTACCCCCCGGATCAAGGCCACGGGCTTGGGGCTGGTGTTGTCAGCGATTTTCAACCGGAAGGTGCCGCGGACATTGCCCGGAATCTGCCGGTAGGTGTATTCGAACCACATCACCCCTTTCCCCGGCTTGTCTGCCGGGTCGGCCTTGAAGGCCCATCCGGAACGGGCCGCACCGTCCTTCACCCGGCGGCTCTTGTCTTTCAGCCCGGTCTTGAGGGTGATCAGCACATCCTCGGCCGGTCGGTTGTCGACGGTGTCCGGCGCCTTCGGCGCCGCGGCGCCGGCGAGGAAAGGAAGGAGAGAGAGTGCGAGGGTCGTCACAAGTGCCCGGCGATTTGACATTATGGCATCCTCCTGCCCGTCGTGGTCATCTGGTCCGGCAGTCGAAGACGACGTTGGTCCAGCCCCAGAATCGGGGCACGCTCACCTGCACACGATCGCCGGCGTCACGGCCCGTCATCCGCTTCGTTTCCAGTTCCAGGCGCCGGGCCACCGGCTCGGGTGCCAGCAACCATGCCTCGACCTGTTCACCCGGTCGAGGCGCCAAGACGACCTTGACGCCGTCCGCCGGGCCGACCGACGTGGTGCCGACAACCTCCTCTTCAGCCGGCGGATTGAAGAGGGGAACGATAACCTGACGGTGCTGCGGATCGAGGATGCGTTGGCTGACCAGCGGCTTCCACCACAGCGGGTGACCGCTCTCGACCGAGACCTGTTTCTCCGGATCAGGCAGCATCTGCGTGCGCAGATCCCAGAAATATGACCCGTAGCGGATCAT
>JASLZG010000001.1:30795-63997 GCA_030754995.1 Lentisphaeria bacterium
CGGATGCCCGCCCACCGCGTAACCGAGCGCGGTGGAATACCAGTTTGCACTCTGGTTGATATAGGTGTGATGACCGCCGTGCGAACGTGCCATATGCGAGGCCTGTCGCAGGTAGTCAATCCAGTCTGTCCAGCGGCGGCGCGGATCCGTTGGGTTATGGAAGGCCATTACGATGCTCTCATCCATCATCAGGGAGCCGTCCCGGCAGTAGATTTTCCAGGTGTCACTCGACTTCGGCCCCAGCAGGCTGCGGCCCAGGTTGTTGCCGATTCCCGCCGGTGGATCGAGGGCGGCCAGCACCTGCTTGACGTTGGGGAAGTGCTCGGTCGAGAGCGGCGCGGCATCGTAGCGGAACGCTTCCCAACCGTACTGCGCGGCGCTCGCGACGATCTGCTCGATATGGTACTCCAGGTAAGTCTTGCCGTCGAACGGAGAGACCACGTCGAAGTGCATTTCAATATGGGGATAGGCGGTTCCGGGGAAGAATTCGCCATTCATGTATTTCTCCATGACAGCGGTATTGAACCCGGCGTCCCTGTACCATTCGGGGTGGATTCGGATGACCTCGAAACCGGGCCAGCCGAACGGGATCGCGTTCAAATAGGCGACCGGCGCGATACCGTGCGCCTTCATCAGGCGGATGACGTGCAGGAGCTGCTTGCGCGAGACGATGTAGAAGGTCTGGCCGGTGAGGTATAGCTCGTCGGTCTCCTCCGTCATGACGGTCGCATCCTCGCGCGCCCAGGCGAAGTACTCGTAGTAGGTGACGTAGTCGCGGCGCGAGGATTCGATGGCCAGCGTGGTGTCCTTGACGTACTGGTCCCAGTTGTCCATCACCTTCTCTTTGAATCCCGCCAGGCCCAGGTGCCCGGAAGACGAGAGGAAGTAGGGGACATCGAACAAGCCGTTGCCCTGGATCATGCAGCGGAACGGGCTGTCGCTGACGGCGAACACGTCGCCGCGTTGATCGATCACTTGCCCATCCAGCAGCAGTTCACCGACCGCCTCATAGCCGCCGTCTTCGGCGGGGACGACAAAGGGCACGGTGCTGCTGACGGTGGCCAACGCCGGCACCGTGAAACGCTTTGCCCGGCCGGGGATTCGCTGGGCGGTGTCGGTGGTTACCACGGGGCGCACGTCGACCGTCTGCGGCTCGCCGGTGGCGTTCGTCAGGCGGATGTCCAGCGCCGCCTTTTCGGCATGCTTGTAACGGAGCTTGACCGGGCGCGCCCAGCTGATGGATACCGGCAAGTCGAGCTTCTCCAGCTTCATCGAGGACTTCTCCACCTGCACCGTGCCGGCGTCACAGGTTGTGTCACCGACATACATCAGCCCCGCCTTCGCGGGCTTGCCGCTCTCCACATCAAAGGCCAGCGAGAACTCCTGCCACCTGCCCGGCGCGTCAAAGACGCAGCCGCTCATGGAGACGGATGCATCCGTCAAGGGGATAGGTCCATACCCGGTCGGGATTATCAGGCCGCCGGCCGCCCGGCTTACCAACGCCTGAAGCACCAGCGTGCTGACGCCGAGCTTCTCGGTGCGGGCCCGCAGTGTGACGCGATAACGGCCCGGCTGCGTGACCGGCTCCCAGTCGACCACGGGGACCTGGGGATAGTACTTGGGCCCCAGCTGGACGCCGCCTTTAACAAAGAGCAGATCGTTCTCCAGCACCGTGCCGTTTTCCACTTCGCGGGTGTCGGGGCCGCTCTTCCATGGCATCAACCCGGCGGCATCGCCTACCGAAGACAACAGAGCTGCGCAGAAAATTGCCGGCATCACATGAGTCCGGGCAAACCCGGTGGTACTTGTCATATTCTCGATTCTCCCCCTCCCGTCCGGCGCTGGGGTGCAATCCAGCAACGGGCAGATTTTGTCGTGCGGTGACGGCGCTGCGCCCTGCCGCCACAGTTATCGATCATTTTCATCCGCGGTCCTGCTCCAGCGTGTTCAGATAGAGTTTATACGCCGCGTCATAAACCGCTTTCTTTGACGTGTCCGGTTCGATGTGTCGTTCGGTCATGGTCGTGGAACTGATCGCATCGGCATGATCCGAATAGATTCCGGCGGCGACACCAGCCATCAGCGCGGCGCCCAGGCAAGTGGATTGTTGACTGCGGGGAATGGAGACCGGCAAGCCGGTCGCGTCGGCCAGTATCTGCGACCACAGGTCGGAGGCGCCGCCGCCGGTCAGTTGCAGGCGGTTGATGTCGGGGACATGTTCGATCAACGCGTCCAGGGCATGACGCTGGGCAAAGACGACGCCTTCCAGGGCCGCCCGGGCCAGGTGCGCCGCGCCGTGTGACAACCGCAAGCCGATGATCTGCCCGCAGGCGTCGGGATCCCAGAGCGGCGACCCGGCACCGGCGAAGTGCGGCACCACCACGACCCCCTCGCTGCCCGGCGGTATCCGGGCGGCCATCTCGTCCATCGTCTTGAAGCTCAGTTCCTCGCCCTGCCCTGCCCCGTTCAGCAGGTCCCGCAACCAGCGATAGGCGGCACCGGCGGTCAACAGCAGGGCATCGACATCCCAGAGATCCGGCAGGGCCGCAGGACAGCAGTTCAGGCGCCGGTCAACAATCGGTTTTTCCGAGATCACGCCGACCGCCGCGGCCGTCCCGATGTATATGCAGACGACCCCCCTGCCCTCGACTCCGGCGCCCAGCTTGAAACAGGCGTTGTCCGATCCTGACATAACCACGGGGGTGTCGGCGGCCAGTCCCGTGAACGTCGCCGCCGCCGCCGACAGCGGTCCGGCCACGGTGCCGGGCGGCACCAGCCGGGGAAGTTTGTCGGCCGTGACCCCGGCGACCTTGAGCAATGCCTCTTCCCAGGACCGCGAGTGCAGGCCCATGAACCCCAGGTACGACCCGTTCGAGTCGTCGCAATACCAACCTTCGCCAGTCAAGGCATGTGCAAGCGCCGTTTGCGGCAACGCATAAACACTGGCGGCGGCGAATATGTCCGGGTGATTGTCCCGCCACCACATGATCTTGGTGATCGACGGCGTTGGATCCAGGGCCACGCCGGTCAGGTTGAAGAAATCGTCCTGGCCGATTTCCTCCTTGATCTGTTCGGCCGCATCGGTGGCACGCCGGTCGTACCAGAAAATGACCGGACCGACGGCTTGGCCGTCGGCGCCGAACGGCACAACCGTGGCCCGCGAGCCGGTCACGGCGATCGCTTTGACCTCGCCCACGGCGACGCCACTGCTGTCGATCGCTTCCTTGAGGATTTCCAACGGCCACTGGGTCAGCACTTCGGCCGAACACTGAGCCCAGCCGGCCGCCGGCGAATCACTTGGGCAAGCGCGTGACGCGGTGGTGATTTCGTTCCCGTCGGTGTCGAAGAGGCAGGCTTTTACCTCGGATGCTCCGGCATCGATAGCGGCTATGTAGGTCATTGGAAGGTTGGTTTAACCGGTTAGAGGTGAGAAAAATTTACGACGAGGACAACGCGGCAAGCGTTGTCGACCGCCGCAGCATCAGTAACTGGCAAGGCAATGTGGTGCTCGCAGCGTTGCGGGTGATTTTCCATGGTTCCATTGTTCCATGCCTGCACGCTTCCGAGCTCACGTCTCCAACACCCTGATTTCATAGATGCCGCCCTCCTTGCCTTTCTTGAGCTGTGCGACGACCCTGAGTGCTGTAGTGGTTAGCGGTTCGAAATTGACCCGGCTGAACCACACCGTGTCGGTGGTGTAACCGGACGGGCTGACGACCGGGCGCCAATTCTCCTTCGCATCGAGGTATTCGACCCGCCAGGACTCCGGCGCCCACACCTCGCCGGTGAAATACTGGTTGACCCAGTACACCTCGAGGGCGAACACCGCCAGCGCTTTCTCAAAAGTCAGGCACAACCATTCCTCGGTACCGGTCCGCTGTGCCCAATTGAACCAGGTCATCCCACTCCAGCGCGCCGGGCTGGACGGGAAGAGACCGTCGTTGACCGACTCGATCGACGATCCTTCACCAGCAGCGGAGGCTGTCAGCGCGGCGCCCATTGCCGCCGTAGGCTCGACCGGGTCCTCGGCGACCAGTGTCGTCTCCGGCATCCAGACCAGCATCTCCCCGGCTTGCCGATTGTCCTTGGCATAAAACGGTATTGCTTTGAGCAGCGTCTCCGTTTCCGGTTCGGCTGGCCGGTAGAGCTCGTCCCGCCACCGCGTCGGGGCGCGCCGGCGTCCGGCCGCAGTTACCGTCACCACGCCGCCGAGGAGGTCTTTCTCGAAAGACTCTTTGAGCTCGGCGTCGCGCGGCAACGCCAGGTCAGTGACCCTGCCGCCGTTGTCGGTCGCCTCGAAGCAATAAAGCAGCGGCCCTCTCTGCACAGCGACACAGCCGGGCGAAGTCTTGATCTGCGGGTTGGCTTCCAGGCGCTCCGTCACCATTGACAGGTCCAGTTCGACTGCATCGCCGGTCTGCCACTGGCGCCTGAGCATTACGTAGCCGTCCGGCTCCTGCGAAGCGTTCGACGGCTCGCCGTTGACCGTGACCGAGAACGCCTTGCTCCATCCGGGCACGCGGAGCATGAGCGCGAACTCCGTCGGCTGCGGCAGCTTGATCTCGAACCTGACACGCGACTCCCACGGGTAGTCGGTAACCTGTGCCAGCTCGACCTCCTGTCCCGACAGTTCGATCCGAGCCGTACTGCCGACGAAGAGATTCACATATATCGCATCATCGGATACGGCATACATCCATTCGCTCACCTCGAGCATGCAGCGGACCCAGTTCGGCGGGCAACACCAGATGCGCGGGTCGCGATGCGTGTGGCCGCGGCTGAAGAGTGCGACGGAATAGAAGGTGCCGTCGCCCACGAGGCCGCCGGAGCCGAGGAATCCGTTATAGAGGGCCTGTTCCATGATATCGGCGTAGCGCGTGTCGGGCCGGGCGAGGAGCAGGCGATAGCTCATGAAAATGTTGCCGAGCGTCGCACACATCTCACAGTTGCTTTTCTTTTCGGAGAGATCATAAGGTTTGTCAAACCCTTCCTTGGTGCACACCTCGCCGAGTCCGCCATTGACGTACATCTTGCGATTCACCATGTCGCGCCAGACCCGGTCACCGGTTGCCAGCAGCTCTTCGTCTGCGGTGCGAATTGCCACATCGATCATGCCGGCGAAGAAATTCGTCGCGCGCACCGCGTGGCCGTGGCCCTGGGCGTCTTCGATGTGTTCGGCATGGCGGGCGTATTCGATCAGTGTTCGCGACTGCTCCAGGTAGGCGCTCTCGCCGGTGGCGTCGTACAACTTGGCCAGCGCCATTTCGACCCCCGGATGCCCGGCCCGGTCGAAAGTCACTTTACCGCTGCGAAAGACATCGACGATGTGGTCGGCCAGCCGCCGGGCGACGTCGAGCAGCGCGTGCTTTCCACTCAACCGATAGTAGGCGGCGGCGGCTTCCATGAGGTGGCCCGCCGCGAACAGTTCATGGTTGTCCATATCGCTCCAGCGTGGCGTCGACCGCACCTGGTGGCAACTATGCAGGTACCCGTCGCTTTCCTGGGCTTTGGCCACCACGTCGATACGCCGGTCCAGTTCCGCCTCGAGCTCGGCATCCGGCGCCAGCGCCAGGCCGGCTGCCATGGCTTCCAGCGTGTTGTGCACGAACATGTCCGACCAGCAATGCTGGTCGGTGCTGGGCGTGTACTCGCCTTCCACCTCATGCATTCCGGCCAAATACTCGAAGTCACCTATCAGCGGCTGGGAGGTCTCGAGAAGGTGCGGCAAATACACCTCGCGAACGCGCTTCAACCACGGCGCCCAGAAGTTGTCGGTCAGGCGCACATCCTCGAATCTCACCGGCCTCAGCGGCTGGCGGCCGTCAATCTGTTGGTCGTCAGTCAATGGCCCAACCTCCCCTTTTGCTGTCCCTGTTATTGTTCATCGACGCTCAACGATCTTCATGCTTGCCATCCGTCTCCAGCACCCTGACCTGGTAGATGCCTGCCTGCTTGCCTTCCTTCAGCTGCGCGACAACCCTGAGCGCCTTGGTTCGCACCGGCTCGAAATTGACCCTGCTGAACCACACCTGGTCGGTGGTGTAGCCCGATGGGCTGATGACCGGCTGCCACTTTTCCCTCTCATCGAGGTATTCGACTCGCCAGGACTCGGGAGCCCACGTGGTGCCATTCCAGAACTCGTCCAGCCAGTACACCTTGACGGCAAACAGTTCCAGGCTCTTCCCGAAAGCCAGGCTCAGCCATTCTTCAGTACCGAGCCGATCTCCCCACTTGAAGCCGGGCGTCTCCCCCCAGCGCTGCGGGCTTGAAGGAACGAGCCCGTCGTTGACCGCCTCGGGCGGCCACTCGTCAACCGAAACAGAAGCCTCTACCTTCGCGTCCATCGCTGCCGTGGCACCCAGTTGATCTTCGGCAACAAGCGTCGTCTCGGGGATCCAGACCAGCATCTCCCCTGCTTGCCGATTGTCCCTGGCGTAAAAAGGCACCGCTTTCAGAATCGTCTCCTTTTCCGGCTTGACCGGACGGTAGAGTTCGTCCTTCCACTCGTGTGACGTCCTGCGGCGCCCGGCTGCACTCACCGTCACCACGCCGCCCAGGACATCTTCTTCAAAG
Organism: Lentisphaeria bacterium; assembly: GCA_030754995.1. GTDB lineage: Bacteria > Verrucomicrobiota > Lentisphaeria > JABSQK01 > CAJWLW01 > CAJWLW01. Next base: position 37,369 of record JASLZG010000001.1, read on the forward strand.
AGTTCCTTCAGCTCGGCGCCACGCGGCAGCGCCAGGTCCATAACCTTCCCACCGTTATCCATCGCCTCGAAGCAGTAAAGGATCGGCCCTCTCCTCAAGGCCACACATCCCGGTGAGGTCTTGATTTGAGGGTTGGCTTCCAGGCGTTCGGTTTCCATTGACAGATTCAGGTCGACCACATCGCCCGCTTTCCACTCGCGGTTGAAAGTTACATAGCCATCCTGCCCCTGTAAAGCGTTTAATTTTTCGCCATTAACCCTGGTCGAAAACCCCTTGCTCCATCCGGGCACCCGGAGTTTCAGGGAGAAATTCGTTGGACCGGGCACCTTGACCTCAAATCTCACCTGCGGATTCCAGGGGTAGTCGGTGACCTGGGTCAGTTCGATCTTTTGCCCGGAGACCTCCATCTGGGCCGTACTGCCGGCAAAGAGATTCACGTATATCTGGTCATCGGAAACAGCGTATATCCATTCGCTCATCTCGAGCATACAGCGCGTCCAGTTCGGCGGACAACACCAGATGCGCTGGTCGCGACGAGTGTGGCCGCGGCTGAAAATCGACACGGAATAGAAGATACCCCTGCCGTCCATGCCGCCGGAGCCGAGGAATCCGTTATAGAGCGCCTGCTCGATGATGTCGGCATAGCGCGTGTCGGGCCGGGCAAGGATCAAGCGGTGACTCAGAAGAATACTTCCCAGCGCGGCGCACATCTCAGCGTTGCACTTCCTGTCGGAGAGGTCATAGGGTTTGTAGAATCCTTCCAGCGTACAGACTTCACCGAGCCCGCCGTGAACATACATTCTGCGATTCACCATGTCACGCCAGGCCCGGTCGGCGGCGGTCAGGAGCTCTTCATCCCCGGTGCGTATTGCCACATCTACCATCCCCGCGAACAGATTCGTCGTTCGCACCGCGTGTCCGTCGCCGTGGGCATCGTCGATATGTTCGGCATGGCGGGCGTACTCGACCAGGGACCGCGCCCGCTCGAGATATGCTTCCTTGCCGGTAACATCGTATAACTTGGCGAATCCCATTTCCACGGCAGCGCAACCGGACCGATCGAAAGGTACGTGCCCGCCTTCGAACTGATCGACAATGTGGTCGGCCATCCGCACGGCAACGTCCAGCAGCGTCCGCTTTCCGGTTAACCGGCAGTGAGCCGCCGCGGCTTCCATGAGATGGGCCGCCACGAACAGTTCATCGCCGTCAATATCGTTCAAGCGTGGTTTGGCGCGCACCTGGAAGTAGCCGTTAAGGTACCCATCGCTGTCCTGGGCCCTGGCCATTATGTCAATGAGCCGGTCCAATTCGGACTCGAGCTCGACATCGGGCTCCATGGCCAAACAGGCAGCCATGGCCTCCATCGTGTTGTACACGAACATATCCGACCAGCAAGGATGGCTGCAGGGCACATAGTCTCCCTCCACCTGATGCATCCCGGCCAGGTACTCGAAGTCGCGCACCAGCGGCCGGGTGGTCTCCAGAAGATGCGGCAATGTGACATCGCGAATGCGCTTCAGCCACGGTGACCAGAAGTTGTCGTGCAGGCGGACATCCTCGAATCTCACCGGCCTCAGCGGCCGGCGGCCGGCAATCTGTTCACCGTCGGTCAATGGCACGGGGTTTCCCTCGATTTTTCCTCTTGCACGTTGGGTGGAAGCCTATCGACTGAACACAGAGGAATCAAGCTTCACCCGCCCAGCACCGTTTGCCGATCTTCGCGCTCCGCCTCGAGGACGGCGCCGGCCAGTCCTTCCAGCACGGAGGCGGACGCCCAGCAGTGGCCGCAGAACCAGGTTGACGCGGGCGAGCCGTCGTCAAAGCGCTCCACCAGCAACGCGTCTGTGTAGCAGAAGCGTTCGTTGATGAGTCCGCGCCCGCCCCAGCCGTAGTGCTTCTCGTCCTGCAGGTAGACAGTGAGGCTCCAGCGGATCGTATCGACCAGGCGCGAAGCGAGATACGGGTCCGAGATATGCCGCACGGCGTACAGGATGCTCGCTGCAACCGCAGTGCCCATGGGGTGGATGTGGGAATTGTTGACCGAGGTCACGGAGCCGCCCGTGGAACACCAGTTCAGCGACTTGAGCGGCTCGACCTCGTTGACAACGTTGTAGGCGAACTTCCACGAGAACTCGTAGTCCAGGCCGGTCTGCAGGTCCTGCAAAAAGCGCTCGTCGCCGGTTTGCTCGTGCATGATACGGGCCGCGTTGATCCAGGCGAGAATCCCTTCCTCGTCGGGGCTCTTGTAGATGTCGTGCGGTCCGCCGCTGGCATCGAATGCCTCGACATGCCGGCGGTAAAAGTCCATGGCTGCGGTGGCGGCTTCGAGGTACCGATTCTCTCCGGTGATCCCGTACAGCGTCGCCAGGGCGGGGGTGAACCAGCAGCCGCTGAAACCGTCGCTGTCGAGGATGCTGCCGTCGTCCTCGCTGTAGGTGTAGCCGAAGCCGCCGGCCGCGGTCTGCGTGTCGACGACGTGATCCAGTACGCGATTGGCCGCTGCGCGCCAGGCCGGCTGATCGATCCCGGCGTCCTTTTCGAGCTGGTAGGCGAGCAGGAGATAATGACAGGCCTGACCGTTCACGTACCCGGAATGCCCCGGGTTCTCCAGGCAGGGATACCACCAGCCGCGGGTGTTCCACTGTTTTTCGACTGAATTGTAGCTCTCGAAAAACAGCGTGCTTTGGGCCGAGATCGCGTTCTCCGCAATATTCGAAAGTACGCCGCGGGCGCAGGCCAGCCACTGTTCGTTTCCCAGTTGCCGGCCGGCCACCAGCAGGGGATAGGCCGCCATTGTGCCGCCGCACCAACCGGTCAGGAAGTTGTTGTCGACTTCCTCCTGTATACGGGTCGTGTTTTTGAAGATTGTGGTGTCGAAATTCACCCCGGCCGGGTTGTAGGCTTCGTCGACCAGGGCCTGGGCGATGGCCGGCACGGCGTCGGCGACCGAACCGGCATCCCCGACCTCATCGTGGAGGAATGCATAGGCCTCACGCAGCAGCCGGCCGGCCGCCCGGTGCCGGGCATCGTGTGTGAAACAGAACAGGAAGAAGTCGGACTCGACCGGCGCCCGGTCCAGGTCGACATAACCTTCCGGCCGGCTCACGAAGTTGCGACCCGACAGGCAGCAGTAGACATAGGGCGCGTTCATGAACCCGAGCGAGAACGTCAGGCGCCGCGGCGCCGCCGCGTTGATGCCGATGCCGTTCTTCTCCGCGACTCCGCCGCCGGCGTCGATGCTGACATCCCGGCCGCCCATGGCGTAGACCCGGTTGCCGGAGATCACCGACGTCGTGCCGTGGCTCGAGCGGTCGGCGCGCACCAGCCATTCGTCCGCCCGCCACGGCTTTGACTTCACGTACTCGCCATCGTCAACCAGCTGTGGATAGGTGGCGTCCGGACTGTTGCCGCCGCGGTTGTTGCCGTACATGAACGCCGGGACGAAGGCGAAGCCGTCCTCCTCCTCGGGCAGGGTCCAGACGAGACGGACCATGCAATGTCCGCGGCCCGAGGCCCGGAACTTTCCGGTGAGCCCGGCCCCACTCGCGGTCATGTCCAGGCACACCTCGACCTGTTCCTCGGCACAGTGGAAATGCACGCGAACACCGGCATCATGTTTTTCGACGCGGCCCGCTTCGCAGCGGCGCCGCACCAGGTTGTTGGCGGGCCGGATCACACTGGCGGTGAGCGCCCCTGCCGGGCAGGCGTCCAGCAGCACTGCGATGCGCGACGGATCCTCCTTTTTCAGCTCGAGCTCGTGCATGGGATTTCCCTGATCATTTCGTTCGTTCAAATTCAACGATGAACTGCCGCCGGCGTTCACGACGTACCGTTCAGCGTTTCCGCAACATCGCCCGGAGCGGACTTGCCGCCGCTCCGGACTCCCCCAGTGGTGCGGCAAACAGCATGCAGTCGCCGGGCGGCCATGGAACGGGTGATGTCGATCCAGTCGCTCACGGGCAGTGTTTCGGGCTCATAGAAGGTCCCGCTCCTCCAGGTAGGCGAGCTGGTGGACGATCTGGCGGTCGCGGGCGTCGATCAGGGCCTGCGGGTCGCGCGCGCTCCAGTCGTAGAAGCCCCGGCCGCTCTTCATGCCCAGCTCACCGCGGGCGACGCTGTCGGCGAGCGCCGGGACCGGCTCGGGGTGGTTGCAGAGCGCCGCCGGCAGATACTGATGAATCGTCTCGATCAGATCGAGGCCGACCAGGTCCATATTTTCGAGCGGCCCGACCGCCGCTAACCGCAGGCCGAAGGTCAGCCGCGCCACGCGGTCGATGTCGGCCGGGGAGGCGACGCCGCATTCAACCAGGTAGATCGCTTCACGCCAAAGCGCATGCAGCATGCGATTGCCAATGAAGCCCGGCACGTCTTTTTCAACGCGCACCGGGATCTTGCCGATCGCCTCGATCAGTTCGCAAACCCGGTCCATGACACGGTCAAGCGTCTGCTCGCCGCGGACGACCTCGACCAACGGCATCAGGTGCGGCGGATTCCAGAAGTGCGTTCCCACCAGCTGCTCGGCGCAGCCGCTTTGGCGGCCCAGTTCCGTGATGCTCAGGCCGCTGGTGGTGGTGATAAAGATCGCCCCGCGCCGCTGGCAGCCGGCCAACCGCTGGAACAGGTCCACCTTCTGTTCCATCTCTTCGGCAATGCAGTCCATGACCAGGTCGGCCTGCTCATCAAGCTGGTGCAGGTCGTGCCCGGAGCGGATCACGCCGCCGGATTGCGGCGGCGGCCCGACATGCGACTGCATCCAGTCTTCAAGCGTTGCCAGTGTCTGCTGCACCGCCTGCAGCTTGTCCGGGTTTCTGCCCCAAAGCAGAACCTCGTAGCCGCTGCGCTTGAAGGCAACCGCGGCCGCGGCGCCCATCTGACCGATTCCGCAAATGCCGATTCGGTGAATCTCCAGGCTTGCTGCCATGCGGTTATTCTTCCCGTTTCGGCGGCGCCACGGAGATACCTTCGAGCCCACCGCTCACCCGCCAGACTTCGCCGGTGACCCAGGATGCCGCGTCGCTGCAGAGGAAGGCCACGGTGGAGGCGATGTCTGTCGGTTCGCCCCAGCGCCCGAGCGGCACGGCGGTGCGGATGCGCTCGATCATCTCGTCCTCGGTCAGGTTCAGCGACTGGCAGCGCTGGGCCATGACCTTCTTGTTGAACTCGGTGTAGACCGGGCCCGGGCTCACGGCATTGACCCGGACCCCGTAGGCGGCCAACTCCAGTGCCAGGGTCCTGGTCAGGCTGATCACGCCGGCTTTTGAGACATTGTATGAAGCCACCAGGGCGGGCGGGCTGTGGCCGTTCATCGAGGCAAGGTTGACGATGGCGCCGGACTCCTGGCGTTCCATCTGGCGGGCGGCGGCGCGACAGCAATTGAAGGTGCCGGTGATATTCACATCGAGCACGCGCTGCCACTCATCGTCGCTGAGTTCGACGATCGGCATCACCTTCTGGCCGAGGCCGGCGCTGTTCACCAGGATGTCGAGCCGGCCGTGGGTGGCCACGACCTGTGCCATGACATCGTCGACCTGGCCGCTGTCGGTGACATCCAGCCGCATCGCCGCCGCGGTGCTGCCGGCCTGGCACAACGTGTCGGCCGCCGCCTGTGTTTTCTCGAGCTGCAGGTCGGCCAGCGTCACCGCGGCACCGGCCGCGGCCAGCTGCTCGGCAATTGCCAGCCCAAGGCCCTGGGCGGCGCCGGTGACGACGGCAACCATCCCGTCGACCGAAAATTCTGTGCCTGGTAGACTCATGAACGTATCTCCTCGAGGAATGCCGTTGAGGCGTTGGTCATGCATTTGATCGCGTGCGACGCGATGTAGCGGGCGCCGAGATCGATGAAGCGTTTTGCGGCTTCGCTGTCCACCGTGATGCAGCCGGCGATCTTGCCGGCTTCGGCGATGCGCCGGATCGACGTGGTGACCAGCTCCTGCACCCGGCGGTCACCGACGCGGCCGGGAATGCCGAGACTGTTCGAAAGATCGACCGGGCCGAGGTAATAGATGTCGATGCCCTCGACCGCCAGCAGCTTGTCGAGGTTGTTCACGGCATCTATGTGCTCGATGTGGGCGATGACCATGGTCTCGCGATTGGCCGTTTCGGTCTTGTCGGCGATCGGGCCTTGCAAGCCGTAGCCGAGCGCCCGGACGCCGGCGAGTCCGCGTTCGCCCTGCGGCCCGTACTTGCAGGCGGCGACGGCAGCGCCCCCGTCCGCCGCGGTATTGATGTCGGGGATGTGTACGGCCTGGGCGCCGATGTCCAGGGCGCGCAGGAGCAAGTGCGGCGAATTGTGTGTGACCCGGATGACCGGCGTCACCCCGGCGAGCTCGGCCGCGCGCACCATCTCCTCGGCGGCACCGATGTCGATCGGGCCATGCTCCATGTCGATGACGACAAAGTCGAACCCGGTCATCGCGATGATCTCCGTCAACTTGGCTGACGGGATATAGACGAAACTGCCGACCACCACCTGGCCGTCATCCAGTTTCTGTTTCATCTGGTTAATCATTCGCTGTCTCCTTTGACCCGTAAGGCCATGGTATCTGCGACCACAGCCCGCCGTCGACGTAGAGTGTCTGGCCGGCGATGAATTGGGCCTTGTCACCGGCCAGAAAGACGACCGCATCGGCGACATCTTCGACCTGCCCGACCCGGCCGAGGGGGGTCAGCGGGCTCCAGGTCCCGGCGTAATCCGGGCTCTCATCCCGGGTCCGCTCGATCTCGATGCAACCGGGGGCCACGCAGTTGACCCGAATGCCGTATCGTCCCAGTTCGACCGCTGCGACAAGGGTGAATTGTTCGATTCCGCCTTTCGCCGCACAGTAGTCCACCAGGTTCGGGAACGGCGCCTTGTTGGCACCGGACCCGATGTTGACGATGGTGCCGCCGCCCCGGTCTTTCATGATCAACGCCGCCTGCTGGGTGCAGAGGAAGGTGCCCTTGAGGTTGGTGCGGATGGTCCGGTCCCAGTCTTTCTCTTCAAGCTCGAGCAATGGCGCCCACGTCTGCACGCCGGCATTGTTGACCAGCAGATCGAGGCGGTCGGCGGCTTCCATGTGTTGCGCCAACATCTGCTTGACGGCGTCCGAGTTGCCGACGTCGCCGCCGCCGACCCAGCACGTCCCGCCGCTGTTGCGGATCGTCGACGCCGTTTCATGGGCGCCTTGCTCGTCACGGTTGTAGTTGACCGTGACCGACCATCCGGCGCCCGCCAGGCCAATGGCAATGCCGCGGCCAACGCCCTTGCTGGCACCGGTGACCAGTGCACATTTACCATTTGATTCCATTCACATCTCAACCCAGGAGGCGCCGTCGGCAGCCGAGGTCACGGCGCCATGGATGAACTGCATGCCACGCACGCCGTCGTAGACGGTGGGAAAGTTGTATGCCTCCGTCTTCATCGGCTCGCCGTCGAGATGGCAGCGGATCGCCTCGGCAATGCCGCAGTAGATGGTGGCAAACGCTTCCAGGTAGCCCTCCGGGTGGCCGCTCGGGACGCGGCTGCAATCGACCGCCGGCTCCGACAGGTAGCCCTGGCCACGGGCCAGCGTCCGGCGCGGTTCACCGTACTTGTACAGGTCGAGATAGTTGGGGTTCTCCTGGGCCCAGCGGATGGCGCCCTCGGAGCCGTACACACGCAGGATCAGGCCGTTCTCTTCGCCGGTCGCCACCTGGCTGATCGACAGCACCCCCTTGCCGCCGCCCTTGAAGCGCAGCAGTGCATTGACGTCCTCGTCCAGCACGCGGTCGGGAAGAAACGTGCTTTTGTCGGCGCACAGTTCGGTGATCGGGTCGCCGGTGACGTATTCGAGCAGGTTGACGCAGTGGGTGCCGACGTCTCCCAGCGTGCCGCCGGCGCCGGACTGCGCGGGGTCGACGCGCCAAGCCGCCTGTTTCTGGCCCAGTTTCTCGTGCGGCACCATCAGGAAATCCTGCAGGTACTCGACAATTACCTTGCGTACGGTGCCCATCTGCCCGGACTGGAAGAGGTGCCGCGCATGGCGGACCATCGGGTGGCCGGTGTAGTTGTGGGTGAGTCCAAACACCAGGCCGCTCTGCTCGACGAGCTGCGCCAGGTCCCTTGCCTCATCGAGGCTGAACGTCATCGGCTTGTCGCAGACGACGTGCAGACCGGCGGCGAGAAAGGTCTTGGCGATGTCGAAATGGAGGTTGTTCGGGGTGACGATACTGACGAAATCGATCCGTTCGCCGACCGGCAGCGCGGCTTCGGCAGCGGCCATTTCCTGGTAGGTCGCGTAGCACCGGTCCGGGTCCAGGTAGAGTGCCGCGCCGGTCCGTTTCGTGTTGTCGAAGTCACGCGAAAAGCAACCCGCGACCATTTCGATCTGCCCGTCCATCGCCGCCGCCAGCCGGTGTACCGCGCCGATAAACGCCCCTTCGCCGCCGCCGACCATGCCCATTCTCAATTTGCGTTGCCATGAGTCCATGCTGTTGTTCTCCTTGTCCTGTGAGTGGGTTCAGCCCAAGCCGAGGATTTCGCGATTGCTGTCGTGGTCACTGTCACCGCCGGCGAAGTCATCGAATGTGACATCGGTTGTTTCGATGATATGATCGAGGATGAATGGCACCGCTTCCGCCGCGCCCTGGTCCGGGCTCTTGACGCAGCATTCCCATTCGAGGACCGCCCAGCCATCGTAGCCGGCCTCGGAGAGCAGCGTGAAGACGCGCCGGAAATCCACCTGGCCGTCGCCGAGCGAGCGGAACCTGCCGGCCCGGCCGGCCCACGATTCGTAGCCGCCATAGACCCCGACGCGACCTGATGGATTGAACTCGGCGTCTTTGACGTGGAAGCCGCTGATGCGACTGCCGTAGAGCTCGATGAAGTGGAGGTAATCGAGTTGTTGCAGCAGGAAATGACTGGGATCGTAATTGATGCATGCGGCCGGATGATCGGAGGTGTGCTTGAGGAACCGCTCGAAGGTCGCGCCGTCGTAAATGTCGGAACCCGGGTGCAGCTCATATCCCAGGACACAGCCGTTGTCGGCCGCCTCATCAAGCAGCGGCAGCCAGCGCCGGGCCAGCTCGGTGAAGGCTTCCTCGATGATGCCGGCCGGCCGCTGGGGCCACGGATAGGTCATGTGCCAGGCGAAGCCGCCGGAGAGTACCGGGATATTGCGGATTCCGAAGTTGGCCGACGCACGAATGCATTTCTGCAGCTCGGCGGTCGCCCAATCGGTTCTTTCCTGGCCGCGCAGCCCGGGTGGGTGGAAGGCATCGAACATGGTTTCGTAGGCCGGATGCACCGCGATCACCTGGCCGGCGAGGTAGCCGGGGATCTCCGTGGCTTCCAGCCCCATCGCTGCCAGGGTTCCCTGGTACTCTTCGCAGTAGTCCTTGGAGTCGGCCGCCTGGTCGATATCGATCACCCGGCCGTCCCACCCGGGAACCTGGATGCCCTTGTATCCCAGCCCGGCGGCCCACGGGCCGATGTTTTCGAGACAGTCGTACGGCGCTTCGTCACGCAGGAACTGGGCAAGGAAAACTGCGGGCCCTTTCATCTTACTCATGGATTGCTCCTTTCGTAGTAAGTTTGGGTTGTCTGGAATACGTGGCAGTTCACCCCAACAATGGGGGTCATTTGGACATGCTGCTGGAGAGGCATGTTTTCCGGCAAACACTAATGGCGACCAACCGGAATTCAATTGATCAGGCCGGATAAATGCTTTTACGATTTACTCGAGAACATTGATCTCGGGTCATTCCACCATCCCGACCTTGCGGAGTTTGTGGATGTCGAAAGGGTGTGAAGGATTCGGGCCCGCGTCGTTGGTGGCATTTCGGCGTCCCTGATCAGCACACCGTTTTTCAACGCCTCGAAATCGAGCAGATGCTTGAGGAACTCCCGCTCCTTCGCCTCATACTCCGCACTGCCCTCTATCGTCACCCGCTCGTCCGCGCAACCGTCCAGGCGCAGCAGTTCTCCGCAGCCGGAGAATGGGTAGTAGCAATACCGATACGCCGCCGTCTCGACGATTTTAATACCGTCGCCGAGCTCGGAGAAGTTCGCCGCGCGCGCTTGTTTCGGCTCCGGCCCCATCAGGTCAAGGAGCGAGCGGGAAAGTCCGATTTCCAGTGGTGCCCCGGCGATGTCGAGCACCGTCCCCGGGATGTCCAGATTGCCGGTGAGCGCCTCTGATTTTGAGCCTGGCGTCAGATCCGGATGGTTGGCGATCACCAGCGGCACGCTGAGCTGCGCACTCCTCGAGAGCGCTCCCTTCCCCCAGAGGCCGAAGTCACCGAGCATGTCACCGTGATCGGCGGAGAATATTATCGTCGTATTCTCCAGCCGGCCGTTTTTCTCCAGGGCATCGAGGACGCGGCCGATCTGCCGGTCGATGAAAGCGATCATTTCGGCGTAGGAAACGCGGATAGCCTCATTGTCCCGGACCGGATCCAGCGGCGGCGCCACGATCTCCGGATCCTGCCCGGTCCGGTGTTGCTCGATCGGCGAGGCCCCGCCTTCCTTGTCGGTTCGCACCCGGGGCAGGAGCGCCGCGTCACAGCAGCCGCGGAGTTCGCGCGGCGGGTTCCAGGGGCCGTGCGGTCCCTGGAACGATACCCAGGCGAACAGCGGCTGATCGGCGGCAATCGAAGCCATCCAGTCGATCGCCTGCGAGGCGATCCAGTATTCGTAGTGTTCCTCGGCGGCAAAGCGGAACTGCATGGTCTGTGGCGTGTAATCGGTATTCCAGATGTCCGTTACCTCCGGGTGCCGCGTTTGCAGCCATTTGAAATACGGCTCGTCCGCCCCGAGCCGCCCCTCCTCCATCTGCCGCGCCGTCCCGAACCCCTTGGCATCCAGGGCAGGTGCATGATGCAGTTTGCCGAAGGCGCCCGTGTGGTAGCCCAGCTCGTTCATGCATTCCGGCAGGTAACGCAGGCCGGGACGGAACGGCAGGTCGTTGGTCCACACACCGTGCTGCGCCGGATACAATCCGGTCATCATGCTGGCGCGGGCCGGGCCGCAGACCGCCGAGGCGGTGATGGCCCGGTCAAAGACCACGCCCTCGCGGGCGAGCCGGTCGAGATTCGGTGTCGGAATGGCCCGGCAGCCATACAGCGACAGGAAATCGCAACGCAACTGGTCGCAGAGAATGACGACGACGTCACGCGGGTCTTGATGTTCGCTCATAAAGATGGCTTCCATTCAATGGATCAAACCGGCAACTGCTCATCGATTCGATTGAGGATCTCACGCCCCTCGGCAAACCGATCGATGTTCTCGACCATGGACGCGTGCCTTTTCACCGCCGTGCCACAGGTTTCGCCGGCAACGTGAGGCGACACATACACGTTCGGCAACTGGTAGGCCGGCAGGTTCGGGTCCGTGGGTTCCGGGTCATGGACGTCGATACCGGCGCCGGCAAGCCGGCCGTTGAGAAGTGCATCGTGCAGGGCTTTCTCGTCCACCAGTCCGCCGCGGGCAACGTTGACGAAACAGGCCGTCCTCTTCATCAGGCCGAGTCGACGGGCATCGATGATATGTCGCGTTTTCTCGTGCAGATGCAAATGCAGCGAGAGATAGTCACATTCAGGAAGCAGCCGGTCCAGGTCGTCATCCGTTGTCCCCATGAAGTCAGGGCCGATATCGTCGATGATCTCCTGGCCGATCCGGCGAACGTCAATTCCCAAAACTCGCATGTCAAAGGCCTTTGCCCGCCTTGCCAAGGCCTGGCCGCTGGCCCCGAACCCGACAATCAGAACGGTTTTACCCGCCACGTCACCGACCATGGGCGCGTACAGCTTGCGGTCCTGGAAATATTCCTGGCATTCATTGAATGTGCGGGCGAGCAACAGCATGAACATCATGGCGCACTCTGCCAGGGCGGTGCCACTATGAGCGCCGGGGCAGTAGGTCATCATGAAGCCCTTGCGCCGCATGTATTCGATGTCGCAGTGGTCGACACCGTTTGAGACGATCTGCCACAGCTTGCAGTCCCCGGCCGCGTCCATCATCTCGCGGGTGCCGCGGCCACCGCTGTCGACCACGACCTCGACCCCGTCGAACTGGGGTGCGACCGGCTTGGATGCGTCATATACCGACAGGTCGTGGCGCTCACCCGCCTGCTCGATTATGTCTTCCTGCCAGAACGGGTCGCAGTACAGCTCCGGCACGTAAAGCGTCTTGACTTTTCGCATGTTTCAACTTTTCAACAACTCTTTCGACTGCTCACAACAGTCGATCACGTTCTTGCAGGCGGCGTGCAGCATCCATTCGTCACCGTCCACGAGCAGCATCTTATAGCCATCTCGAATCGGTGCATCGAAGGTTTCGGAGGTACAGGGAATAGCATCGACATCCATGCCGGGCGGTACACCTGCGTTTTGGGCCGCCGCCAGGACGGTTTCCACCGCTTCCTTGAAGCGGGGGTGTTCAAACTCTTGAGGGATGCCGAGGGAGATGGAAAGGTCGAAGGGGCCGACGAGACACGAATCCACACCTTCGACGGCAAGGATTTCGTCGATGTTGGCCACCGCCTGCGCCGTTTCTATGATCACGAGACAGACGACGTTGTCATTCGCCTCGTCGAAGTAGTCCGCATCAAAACCGAATGCCGCCGCCCGTGCCGGGCCGTAACCGCGGTTGCCCTGTGGCGGGTACCGGCAGACCTCCGCAGCGCGGCGGGCTTCTTCCGCACTGTTGACGAAAGGCACCAGCACGCCTCCCGCTCCCATGTCGAGGTAAAGCCGGATCACATCCGGATCGTTATTCGGTACGCGCACGATCGGTGTCGCTTCCGACGAGGCCAGGCCCTGCAACTGTGCCTGAACGCCAATGGGCGTCTGCGGCGCATGCTCAGTGTCAATGATCACGTAATCAAATCCCGCCTTGCCAAAGAGCTCGGCGATGGCTGGCGCGCCAAATCGAAGTTGTGCGCCGATCACAACCTCACCGGCACAGAGCCCCTGCTTCAATCGGTTTTTCATGAGTTCCTCGCTAAAAGTCGATGTTACTGTTTCACGTTGGACAGTCAAGCCACTGTTTCTACGGACACGCGACGCACGGAAAAGCCGTCGTCGAAAACGGCGACCAGCTTGAAGGCGGTTTCCTCGGGGTACTGCAGCTGGCGGCACGTTCCGATGCTGGTGACCAGGGGGACCCCCTGCCAGACACCATCGACGTCCTGGTGCCAGTGGCCACAGAGAACGCAGGTGATTTTGCTCTCCTTGAAAAACTGCACCAGTTGATGGCGGTTTGGCATATTCCAGTAACACTCCTCCTCGTCCGGATGCTGTGTGAACAGCGGCCAGTGCATGACCACGAAGCGATGAGTCGCCTCGGCCGGTGCCGCCGCCACCGTCTCACGCAAATACGCCCATTCCTCCGCCTGCGCCTCGGCCTCGAGGTCGCCGCGCAATGCCGAGGCGTTGAAGCCGACGAAAAAACAGCCCTTGTGGGTTAACGTGAACCGGTTCGGCGTCGCCTCGTGCGTCATGTAAACCGCGTGCTGGTCATGATTCCCCGACACCCCGTACCACGGCACCTTCAGGCGCCCGGCACCGGCCAGGAAAACATCAAGCTGCTCTACAGAGTCGCCGTGATTGACGTGGTCGCCGCCGAAAATGACGAGCTCGACATCGTCGTTGGCATTGATAAAATCGACCGCCTTGTCCAGCCGTGCCCGGGCGGAGTCATCGGCCTCCAGCCCGTTCGGGCTCGCCATGCCGATCTGCGGATCGGTGATGAATGCAAAGTTAAACATGGCTAAACGTACGCCATCGGCGGACGGGTTCAAAGTGCCAATGCAGATTGCCTCCCTCGAACAGCACGAAGTTCGAAAACCGCCGACAAGCCAGGAGGCAATCCGTGCCCCGGGGTGTTTGATTTTTGTCATTGCTCCATTTAGTATTCTGTTGGTTCCAAATTCAACATACCGGGGTCCCTGTGAAGAACGGCACGCTGAAGATTAAGAACGAGACACTGACGAAACTGGATCACTACGTAATGACACGCGGTGTACCCATGCCGCCGGGAGCGGTACAGGATGCGCAGGGCGCCTCGGCCAGGGACGCCGAGGGCAAACTGCTGCCGAGCGAATGCAGGGTCCTGCAGCGCCGGCCGGACGGCAGCGTTGAGTGGATGCTCATGGATATTCTGCTCAAGCTCGCCGGCGAGGAGGCGACGACGATAACCGTCTGGCCCAAACCCGCGCGGCGCCCTGCCGTGACCAACCCCGTGGTCCTGCGGAAGAAGGGGCGGCTGGTAACCGTCTCGAACGGCGTCAGCAGGATCACCGTGAACGGTTCGGGCGGATCGCTGATCCACGAGCTGGTCATCGACGGGAAGGTCATCGTCGACAAGTCGACTCTCGTGGACCTTCAGGTCGTGGACGGTGGCGGAAAAATCCATCGCGCCAGCCTCAGCGGCGCCTACAGTGTGACCGTCGTGCATCAGAATCGATTGCGCACCGAGATTAAAGTGGAGGGCAAGCACGCCGCCCGTGACGAGACGACATTCATGGACTTTGCCCTGCGCTTCACCATCACGGCGGGCAGTCCGGACATCAAGATGGAGCACACGTTCTATTGTCGTGAACCGAGCGAAGACCGGATCCACGTTCGTTCCATGTGCCTGGTCATGCCGACGCTGATGGATCGCGGCGCGACGAAGCTCCTGGGCCAGCGGCATCACGGCGAGGACATGCTGCATCGCAACATCAAGGTCGAGGAGAATGTCGAGATCGTCGCGAGCAGTGTCGGTGACATAGACAATTACGCCCAGAACTTCGAGGGTGCCGCGGTCGCGCATCCGTGCGCCGGCGGCGAGGTTTTCATCCGCAATGTGGACAGCTTCAGGGAAGACTGGACCGAATACCCGGTTCAAATGCGGCCCGATTACACGGGCGGATTCCGGGCCCACTCGTGGGTCGGCGCGCAACGTTCCGTGACACCGATAATCGGCTGGCGGGAAAAAGGCTTCACGGTGGCCACGGCGTTCGAGCATTTTCGCCAGCTCCATCCAAAATCCATCGCCATTGATGAAAACGTCATCACCTACTCGATCTGGCCGGAGTGGTCCCACCCGATGGTGGTTGTCCAGGGGGTCAGCAAGAGTCACATCATCTGGTTGACGGGTGCGGCCAAGGCGATGACTATGAACCAGGTTTCCGATCTGCAGGGTCGCTGGGAATACGGCTACGTGGAACCGGTCGATGTCTCCTTCGATCCCGCCTGGCCGGCCTTCTGTGAAGTGTTGGACTGCCAGCATTTCCTCAAGTACCAACCCGAGAAATATTCATTGCTCGAGAACCTCCTCGAACCGGCCTCGCAGGCGGGAAACCCGAATCGACATTCCTATGACCGCCAGTCGGCGATCGGCATGTTTCACTTCGCCGACCTGGTCAATGCCGAGGGTACGCAGTGCGAGAATAACGAGGACGACTGCCAGGTTCTCTTTCCACTGCAGCATTTCCTGCGGACCGGCCACACGTATGCCTGGGATTTCGGCAAGGAAGCGGCTCGGCACTACATGGAAGTGGACTTCTGCGAGTGGAGCACCCGCCCACGCCAACGCGGCGGGCTGATTCCGCATACCTCGCAGCATTTCATCGGCAACGTCTACCCGAGTCACCAGTGGGTCGAGGGCCTGCTCGCTTATTATTACCTGAGCGGCGACGAGCGCGCCCGCCACGCCGTGGTCAGCGTCGGCGATAATCATGTGTGGTGGGCAGCCAACAAGCTCGACTGCTTTGCTGACGGGCGCGAGGCCGGCATGCCGCTGGTCAACCTGGCGCTGGTCTACGGGCTGACGCGCGACAAGAAATACATCAAGGCGGCAAGGCAAATCATCGACGGCTTTGTTCTCAAATGCGTGAAGAAACACGGCTCATTCAAATACCCCTACCCGCAGAACAAACGGAAACACCCGGAAAAGCTGTATACCGGCTACGGCGACTGGTCGACCTTTTCGGGGCTCTTCCGGCTGTGGCAGCAGACCGGCGACGAGGACTTTCGCGCGCTGGCGGTGAAGCTGACCGAGCAGGCATTTTATCCCGGGTCAATCGCCGTCAACGACGATCGCGAAATGGACTTTTTCTCGATCTGGGCGCTGGCCGTCATGACCGGCGACACGGACGCCGCCATCGATCGCGTTGAGCCCGCAATCCCGATGTTCCTGCGCCGGGGCGGCAACGCCGTGCGGCGTCTGCATTTCCTGAAGATCCTCGATGAGCGCGGCATGATTGACGAAAAGTGTGTCGGCCATCGCCCCGGAGACATCCCATGGGAACGGCATCCGGATTGATGCTTTTCAGGTGCCGCGAGGCATCAGGCTAGGCTTCCGTGGGCAACACCAGCACCAGGTAGTCGTCGTCTGATTCCGGCATGTCGATGACGCTCGAGCCGTGGATGGTTTCGGTTCGCACACAGCGTTTTTCATTCAGCGAAAAGACCTGGCACAGCAGCGGCTGCGCCGGCAGGTTCTGCAGGTCGATCGTGCATGCCGCCGGCTCCGGCATCCGGTTGAGGTTGCCGGCGAGATAGACGTGTCCGTCACGGACGATGTGGTTCGTGCAGTTGTAAAAGTAGGCGATCAGCGTCTGCCGGTCCGCAGACCACAGGTAGCTCGCCCGATAGTCCGCTGAAACACGCAGCGGCCCGGATGACAGAACGTCGTCGGTCAGCGTCGGTGCGGTGTAGGATTCGGTCGCATCGAGCATCGTGACGCCGGCCGGTTCCGGGTCGCCCGGTTGCACGTAACTGGTCATCAGCGGCAGTGCCGAAAAGAACGCCTCGTATTCCTCCAACACCAGGCGGCCGTCGAAACCATCCGGCCCGCTCCCGACATTCGTGCCATCGACCCGGATCGCGACCGGTGCCTGGAGGAACGCCTGCGACCAGTCGACGGCGTCGCGAACCTGGCGGAACACTATCCGTTCGTCTTCGGCATGTTGCTCGCCCCAGGTGATCAGCAGCGGGATACGATGGACCAGCCCGATATAGAGATTGTCGCGCAGCCGCCGCCGATAGTGCCCGGTACCGCACCAGGTATCCTCCTGGCCCATGAACCGTTTGTACAGGTGCGGGCACGGCCAGCTGCCCTCGCCCATGAAGTAGTCTCCGAGCTGCAGGAACTTGAGCTCGATGGCGAGATCGAGTTCCGGCTTCAGTTCCATGCCCATCCAGTACATGCGGCTACCCGCCAGCTCCGCTTCCCAGGCGACGTCGGTCCGGCAGCCCTCGGGGAAGCCGGCCGTCCACTCATAGACGATCCACGCCGCCCGGTGTGCGTCCGGCAGGTCGAAGAGGCGGTGGATCGGTTCGATTATATAGATGTGGTTCGGCATCTGTTTCTGCATGAAACGATAGGCGTCGTTGACCCGCTCCGGGCCGGCGGCAATGTCACCCTCGCCCGAGGTCGAGACGCAGAAGAGTGCCGTTTCGTCGCGGTACATGTCGGCGAAATCCTGCAGGTACCCATGAAAGAGTTCATCGAACCGCGACCCGTTGCCGGGGTGCGTCCAGTCCTCGTCCTTGAAGCCCGCCTCGAGATACTGGCGCAGCACCGGTGTCTGGTGTCCCTGCGTCTGACTGGTGCCGTATGGGTAGTGGGAAACGGCCTGCTCCAGAACGAGGCCGTGGCGCGCCGCCACCCGCATGACCAGCGCCAACTGCTCTGCCGCGCGGGGTATGATGTGCCCGCAAGCGTCGAGCTTTTCCCAGATACCCCAACCGACCAGCAGGTGAATCAGATCCCAGCCGCACGACTGCAGGTATTCGAAGCGCCAGGTCAGTTCCGCCTCGGTCATCGCGTCCCAGTAATGCCAGTGCTCAGCCTCCGGATTAGCGTCCAGCTCCGCCTGTCCCTGCACCAGTGTTTCTTCCGGCGTGCCGATGTCACGGACAAATGCCATGTCCGCGGCAGAGCCGCTGAGCGGCCCCTGCACCTTGCCGTCCCGGACCAGGCTGTGGGCCGCCGATTCATAGCTGAGGAAAATGCCGTCCGTCACCCGGAGCACCAGTGAGCTCGTCGCCTCAATGGCACCGGCGGCGGTCAGTTCCGCCTCGTGTTCACCCGCCGGCAAGTCGGTAAAGGAGCCGCTCCACACACCGTCGAGCGCAATCAGCTCGGCGACGTGGTCCCCTGACCTGGCGGTCACCTGCACCGTCTGGGGATCCGGGACCTGGCCGTCCGCGCCGATGACGACAGCCGAGATCGGCATGCCTGTTTTTTCGATATTCTGTGCCGTTCGCACGACCGGCAGGCAGGGCACCAGCGCCGCGTGCCCCGCCATCGCTGCGGCAAAAGTGATGGACGCTTCGGCTTCCGGCGTTTCCGTCCACAGGCCGACGGCGATATGCACCGCCGCAAAGTGGTGCGCGTAACCTTTGGCTGCCATGGCGGCAGCCAGGTCCAGGGTCACGGCGCCCGGCTCCGTGTGCCAGTTGCTGGCCAGCAGGGGCGGACCGGTGCGGCTCTTGACCAGCACACATACCTGCCACTGCGCGGTGGCGTCGCTGACCGTGACACTGAGAATCGGATGCTGGTCGAGGTTGACCTGCAGCTCGGGCAACGCCACAACTTCCCGCTGCCGGGCCGAGCGCTTTTCGAACGTCAGTTCGGAACCGGCATGCTGCAGCGGATTGGCCGGATCACTGAACCAGTCGCTGACCCGCGCCTCGCCGGTGAGCTCGAGATTGCCGGCGGCTTCATACGCCAGGACGGTGCGGTTGGGCGTCGCGGCCCAGCGCATGGCGCGGTTGAACGTCCGCGACTGCCCGAGAAAGGCGCAATACTCCGGCTCCGTTTGCCGTCCAGGTATGCGCGGTTCATGGTAGACCTCATCGGCGTGCCCCTCGAGCGCGAATTCCGGGCGTTCCGTTGAAACAGTGCCGTCATCCCACTGCACGGTTCCCCATGAGCCAATGCCGGCAGCCCGGCGATTCTCCGGTTCGTTTGTTTCATCATCACTCATGTCGATTCCTTGATGTTTCTGTAAGGCTCCAAAGTAGTGCGGATCTCCGTTGGCGCCAAGTAGGACGGATTCGGATCGCCGCCCGGCTTGTTACGCCTCCGGCACCAGGATTTCGTAAATGCCCGCTTCCTGGTCTTCGTGGTGCGGCGCGACAATTCTGAGAGCGCTGGTGGTTGGACGAGCATCGATCTGCAGATCACACCGACGACGGTGCCCCGGTGATCCGGTAGATCGTGTAGGGTTCCGTTCTCAGCGTCCCGCGGGTATCCTCGGGTGTGGCGGATTCACCGGAAATGCGCTCGACGCGAGCGCTGTCCGGCAGCTCATAATCGAACGCCGCGTAGGCGAACAGAACGCGGCCCGCCGCCGCCTGCCACTCAACCCCATGGTCGTCGGGCAGCAACCGGCGCGTCTCCATAAACGACTTGACCTGGTTGAAGGTATGGTAGTAGCTTGTCATCGCATCGAGGTTGCTCGGCCACTGGTCAATGATATCGTCCTCGTGTTCGCCGAGCATGAGCAGCGAGTAGTTGGCCAGGGCGCGAAAACACTGCTCCTTCACCTGCTGCCCGGTCCGGCTCGGGTGTACGTGCACCATTGGCAGTGTGCCGACCAGCATGTCCTCGTGGCCGACCCACCAGGACCAGTCGTTCTGACCGGCTACGGCATGCGTCGCGGCGGGGTTGTCCGTCACGTTGTCGCCCATGCCGAAACGGCCGAAGCCCATGGGGCCGATTCCTTCATTGGATATCGCCTTGACGCCCATCTTGTTGAGGCCGCCGATGAAACGGGCGACGCCGGCGGTATTCGGCTGCATCCCGGCCTGGTAATCGACGCCCATCATGGCGAAATTACCGATCGAGTCGAAGAAGACATAGTCGAGCCCGTGCCGTTTCCATTCGGCAAACGACTCCAGCAGCCAGTCACAGGCGGCGTTCCAGTTGAGGCCCCAGGTGACATTGATGAGGGGGCCGCCCGAGTGGGGCCGCGTGTTGACGGCCCGGCAGGCGAACTCGGGATGCTCCTTGAAGATCGGGGCATTCGGCGAGAGCTGCCCACCAACCCATTGGCCGATCTCCAGCCCGGCAGCCTTACCCGCCGCGTAGAACGCTTCCCACGCCTCCCAGCCGCCCCAGAATTCGGCCATCCGATAGCGCCAGCAATTGCAGGTGGAGCTGGTGACCAGGTCACCGTGAATCCCGCTCTGCAATTTGTAGGTGTAGCCGTTTTCCGATATGTCCGATTCACCCATCGGCTCAGGGAACACGCGACGCACGCCGGCCGCCGCGAGGTCCGGCAGGTGTTCCGCCCAGCCGGCCAGCGCGTTTTCCGGGGCATACGGTTTGCCGGCGATATAGATCAGCAGCTTGCCGTCGTCGTCAAGCTCCGGCCGGTAGGCCAGCCCGCACTCGGGCAGGAGATAGGGGGTGTTGACATCGAAGGCGGCGCGCACCACCCCCTGCGCATGCCGCAGGGCCCGCAGCCAGCGGTCATGCATCAGGTGCTCCGGCGCCCCCCCACCTGGCGGCGGCGGCGCCAGGAGGATGCATTTGCGCGGGAACACCAGGTCCTGGCCCAGCAGCTGCAGGCACTTGTCGAGCACGAAGACGACGTCCTCGCCCTTGTTCTTCTGGATCATCGAATGCACGTCCACGAACTCCGGCCAGTAGCCGAGCAGGGAGCCTGCGGGCCCATACTGGAAATCGAAGCATTGCATGGGGCTGTAGCGTGAACTGAACTGGAACGAGACCCCATGCGGGTTGCCCGCCTGGCCCAGTTGCCGCCAGCAGGTCGTGGTAAAGTCGGTGTCCTTTTCACAGTAGTACACGGGCGGGTTCACCTGGCCCTGGCTCAGGAGCGTGTTCCCCGAGGCGCTCCCGCCCAGCTCCCAGGTCGCCGTCATGGTGATCTGGTGGATCGACCGCTGATCGCTGCGGAAGCTCAAGGCGTAGGAGAAACCGTCGTACTGCACGCCGTCCAGGGTAAGCTGTTCGGGCTTGAACCGCCATTCGACGCTATCCTCGAAGGGCCCGCCTTCGACCCGCGGCCAGGCCAGCTGACTGTCGTACTCGTCGCGATATTCCCCGAACAGTCCCTGCCTGCCGAAGGCGGTGGTCAGCAGCACGACATCGGCGCCGTCGGTTTGCACGTCGTCGAGGCGGAACGAGTCGTACCGAATGCCGTCCGGCGTCATGATGTCGGGTCTCAGCGGGACGGTTGCCGACCGTATTGTGACACCGTTGACGGTGATCTTGCCCAAACCAGGGAACCGGTCTTCCCGGGACAACAGTTCAATGGTCGCTTGACCAACCCTTATTTCCGCCGGCGTCGATGCCGTTGCGTCTTCCCTCATGCTCCTTTCCCCTCCCCTGGTGGCAGTCAGTGATATATTTGAAATAGTGCGAATGCAGCACTCATGCAACCGCTGGGCCGTTCCAGGTCAATCTTCCCCCCCGGGATTTGTCAAGTGAACAAATCATGAACGCCCAACATGAAAAGTTGTTTCGGCGCGGCCCGTCAATCCAGGTTCGCCAGGAACCCGTCCGGTATCTCGGCCTTGAAAACGTGGGGGACGCCCCGGGGATCGGCATTGTATATCACGTGCCGCGTATCCGTCGTGAAATAAGCGTGGGGGTGGGTGTACTGCGCCCCCGCAAGGATGCCCGGCATATCCTCGAGGAGCTCGGCATACTTGCCGGTCTCAAAGTTGCCGACAACCAGGGGAGTGCGCCCCGGCAAACCATCGGGATAAGAATCGCAAACGAAATATCTGCCGCACCTGGAGACGCAGAGATGGTTGAAATAATGGTCGGGCGTCGCGAAGACTGTCGGTTTTTCATCGCCCGGCACGGCGGTGAAAAGATTCCCCTGCGGATAACGGGCATCGAGGGAACCGTCGGCACTGGCAAGCACTGTGAAAGCTACCCGCCCGGTATCCGCGACAAAGCACTCATGCCCGGTGAGGCCGGCAGTCACAGGCTCGCCGGCGGGGACGGGACGCAGGTTGCCGCCCTCGGCATCGAGGACGAAGAGGGTCGTTCCCTGCTCGCTGTCGCCGGGGCTGGTGATCGTCCCGTCCGGGGCCATCTTCGAGCCGCGATTGTGTTGAACCATGAGATCTTTGCCAGTCACCGGGTTGTACTGGAGATGGGTGTTGACGATCTCGGGATGCTCGAAAATCACCTCCCATTCGCCCGACTCCAGGTCCATGCGCACCACCCCGATAGTCGGGCCGGAGAGCACCGCCTGGCCGACGAGGTAACGCTGATCCGGCGAAACCGAACTGAGGGTCATTTCCCGGGGAAAAGTGACACTGGAGCTGATGATCTCCTTATCGAGGGTGTCCAGTGACAACCGCACCAGCTCATGCCCCTGGCGCATGTAGTAGATGTATCCGCTCCAGGCGGCTGTGCAGGGCATATCATCGATACATTCCTCGACCAGCGTGCTCAGGAGGGTAGTAAGATCCGTCACCAGCAACATGCGCTGCGTAGTGCGGCACGAATCCATTCCCGACTGGCGCACGATGGTGACGCGATTACCGTCTTTGGAGCAGTAGGGTTGCTCGCAGTAGATGTTGTTGTTGTGGCAAACCGCAGTCGTCAAGCGGGTGATCCTGGCGCCGCTTTGAGGATCAGGATTCATATCACTAGCTTCGGTGAACCACGTGAACATCATTTTTCTCCCAGTTGTCGAAATTTCATTGTCTCGGGGCAGGCGATGAAGCCGGCTCTATTATACTCGACAATCCAGTCGAAATCACAGGCCTCCAAAAAGAATGGCGGCCGGCTCGGAAAACCCTGTCCAGCGGTCCATGATGGCGGTGCCGGCGGCGAACCCGCCGGGCCGTTCGAGGGGTGGAAGAACCAGCCGCGACCACCGGGGTGAAGGCGCCGGCGACGGGATCGAGCCGACGACCTGATCATGCCGGCCGCCCTGGCCCCGCAGGTTCGGACATGTTGTCGCTTCCTCTGGCCCGTGGCGCGGGCGGGAGGCGCCGCTGGCTGAGGGCGAACCGTCATTCACGATGCCCATGCGGTTGCCGAGTCCGGCCCTGTTGTGCTGACCGTCTTTGTTGGCGGTTCAGCCGACTGGCTTTTCGTACATGCCGGAGTTCGAGCAGACGGTCGCACCGACGGCACCGTAAAATGGCACCAGTGCCGGGCCGGTCCAGTCGATGAAGCAACCGCTGCCGCCTTGCCGCCGGATATGGGCGGCGGCGCTCTCGCACATGGCGGTGCCCAAGCCCCGGCCGCGAAACTGTTCGGCAATCGACACGGCGCCGAAGCCGCCCATGTCGGTGCCGTAAATTCGTTCCCAGACCACATTGGGTCCACGGAACCGGCTGCCCGGCGTGAAGGTCTGGATACAGCCAACGACGTCCGCGCCGTGCTTGACCGCCAGCATGTTTTCCGCATCCCCATGAACCATCGCGAGCAGCAGCGAATCCAGCCACTTGCCATGGGCCTCCCGCTCGAGCAGCAGGCAGGCACCGCTGAGGTCGGTGTCGGTCAGCGGCACCACGGCCATGCCCATGTCCGCCAGCCGGGCGGTGCTTTCCCGGGACATCTCGAAATCGGCGAGCGACCCGTACATGTCGATGACGTCGGCGATCCGTTCATAACCGTTGGCCGCGAAAAACGCCTGGGCCCCCGGCAGGTCATCGGGCACGCCGGTCCAGAAGCGGTAGAACCCGCGGCTGACGGTGACGGTGTCGATCCCGCAATCACGGGCCCGCTGCTCGAGCTCCGCCAGGACGCTGTTGCCGAGGCCGCGGCGCTGGGCCGTCGGGTCGACGAGGACGGCCTGGATCGAACCGCTGTCCGGCGGCCGCCCGGCGCGGCGGTTGATCTCGAGGTTGCCGAAACCGATCGCGTTGTCCCCGTCCAACTGCACGACGGCGTCGCCAAGTTCAAAATGGTCGTTGGTAAACAGGCGGGGTCGCAGGACCCGGTCGGTGACCGGGTAGCAATCACCGAGGGCGCGCTCCCAAAGCTCGGCCACCTGCCGGTGGTGCTGGTACGGGTCAAACGTCAACAGGGCCATATTAAAACCACGTGAAAAGGGATTTCGGTTGGTATGCCGCCTCGTAAAGCCGGGTCAGCTTCAGCAACGCTGCAAGGCTCGTTGCTCGATGGCGCGGAGTTCTTGCGACTGCTGATCGCTCAAGTGCCGCACGGGCGGCTGGGCGAGAATCTGCTCGGCTCGTTCGGCGGCGCCTTGGTTGAGATGTTTCGATCCGGCGGCTTCCCAGGTCTCGCGCTGGGTGCGCGCCATCAGCGGCGACTCGGACAACGCCTCGCGGAAATGCCGCAGGGTGTGGTCGTGGGCCAGAAAGTCGCCGCCACCTGTCGCCACGTCGCGGATCGCCTCGTAGGCCAGGTTCTCGTCGTCCACGCACAGCCCGTCCCATATCCGCAGCAGCATGTCCGCACGCGCATCGTCGATTACCGCTTGCACGGGCGACAGGGCTTTCTGCGTTTCCAATTGTCCCACGCCCCAAATGACATTCGTGCCGGCCAGCACCTGCACCAAACCGATCATGGTCTTTTCGAGTGCCGCCTGGCCGTCGTCGATCAGGGCGTCGGTACACATCCACGCGGCACTGGGCAGGCCGTAGTGGGCTGCCATTTGGGCCCCGGCGTGGGCCATCAAGCCGCATTCGGGGGCGCCCGAGAGGCAGGCGGCGCTGCGCATGTCTATCGTGTGTGCAAAACCAAGGTTGTGGATCACCGGACGGGCCGGTTCCAGGAGCTGGACCAGCACGACGCCCGCCAGGATTTCAGCGTTCGAAAGCGCGACGCTGCCGGCCAGGGTCACGGGGCTGGTCGCACCGGCAATCGGCTCGGCGTTGAGCATCAACGGCAGCTTGTGCCCCGACGATCGGCGCCACAGTTCAACCGAAATCTGCGACCAGTGCAACGGGCTCAAGCAGGAATAGCCGAACGACACGAGCGGGTGTTCGGCCAGTGTGCGTCCGTCGGCGATCACCTGGGCCATCTCGAGAATCGGTTCGACGCCGGCGGCGGTGAACAAAAGCGGCCGAAGATGTTTGCCGCAGTTCTCGGCCAGGATCCGGAACCCGACGAAATCGCGCGCCGGCGGCGGGACGTCCTCGATGCTGGTGCCGACCACGGCCGACACGTTGGGCAGCGCATCGGCCAGCCGCGCCATGTCAGCCAAGTCCTTGCTGACGATGGAACGGACCCGATTGTCCTCGATCCAGTTCAATGCGGCGCCGGTCCAAAACGTCGGACGTGAGCCGGTCCCGGACTCGCGGACGCCGCCGCGACAATCGGCGAATCGGGCGGTCGGCGGCGCCAGCGCCAGGTACTCATCGACCATTTCCGGCGGCAGCAGCAAACGGTCATTCGTGCTTCCCTGGCCAGCCCCTGCCGACAAGGCCAGCTGCCTTAAACGATCGTCATCCACACGGACTCCGATCTCACTCAAGATCCGCCGGCTCGTCCGGTCGATCTCAGCAATCTGCTCGTGGCGCAACGTTGGCATGGAACTCTAGAAGGGGTAGGTCAACACACTTAACAGTGACAGCACTCCAGCGCGGGTCATTTGCAGAACGTTCACGGGATTCAGTCCTGGTTCACAAAGGAGCCTGAAGACACACCACCGGAGATTCTAACCCGGGGAAAGCGTTTCGCAATTCACTGTAGAGCTTTTATCACGACAGTATCACGTCTGCCTGGAAGGAATCGCGGCGGAATGCAGCCGGTCTAACGCGGCGGGGAAGTGCCGGCAGCACCAGCACTCTCCGCCGCGCCTGCAGCGGCGGCTTGAACGAAGAGATGTGAGGCCTATTTACATCCTGGTCCTTGTGAAGGGACACGAAATCGTTTACATCAACAAGGTTCGGTGCTTTCGCGCGGCGCCATCCGGAAAGAGACGACGTTCCCTGGCATAAAACGTCGGGGAGCCATCCCCGCCAAGCAGTCTCATCGGCCGGCTGGAATGAAACGTGACAGCGTTATCATGTTATCGCCAAGGTGCAATATTCACCACCTGCGAGGGGCGGTTCATGGCCGGGAAAACTTGCCGATGCCAGCCCTCGTTCCTTGATACTAATTGACCAAACGTTATACTTGGACAAGCCATTCCACCGGCGTGAAAATGGCTGACGCCACCGTCTTGACAAAGGAGTTTAACACCGGCCTCGGCCTGTTGAGCGCGGCCCGGGATGCGCCAGGCAGTCATGGCGCCGGCACTCGCGCGTACCCAGAATAAGGGTACCGGGCAACCGTGGAAACACCCGTGCTTCAAGCAATGTCTACGTACCACCCAACCCGACGGAGCGGGGGGATAGGAACCGATGTCTTGACGGATGATCCGTGTTCATCCGCGGTTCGATCCCGGTTGCGGCTCCGCCGCCTTTAGGAGTTACAGCCATGCAGTATCGGCAGCTGGGAAAAACCGAGCTCGAGGTTTCGGTTTTCGGACTGGGTGGAAACACCTTCGGCCAACACGCCACGTTCAATCATTACAATGACGAGCAAGGCTCGATCGCCATCATCCGGCAGGCGGCCGATCGTGGCATTAACCTCATCGACACCGCGGACATCTATTCGAACGGGTTGTCGGAGTCTTATATCGGCAAGGCGATTGCCGGACATCGTGATGATTTTGTGATCCTCAGCAAGGTCGGCATGGCGGTGGATGACGATCCGCAGAAAAGTGGCCTT
>JASLZG010000200.1 GCA_030754995.1 Lentisphaeria bacterium
GTTTTCTCGAGTCCGACACCATGCCCGCGAAATTGGCCAGCAGATCGACTTCGCCGATGTATTCGAGGTGCCGCTTCATGCCGCCCGGCGCGTCGTTGAACCACCACGCGGCACCGACATTGACGGTCGCTCCGAAGGCGCGTGCCAGCGTCGTGATCGATGTCTGGTGCCCCGGGTCGAGACAGTACAGAACGACCTTGAGCCGGCCGTCGTAGCGATTCAGCAGATCGCGCAGCGGCGCGACAATGTCGATGGTGTGCGTGGAAAGATCACCGCCGCTGTCGGAACCGTAGCTGTCGAACAACGAATTACGGACATTGCGTACAGCGCCGATATGGAATTGGAAGACCCAGTTTTTCTCGCTGTTGAGCGCCGCGACGGCGTCGAGAATGCAGGACATGTACTGGATTTCCTCTAGCTGCGACAGCTTTTCACCGTTGTAGGCCTTGCAGAAGGCGGCATCGGCGTCCTCCCGTTTGAAATCCACGGCGTAGGGCACTTCGACGCCGTGATCGGTGGCGACGCAGCCGTGCTCGGCGAAGTAATCGTGGGTGATGCGCAGGGCGTCGAGCAAATCCTCGATTTTCTTGAATTTGCCGTTCACGCGTTTCTCCAGCAGCGTGATGTAGTCGCGCCAGTCGGGTTTGAAAATATTCATGGCGCGATCGGGGCGGTAGGTCGGATAGACGCGGGTCTGCAAGTCGCTTTCGGCCAGGCGCCTGTGGTCATCGAGCAGATCGATGGGATCGTCGGTGGAACACATGACTTCGACTTTCATCTGCCCGAGCAGCGCCTGTGGTTTCATGCCGGGTTGCTGGAGCAGTGCCTTCGAGCGGTCCCAGATATCTTTGCCGCTGGCCTCGCGAATGAGTTCGGGGATACCGAGCGTGCGGAACAGGTCGAGATGCACCCATTCGTAGGTCGGGCTGCCGGCCAGCTCGTCCCACTTGGCGGCGGCGGCCAGCCACTTCTCCTCGGGGCTGGCGTCGCCGGTGATCAACCGCTCGGGAATGCCGCGCTTGCGCAGCATCGACCACACGTAGTGATCGGTCGCGGCCTCGACCTGCCAGATGTCCTCGTAGTTGTAATTTGCCGCGATTTCCGCCACGTCCGCATGGTTGTGGGCGTCGATGATCGGCAGATCGCGGATCAGTTGAAACAGGACCCGGCCGGTGTCGCTTTCGATGAGATAACGGTCGCCAAGGAAATCCATTGAGTTTATGCTCCGTAAACTGGTTGGCCTGGTGCGTACGGGCCGTCCCGTCAAGGCGAGAACGAGAAGCCGAACCATAATCGCGCCCGCCTCGACTTGCCAATTGACTACGGGGGTTTTAATATACCCGCAATGAAACACATGTTGATGCGAATCATCGAACGTACACTTATCGAAGGTGACGGAAATGGCTGATACCGACCAATCAAAGCGAGATAATCTGGCGCACCGCATGTCCAAACTGCTGGGGTTGCCGCTGAGCAACATTCAAATGCTGATGCCGTGGATCCCGAAGGAAGACATCGATCGACTGTCCCTTTTGCCAGACGACCAGTTCTTATCCGAAAGCGCCAAGGTAATCAATGTTGCCCAGCGCAACCAGTACGAGGGCGGCGATTCCGCCCCTGCTGAGGATCCGGCGCCGGGGCCGGATCCGGCGCCGGGGCCGGATCCGGATCCCGACGACGGGGGCAGTGCGCCGCCAAGCGCCGGCGTGGCGCTGAAAGACACCCAGGACGCGGACGTCGCGCCGCCGGTCATCGAAATCGGCCAGGGCCGGCCCGGCGTCAAGCTCGAGGACGCCGAAGAGAAAAAGAAGAAAATCATGATGATTGCCATCGGCGCCACGGCGGCGATACTGGTCATTGCCGCCGGCGTTTTCTTCGTGCTCAACCTCATGCAGGATGCCGATACTTCGGATGGGAAGTCGAAAACTCCGAAAGTGGTCGTCGAGGACATCGATGATACCGATATCGTCGTGACCAAAGCGCCGGAATCCGCGCGGTGGGCACTGAAGGTTGGACCACGGCACAATCTGACAATCGAGAATCCCGGGATCTTCAACAGCGTCGATGAGAAATTGACCGTCGAAATGTGGATCAAGCCGATCGTCGGCAAGGAGATGGTCGGCACGACCCTGATGTCCACCGGGAGCACGGAAGCGTTCCGGCTGTCGCTGAAGCCGGTGCCTCGCGGCATCGCCGTGGAATTCTTTGTCAACGGTGCAAATGAAGAATACCCGAGCGTAGTTGTGCCGCGATCGCGCCAGTGGATGCACGTTGCCGGCATTTTCGACGCGTCCATGACCCAGCGGTCGCTGCGGCTCTATATCGACGGCGCGCTGGTGGCCGAGTCCGGTCTCAAGAACGCCCAGTTCCAAGGCAGCTACAAACTGGTAAGTGACGAAGGCGGAGCCAATGCCGCGAGCCTGATCGACGAGATCCGGCTGTCGGCGTCGGCGCGCTACACCTCGAAATTCGTGCCGGAACGGATTTTCAAGATCGACAATTCCGTCATTTCACTGTTGCATTTGGAAAAGCGCCCCGACAACATGATCGTCGATTCGGCGTTCAAGGCGTTCGAGCTCGAGCGCAGTGATGCGCACTGGGTCGATGTCAGCATGCACCTGAAAGCCTACGAGGAGCAGTACAAGGGAATCGAGTTTCCAGCTGACGCGCTGGCCAAGATCGAAAGGGAATTTGGCTCCGGCGGCAAAAAGGATTTCCTCAAGGAATGGGACGCCCTGTCCAACTCCAAGCGCCGTGCTTACCTGAAGTCGGTCCGTCTGGAACCGTAGTCGTTCGAGTTCTGTAAATGGCCGGCGCGATCACCGCCATCCACGAGGCCGGCCTGGTCAATCTCATTCCATGGCCGCAGGCCGTCGGGAATTTTCGTGTGCTCATGCGTACCGAGTCCTTTCTCGGTGTGTCCGGGCAGTTGCAGTCGAAGACAACGTCGTTCACATCGTGGTCAAGAGCCTGTGGCGGCCGCGCCTCGGCTACCGGGCGCCGAAGACAAAGAGCCGGGACTTTCGGTGAAGGAAGACGCGCTCGGCGAACGACAGCTGCCAGGGTATTGCCGGCGCTGCGAAAACAGGTTATCTTTCGACATGAACCTGCTTTCCCCGGATGATGAAACCTATATGCGCATGGCACTGCGCGAGGCCGAGAAAGCCTTCGAAGCGGAGGAAGTGCCGGTGGGCGCAGTGATCGTGCACGACGGCCAGGTTATTGCCCGGGCCTATAACCAGGTCGAGCTGCTCAATGACGCCACGGCACACGCGGAGATCCTGGCGATCACCCAGGCGTCGGCGCAGTTGCAGGACTGGCGCCTGGTCGAGGCGACGATGTACGTGACCAAGGAGCCGTGTGCGATGTGTGCCGGTGCCGCCGTGAATACCCGCCTGGGCCGCCTGGTTTTCGGAGTCACCGATCCGCGCAGCGGCGCTGCCGGCAGTGCCATCGACATCACCGGATTCAGCGGTATGCTGCACAATGTGCCGGTGGTCTCCGGGGTGTTGCAGGAGGAATGCCTGGCACTGCTGCAGAAATTCTTCAAGGACCACCGGGCGGCCGAAGAATAGGGCGTTTCCCGGGCGCCGTGGATCACCAGCGCGGCGGCTCGTGCAGTCAGGAATTTCGTTCCCGGAACACCCCGTCTTCGTAGCCCTGGATGGTGCGGTCGGATTCCGCCAGCTCGAGGCGATGCTCGGCCAGTAGACAATAGGTCTCGTCAATCTCCACGCCGATGTAATCGCGGCCCAGTTTCTTCGCCGCCACCGATGTTGTTCCGCAACCGAGAAACGGATCGAAGACGACATTCTCTGGATTCGAGCTGGCGAGAATGATCCGGGCCAGAAGCTTCTCCGGTTTCTGCGTCGGGTGATCAGTGTTCTCCGGCATCGACCAGAAGGGCACGGTGAGGTCAGTCCAGAGGTTGGACGGATGCGTCAGTCGATAATTGCCGGCGTCGGACTGCTGCCAGTCCCTGGGCTTGCCGTTGCTGTCGGTGTATGGGGCGATGACACGGCGGCGCAGCTTCACGTTGTCGACGTTGAATGTCCATGAGTTGGACATCGTGCAGAACCAGATGTCTTCACAGGTGTTTTTCCAATTGGCCTTCGCCCCGCGTCCCTTGTCACGTTCCCAGGCGATGCGGTTCTGCACTTTGAAATAGCGCTCGGCGACGGCCTGGATCGAGGCAGACGAGCGCCAGTCCCCGCAGAAGTACAGGCTGCCGTTCGGCTTCATGAGCCGCGGCAGTTTCGCCATCCAGCTATCCAGCCAGGCGCTGTAGGTTTCCGTGTCGACAGCCTTGGTGCGGAGGCTGTTGAACGTTTTGTCGAGGTTGTACGGCGGATCGGCGAAGAGCAGATCGATGGCGGCATCCGGCAGTGCATCGAGAGTTTCGAGGGTGTCGCCGCAGATCGTGCGGTTGCGGATTTCATCCAGCTCGAAACGGCGTTGTGCAGTTCGCAGCCGCGGCTTCAGCCGCTCGTGGTCGGCGGCGCTGAGAACGATCGTGCGGTTGCGGGAGGCTCGCGGCTTGGTCACGGATTGTCGATGATGCTGAGAATACGCCAGGGATGGAATCCAAATTCCTGCGGCTGGTACAGCTGTTGCTTGTTGAGCTGCTCGATGCGTTCGATGGCGTAGGAGGCGTATTCCGATTTGGGATAGCGCCGCAGGATTTCGCCGTAATGCTTTTCCGCGAACGGAAAGTCCTCGGTCTGGTACAGCTTCTCGCCGGTGAAGAACGCGGCGGCCGGGGCGAACGGCGTGTGGCGGTGCGAAGAGTAGAAGTGCCCGAGCTGCATGGCGTCTTCCGCCCGCAGCTTGACTTCGTAGACCGCCTTCATCTCCACGTAACGGCGCTCGTAATCGTCGATGAGTTTATCCTTTTCCTGAAGCAGTTCGTTGAGCTTCGTTTCGAGGCCCTTGAGGTTCTCGCTGGAAACGGCCAGGGAATCCCGGGTGCCGCCGATTTCCTGTTCCAGCATCGCCAATGCGGTCTTGAGATCGGCGGCCTCGGCCTCGGCATTTTCAAGCTGCGGTTGCAGCGCGTTGTTTATCCCAATCAGCTTGGCCTGCTCAGTGTTGTTGTCGTTGATATCGGTACCGGCTTTCAGTTTGATGCTGCTCACTTGCGAATTCTGTTTGTTGATCCTCGCCTGCAGTGCCTTGTGGAGCTCGGCGTGATTCGCCCCGATCTCCGCGATCTTCTCACGCCTATGGGACAGCGTGCTGGTGCATTTCCAGCAGAAGAACAGGAACAGCAGCCAGCCCAGCGCTGCGAACGTGGTCGCCACCGGCGACTTGTTGCCCCGTCTCCCGACGGCCGGAATCCTTGGTTTGATCGATGCCATAGCGACGAATCTATTCTTTCGGTGTCACCGACTTGATTGCCTGGCGCAGTTTGCCGACGTTTTTCTCGGCGCGCGCGATCGAGGAACTCACCACCGCCAGCTTCTGTCTGCCGTCGATCTGCTCGCTCTTCAGCTGCCCCTTCTGGATATCGAGTTCCTCCCGGCGCCCGGTCGACTCCTCGTTGCCGGCCCTGGCGGCGGTGAGGTTCGCCTTCAGCTGATCGGAGGCGGCCTGCAGCTCGGCCGTTGTGGAGATCTCGTCGGCCAACAATAGCTGGAGTTCCTGGAGTTCGGCCCGGTGTATGTCCAGTTTTTTCTTGGACCGTTTTTTCTTGCCGTCCAGGTCATTGTCAACCAGCGTTTGCTCTGCGGCGATTTTCTTCTTCGTGGCCGAGGACATGCTCAAGTACATGGCGATCACAAAAACGGCGAGTATCCATCCGATGAACTTTACCATGATCCGATATCCCTGATGTGCAGCGCGATGTTCTGCGGCAACAATCTGATCCGCCAGGCCGGGGGTGTGGAAAGGTAAGGTTGGTGCAGTTGTTATGCAAGCAGCAGCGTTCGATCCGTCGGCTCCATCACAGCGGCAGTTGCGTGCCGGCCCCGGTTTCCACCGCCCGCCGATAGATTCGAATGGCAGTTGCCATGTCTTCCAGCGCGATGCCGAGATTGACGCTGATGGTACGCTCGTCGTCGCGCTCGCGTCCGGGCTTGCGGCCGGCGACAATCTCGCCAAGGTCGGCGTATGGCTGCGGAGTCTCCCCGAAATAGCCTTCGCTGCGATAGTAGTCCATCTGCGCGAGATCGTCGGTCGCCAGCTTGTCGGCCTGTTGCAGGGCGGGGCCTTGCCAGTAGGAATCGAAGTCGACGGGGCTGGCGAAAGCGCCCGGGGCGAGCCAGTCGGCCTCGATGACCGGCTGCGGGTGCTTGAGGATCGGGCCACTGGTGACGACCAGGTCGAGATCGACGACGGCCTGCTCGGGCGTCGCCACCACCTCGATCTCGGCACCGACGATCGGCGCCATGTCGGCGGCGAACTGGTCCGCCACCTGCCGATGCATGTCGTAGGCCTTGACGCTGCTGATCGGGAAAATGCAGGACAGCGCCTCGAGGTTGCTGCGGCCCTGTACCCCGCAGGCGATGATCCCGGCACTGCTGCTGTCGGGGCGCGCCAGGTGTTTGGCGGCGACCGCCGTGGCCGCGCCAGTTCTTTGCGCGGTGATCCAGGTCGCATCCATGACGGCGGTCGGCAGGCCGGTGTCCGGGTCGTTGAGCAGCAGCAGCCCGGTGATGTAGGGCAACTGTTTTTGCTGGTTGCCGGGGTAGCCCGAAATCCACTTCACACCCGCCGCTTCGAGGCTCGGGATATAGGCGGGCATGGCGTGAATAAATGCGTCGGGCCGGGTATGAATGCCCGGCTTCGGCGGCATCTCGACGCGGCCTTCGCCTTTCTCCGAGAACATCGCCTCGACGGCATCGATGATCTCGCGCATCGAGAAGTCCAGGCTTTCAACATCCTGGCGCGACAGATAGAGAATCGTGCTTGTGCTCATGGAACATGAAAATAACAGTCGGCGGCGATTTCGCCACTGGGCATGCCGTGGAATGGCCGGCTTCGGCCGTCCAGGCGAAAAGTGCGGCATCTATTTTCGTTTTTTTGAATTCGTACTGTAGAGTTCTCATCAACGGTCGGGGGCGGTCCTTCCAGGCGCCGCCACACCATACCGAGCAAATGTCATGGAACTCATCAAATCGAATCCCGGCTCGCCGTTCAGCTTCGCCGTCATCCACCATGTCAAACTCCTGGATACCGTGCTTGCGGCGATCCCGCCGGGTGGCCGCGAACCGTTTGCCGCCGGCTGCGGCGTCGGCCTGCAAAAGCGGCAGCTGATGGAAGCCGGGTTCATGTGTGAGGTCCCGGTGTAACCATGCGAATCGCCCTTGCCATCCGGCCGTTGACCGACGAGAAACTTATTCTCGCCCGGCAGATCGGTGTCACCGATATCGTGACGTATTATCCGGGGCCCGGTTTCGAGGTGCTCGAGAAGATGCACGGTTATATCGCGTCCTTCGGTCTGCGGTTGTCGGTGATCGAGAACGAAGTGCTGATGGACGACATCATCCACGGCGGTGCCAATCGCGATGCCCAGATCGAAGCCGTCGCGGACATGCTTCAGAATATGGGGAAACTCGAGATCCCCGTCTGGTGCTATTGCTGGATGCCGGGCGGTGACTGGAGCCGTACCAGCGTCGCCGTGTCCGATCGCGGCGGTTCGCTGGTCAGCCAGTTCGATATCGACCATGTCGACAGCGTCAAGTTGCTCGACGTAAAAGGTGAAGTGGATCACGCCTGGAATGAGGGCAAAGAACCGACGACGCAATCGCAGTTGTGGGAGAATCTGGAATATTTCCTCAGGCAGATCATACCCGTTGCGGAGTCCGCAGGTGTGGTGCTGGCGATGCATCCGGATGACCCGCCGATGTCAC
The DNA here is from genome assembly GCA_030754995.1 of Lentisphaeria bacterium. Taxonomy (GTDB): domain Bacteria; phylum Verrucomicrobiota; class Lentisphaeria; order JABSQK01; family CAJWLW01; genus CAJWLW01. The sequence continues at coordinate 7,851 of JASLZG010000200.1, forward strand.
CCTTTCTCGGCGACACCCAGATCATGACGTGCCCGGACGAGCTGCAGCGCCTGGTCGAGCTGGTGCCGAGCCCGGCCAACGCGATCACTTTCTGCCAGGGCGTTTTCAGTTCCATGGGGGTCGACGTCGTCGAGAACATCTACCGCTTCCGCGATCACATCGGATTTGTTCATTTCCGCGATGTTGTCGGCAGTGTGCCGAAGTTCACGGAGGCCTGGCACGACAGCGGCCAGACCAATATGGCGGCGTGTATCCGGGCGTACGACGAGATCGGTTTCGACGGCCCGATCCGCCCGGACCACGTGCCGGTGCTGGCCGGCGAATCGACCGAGCTGGCCGGGTACACCATGCTGGGGCGGTTGTGGGCGGTCGGCTACATGAAAGGGCTGATGGACGCGGGATGAAGTGGAATGGCTCTCGGCGGCCGTTCATTGCACGGCGTTTTCGGGCGGCGCCGCCGTGAACCACACGCGCCTACTGCCGGAGTTCGTCACCGGGGATGACCGGGACATTCGGCTGTGGGACGGTTATCCTATCCACAGGCCGCCGTTGACATGGATGACGTCGCCGGTGATGAAGGAGCCGCCGGCACCGGCCAGCAGCAGGACGGCGCCGGCGCATTCGTCGGGATCGCCGTTGCGGCCCAGCGGCGTTTTCTCGGCGATCTGCACCATGCGCTCGGGGGTCGTCGTGCGCCGGTGGATATCGGTTATGATCACCCCGGGCGCCACCGCATTGACGCGGATCGTCGGGCACAGTTCACCGGCCAGGCTGCGGGTGAGCCCGAGGATGCCGCCCTTGGCCGCGCCGTACACGCTGACGCCGCCCTGGCCGCCGTTGAAGGCGGTGATCGACGTGATGTTGACGATGGCCGGCGCCTGCCCCTTCTCGAGCAGCGGTATCAGGCGGCGGGTAAGGTCGACGACGCTGTTCAAATTCAGGCCGAGCGTTTGTTCAATATGCCGGTCATCGGCTTCGGCCAATGTCGAGCGTCCAATGACATCACCGGCGTTGTTGACCAGAATGTCGAGGCCGTCCCAGTGGTTCTTGACGGCATCCGCGAGTTTGGCGGCGCCGTCTGCCGTGAGCATATCTGCCTGAACCGCAAAGGCCCTGCCACCGGATGCGGTGATGCCGTCGACAACTTCCGCCGCTGCGTCGGCCGAGGAACAATAGTGCACGGCAACATCGGCGCCGCGTTCGCCGAATGCCTCGGCGATCGACCGGCCGATGCCGCGGCTGGCGCCGGTTACGACGACGCGTCGTCCCGAGAAATCGAATAGTTTATCCATCAGTCGTCCAGCCGGTAGAT
>JASLZG010000201.1 GCA_030754995.1 Lentisphaeria bacterium
GAAGGAGGCCGTCGGCAGGTTGCGTGATCAGCAGGTTTTTCACCGGCGCGAAGTCAGCCTGAACCTGGACTTCCTGGTGTTTGGCTTCGAAGATGTCGAGGAGGCGGTGGCGGCAGCCATCCCGCCGGGCTACGTGAGCGAAGAGGACCTGCGCATCGAATTGTATCGCCGGCTGAGCGGCTTCCGGCAGCAGGCGGAGATCGATGATTTCGCCGATGAGCTGCGCGACCGGTTCGGGCCGGTGCCGCCGGTCGTGACGCACATGCTGGAGGTGGCGCGGCTGAAGTTGCTGGCGTTGTCGGCGGGGATTCATGGGATCGCGGTGCGCGACCGCAAGGTGCTGCTGGAGACCGAGACGGGATTGTTGAAGATGCCAAACGGCAAGCTGCCGCGGCTGCGCGAGGAGAATTCGGAACAGTTTATGGAAGAGCTGACGGGAATCGTGCAGTACCACGCGGGGAAGCCGAAGCCTGCCGCGCCGCGAAGCTAGGAATTGGCACCGGGCAGGAAAATCAGCACTGCAGGTTTCGACCTCTGTGCCGGATTGCCGGAGCTCGACATTTCCACACCCTCGACGGCATCAATTTCCCACGGTATTGTATCGCCGCTATGGTGCGGCATATCGAAACCCTTGTGCGACCATTGGCAGTGAGCAACTGCCGGGGGAATTGACCGAGCCGCCGGCCGACCAAACCACGGTGCCACGCATGCCGTCTGTATTCCGCAATGTCAGAGTCGTCACCCCCGACGACATGTGCGAGCGTGACCTGCTCATCGACGACGCCGGCACGATCACCAGCTTCATCGATCCGGCGTCGCCTGTTGCGGACGGCACCACGGCCATTGACGGCGGCGGCTGTTACGCGTTTCCCGGCATGATCGACGCGTTGACGCACGGTTATGGCCCGTACCTGTACAGTGACGGGGAGTCTGCAGCGATTGCTGACAACAGCGGGGCGCTGCCGAAGCATGGCGTGACTGCGTTCGTACCCTCGATTCTTGCAAAGACCGAGGTGGACCTTCTGCCGCTGCTGCAGAAACTGGCTGATTGCGATAAAGGCAGCGGCGCCCGATGCCTCGGCATCCACAGCGAGGGTCCATGCTTTGCAGCGCCGGGGGCGCACAAGCCGGAGAACCTGACGATGCCGTCCGCGGCGTTGGCGGAACAGATGCTGGAGGCGGCGTCGGGTCAACTGAAGTTCGTGACGGTGGCGCCGGAGCTCAACGGTGCTGCGGAGTTCATGCAGGTTCTCCGTGATGCCGGCATCGGCCTGCACCTGGGACATTCACGGGCGCAGCCGGAAGATGTCCGCGGTTACGCCGACCGCGGCATCACCGGCGTGACGCACATTTTCGACGTGATGATTCCGGGTGAGTCGACTGAGGCCGGCCTCTTCCCGCTGTCACTGCCGGACGCCTTGATGGCGGAGCCGCGGATCTGCCTGGGGCTGATCTGTGACGGGGTCCACGCCGATCCGATCCAGGTGCAGCTGCTGGCACAACTGCCGGCCGACCGGTTGTTTCTGGAGACCGATTCCATGAAGTTCACGGGTTTGCCGCCCGGCCGATTCCTGTTGGATGAAGACATCTGGGCGACAACGACTGAAGGCCGCGGCGCCCGCCTGGACGACGGCGGGCTGGCCGGTTCGACGTTGACTTCCGACCAGGCGCTGCGAAATCTGATCACCTTCACTGGCATGAGCCTGTCGCGGGCTTCCATCGCGACCAGCCTGAACCCGGCGAGGTTGGCGGGCATGGATGACTGGCTCGGCAGCCTGGCGCCGGGGAAGCAGGCGGACATCGTCTTGTTGGACGACGATCTGAACGTGCAGGCGACGTACGTTTGCGGGCAGTGCGCAACTGCATAAACTGCCGCGGGAACCCCGGCAACGCCGATGAGTTCGGCGGTGCGCCCGGCTGGATTATGCCGGAGAAATCCGGCCGATCCGCATCTGCAGACGGCTCATCCCCCTGGCACCTGACCGCAGGCAATGCTACAGCGCACCTGCCTGTAAAAGTCGCCAGCGCATGCATGGTTGGGCGTTTGCTTTCCAGTCCCGGTATCCCGGAAGGCCATCGACCATCGAGAAATTGGCAATGGACTTGGGCCATTCCTGCCAGTGGAGATCCGGGTCCTGCTGCAGGCGAACCGCCCGGACCAGCACCTCGGCGCTGTGCGCATTCAGGTTGAGGCGGGCTTGTTCGGTGCTCAGGCCGGCGATGTGCGGGCTGAACAGCAGGTTGCGATGTGTCCGGGCATATTCGAACAGGCGCGAGTCGGGGAGCGGCGGTTCCTGGCCGTAAACGTCCATGGCCGCACCACCGAGATGCCCGGACTCCAGCGCCTCCAAGAGCGCCTTTTCGTCCAGCAGCCCGCCGCGTGCGCAGTTGATGACGTAGGCGCCCTGCGGCAGCCGTTCGAAGGCCGACTTATTGAACATCTTGGTCGTAATCGACGTCTGGGCGCAGTGGATGAAGACGACGTTCGCCACCTCCAGCAGCGATTCGAGATCGTCCATCAGTTCGACGAATCCGGCTTTCACCACGGCTGCCGACTTGTCCGCGTACAGGTCATAACCAACGACTCGTTTGAACTCGCCCTGTAACTGCGGCACGAGTGTCTGTCCGATGGTGCCGAGTCCGACGACGCCAGCAGTCAGCGTGCTGACCGGTTTCGAAATGATCGGGTAATCGTCGTGCCAGTCGCCGTCCAGCACGGTCTGGTGCCAGGTGTGAATCTCCCCACGCACGGTGTGGAAAAGTGATTTTGCCCAGCTCGAGACGGCGTCCGGTCCGTAGGTATGATTGCTGACCACCAAGATGCCCAGATCGGTTGCCGCCTCGAGGTCGACGGTTTCGAGGCCGGCACCGTACCGCGCCACCGCGATGCAGTCGGGTAGTTTCAACAGCGTTTCACGGCTGACTGTGAAACGACGGAAGAGCGCGGCGGTGACGCCGCGATAGCGGTCGGCAGCAGCGTCGACATCATTGAACACCGGCAGCAGTTCGAACTCGCCGCCGGCTTTTTTGACAACGTCGGCGTCCCCTTGGCCGACCTTGCAGCCACCCCCGAAAGATACGATTTTCATGTTGAGTTGACTCCGTGTGAAGCTGGAATGTACCGCACCGATAAAAATTTACGCCGTGCCGCGAACAGGGCTTCAAGGCGGGGCATGAACTGGCGTGGCATTGTGACTACTCGAAGACCACAATGACCGGCGAGCACAGGTGACGCCGAAGGAACCTGCCGAGGGCGCCCATGTCGACCGGGTATACAGTCGGCATTTGGAGAAGAGTGAACCCGGAGATCCCGCCGCTGGCGCCGCGAATTTCCCGGACGCATCGTCCCGCCGATGCCGCACCACTGCTGCCGGCCTGGTCGCCGGTGTTTCGCGCGGCGGTATCGGCGCATTTCACGTTTCCGGCGGCCATCCGGAGGTTTTCGGGGCGGTCGTAATCTGCCCTGCCGGCATCTATTTCGGGACTACGCATGGCCGTGGCTGGTCAGCCTGGTTACGGCGTCGAATTACATGTGGCGGCAGTTCACAATTCGATCATTGCGTTTGGGCGCGTACATTGAGGCGTTGGAGTCCATGCCTGTGCACACCGGCTGTGGCGGGAACACCAACTTCTGTCTCCACCTGGGCCGTCGGGCCCTGCACCAGCGCCCCAGGAAGAGGCGGGGGCGCCATGCCAGAGTTCAAGGGCGACCAGGCCGACAACTGTCACCAACGCCGCCGGCGTCTGCTCGGCTGGTTCACCGGCGTGCTGCCGAAGAATAAGTGAGTGCTGCCATGAACGACGAAATCGAACGCTTGTCGGCAACTGACTTCGAGGAACTGATCGAGTTTCTCGATGGTGCTTTCGGATATTCTGCGGTCAACTCCTTCCGACAGCTTCTACCGCTGATTTACCAACCGACCGATGCGTTGATGTCCTGCAATCTGGCGATCCGCAGAGCCGGACGCATTGCTGCGATTGTGGGAGTTTTCCCGATCACCTGGCACTTCGGCGACACCGTGTTGCGTGTTGCCGGGGTCGGCGGTGTGGCGACCGGCCACGAGCTGCGCGGTCAGGGGCTCATGGGCAGGCTGATGGAGCATGCGTCCGAGTGCATCCGCGAGGGCGGCTATCATCTTTCACTCCTGGGCGGGCAGCGACAGCGCTACAACTACTACGGCTGGGAGACCGCCGGCGTCCGTGCGGGTTTGACGGTGAGCCGTGTAAATCTGCGCCACACCGGCGCCGGCCGTACGGTCACGGTGCAGCTCGAACGGTTGGATGCCGACGACCTGGAGACAGTGCGGGTGCTCAAGGGTCTGCACGATTCGCAGATCTCGTGGTGTGAGTATGCGGATGAGGCATTCCCGCGCTACCTCGTCAACTGGAACGCGACAGCGCACGTAGCGCGGGATGACGGCGGTAAAATCATCGGATACGCCATGGTCGACGAGGCGGGGACAACGGTCGTTGAGCTCGTCGTCGACAACTCCGATGTCGCCTGCGCTGTCGTTCGGGCCTTGATCGAGCGCGAGGGTGGGCCGGACGAGGTTGCGGTGATTACGGACCGGTTGCCGGCGTGTTTCGTGCGCGCCTTGGCTGCGGTCGCCGAAAACTCAACGGGGGGGCGCAGTGGCAACTGGCAGATCCATGATTGGCCGGCGGTCACCGGTGCGGCATTGGCGTTCGGGTGCGCGGCGCAGGCCTTGCCGGCCGGGGAACTGGTCCTGGCAATCGAAGGCCTGGACCAGGCCATTCGGTTGCAGGTAGGCGACCACGGCACGGTCAGTGAATATACTGATGCCGAACCCGATCTCCGGCTGCCGCCGATGACGGCAACGCGGCTGCTCTTCGGTCCCCTCGCACCCGCCGCTGTGGTGCCGCTGGAAGGCAAGGCAAAGACCCTTCAAGCCTGGTGTCCGCTGCCACTGTCACTGTCGGGGCAGGACCAGGTGTGAGGGAGGCGGGAACGGGAATTTCCCAACTGCCAGCGACCGTCGCGGCAGGAATTTTTCGGCCCGGAAATCCTTTGCCAATAATTCTTGCCGTTGATTGCTTCAGATGCCGATACGGATCCAGCGGATGTTCCAGATCGTGTCTTCGCAGCACCAGAAGGCGACGAGCACCTGGTCGGGCGCGACGCGCAACAGTGACGGGAACCCGAACTTGAGGCCGCTCAGTTCGTTGGTCTTGTCGGCGCCGGTCATGCCGGAGGCGGCGCCCTGCCAGAGGGGGATCTCGGCATGGTTGGTCCAGTTGTTGCCGTTGAGTTCGGCGCGGGTTGCCCACAGCCCGGGCTGGTCGTCGCGGCGATAGACGCAGAGGATGTGGTCGCCGTCGAGCGGCAGTAGCTTGGCGGTCTGCGCCAGGAATCCGGTGGGCTTCGGCGGCGTGAAGGTCGTGCTGTCGGCGGAGACACGGTACGGTGTCGGTACGGCTGTGCCGGACTCGTCCTCGAGAGCCCAGGTGATCGTCACCATCCGGCCGTCTTCCATCTGGCGCAGGGAGGTTTCCCAGTGCACCGTACCCGCATCTTTACCGTCGAACAGGTCGAGATAGTCCGGCCATGTCCGACCTCTGTCGTGCGAGACGAAGGCGACCGACTTCAGGCCGTTCGGCAGTTCGCCGTTCCAGCCCATAAGTGTTGCCGTGGGCCAGAGCCAACGGCCGTCGGCGAGCTCGACGATGCTGTGGCAGACCTCGAAGCCCGGTCCTTCCAGAGGCGGTTCGACGACGCGCGGCGCCGACCACGTGCGGCCGTGGTCATCGCTGGTCAGCAGAATCACGTCGAGTGGCACGAAACCATGATTGGCGCGGTTGACGATGCCTTCTTCCGCATCGTTCCGGTACAGACGCGTGCCCATGGCCGTGAGCTGCCCGTCCGACATGCAGGCGATGCGGACGGAATTTGTCGTTGGCTGCACGGCATCGCTGAACAGGTCGACCGGCTCCGACCAGGTCCGGCCGTCGTCGGACGAACGCGCCAGGCAGGTGCGGTAGTCGAGGCTTTCGGGGCCCTGGCCGAGGTCGAACGAGGCCAGTAGCTCGCCGTTCGGCAGCGCTGCAAGCGACGGGTGCCAGGCGTTGACCGCGCGCAGATACGGCTTCTTGTTGCGATAGACGATGCCGGTTTCGAGATGTTCGAGTTTCATTAGAACTCTTCCGGTTATTGTTTATTCGGCAGCGGGACATAATCCGCTTCGGCTTGCCCGGCAGTTGCTGAACAAGTAATCGCCGACACTGGAAGGAATGGCTGCCTCGGGTGGATACGGTCACGCTTCAGGGGTGCGAAATCAAGGGCGTGTCGTTGGAGTTTGCAGGGTTTGCCACCCCCGGCGGCGGCGGCGCGCAGGGATCAGTCGGATTGATTTATAAATTTCAACTCGTAGGATATGACGCTATGGCCAGGACATTCTTTGATCAATTCGACAAAAAGCTGTTCGGGTTCGACGAGCTGCTCGGGCTCGACCGTGACATGAACTTCCGCCCGGCGGCGCCGCAAACGCCCCGGGTGCTGGGCATCGAACAGCTCGAAGCCTACAACCGCGACGGCTACTATTGCCCGTTGAGCTGCTTCGATGCGGACGAGATCGCGGTCTATCGCAGCGGCTTCGACAAGCTCCTCGAAGCGACCTTGGCCGACGGTGCCGACAGCCTGTCAGTCGTTGACTCGCACCTGCAACACGTCTGGATGTACGACCTCATATTTGAGCCGCGCCTGGTCGATTGCGTCAAGGACCTGATCGGTGAGGACATCGCCTGCTGGGGCACCCACTATTTCTGCAAACTGCCGCACGATACGAAGCAGGTGGCCTGGCATCAGGATGCTTTTTACTGGCCGTTCGAGAGCGCCCGGACGGTGACTGTATGGCTGGCGATCGACGATGCCGACGTCGCGAACGGCGGCATGCAGATGGTGGCCGGGTCGCATTTGCACGGCGCTATCGAGCACCGCGTGACCCGCGAGGAGGAACAGAACGCCCTGCGTTTCACCGTCGACGAGGTTGAGGCGTACGGCACGCTCGCCGATATTGCGATGACCGCCGGGCAGTTCTCGGTGCACTCGGACTTGCTGCTGCACGGCTCGGGCCCGAACCAGTCGGATCGTCGCCGCTGCGGGCTGACGATTCGCTACATCGCCGCCGACACCGCGAACTTCGCGGATTGGAACAAGTCCGGCGTGATGATCTGCGGCGAGGACGTCCGCGGCCTGTGGCCCAGCCCGCCGCGACCGGAAGACGATCAGGAGAGGATCCTGAAAGACGGCCAGCCCCCAACGATTTGAGTTGGACACCAGCCCGTACTGGAGGCGCCCCTTGTCGAGTACGGTTTCCGTGTGATCAGGAGGCGATCTGCCGCTGTGCCCGGATCGCCGCCGAAGCCCACCGGATTCCCGGCGAATCCGCCTGGCGGCATCGCCCTGCGGCTATCGGCGCAAGCCACCTTGCCAAGTGCTGATTTTGGTGTAATCTCCATTGAATGATTGTTCCCACCCTTTCCAGTCACCCGGCAGGAGTTTGCCATGATCATAACCGCTCAGAAACTTCACGATACGCTCACCCGCGTTCTGCTCGCTGCCGGCGCCACCGAGGGCAATGCCGACATCGTTGCCGAGCACCTGGTCGCCTCTGAACAAGCCGGCGTCGCGACCCACGGGCTGCGGCCGGTCTACATTTATCTCAAGGACATCGCCAGCGGTCAACTGCTGCCGGCTGCGGAGCCCGCCATTCTCGAAGAATCCCCGACCAGCGCGCTGATCACCGGCAACTGGACGTTTGGTCAGGTTGCTGCGAAGTTCGCCATGGAGCTGGCCATCGAGAAGGCAACGGCGGCGAACATCGCCATCGCCTCACTGGTGCAGTTACACCACATCGGGCGGTTGGGCTACTACAGCGAGATGGCGGCGGCGGCCGGCATGGCGGCGATCGTTGTCGGCGCCGGGTACTGCAGGCCGGAACAACGCACTGCTCCGTATGGCGGTCGTGGGAAGGTGCTCGATACCAATCCGATCTCCATCGGCTTTCCGAATTCGCAGGAACCCGACGGGCGGCCGGTGCTGCTTGACTATGCCACGACGTTCAAGGCCCAGGGCGCCCTGTTTCTGTCGAAGATCCGCGGCGAACAGCTGGCACCGGGTTTCGTCATCGATCCCGACGGCAACCCCAGCACCGATCCAAATGTCCTCGACAACGGCGGTTCCATGCTGCCGTTCGGCACCTACAAGGGCTATGCCTTGATGATGGCTGTCGAGTACCTCGCACGAATCATAAGCGGTTCCGATGATTACATCGACCCGAACCACGGCGACAACATGTTCCGGCACCAGGGCGTCACGATGATCGTCGTCAAGGCCGATCTTTTCCGTTCCATGCAGAGCTATGCGGACGCGGCGCTGGAGATGTCGCAGCAGGTGAGGGCGGTGCCGCCGGCACCGGGCTTTGACAAGGTGCGCATGCCGGGTGATCCGGAAGCCGATGCGCGTATTGAGTCGGCCAGCGAGGGCATCCGCATCGCCGACGATGTCTGGCAGATGATGGCCGATCAGGCGGTGACCGTCGGTATCGACGTCAATGCGTAATTCCCATCGTGATTTTCCCTTGAGCCTCATGCCTTCATGCCCCTCTCCCTGGAGTTCGATTACGGCTTGGAAGATTGAAATTTTTGGGGATCCAGGTGAAATACAGTCCCCCGCACATGCTCAAACGGCACGGTTCAAAGTCGACCGGCGGCGCCTGGCACACGCCGCCGGCCGATTGCAATAAAGGCCTGGTCCGCGAACTGCTGACCGGCGCCGCCGAACCGGCAGGCTTCGACCGAAGCGACGTCGTTGCGAGGCCCGCAAACAACCTCTGCCTGGTTTTCTTGCGCCGCTGACGGTTGACGGTCAATTCGCTTCGCCGTCCAGCCGTCCGGCGGTCCGGGCAGTGGCCGGCGGAGCGGCTTGCGGCGGGGTAAAGAAAGGGCACAGTAAGCGCTTTGGAGCTGATCCTCGGATCACTGTAACACAGGTATTTCTGACCATGGACTATACCGAAATCGGCAACACCGGCGTGAAAGTATCGCGGGTTTGTCTGGGGACCGTTTTTCGCTCCGAGCCGCCGCCGGCCGACTGCATTCGGACGATCCACTATGCTGC